>JAWERV010000010.1:0-53506 GCA_032481955.1 Streptococcus mitis | reverse complement strand
TGAAATTGATTGACGCATTTTCTTGAATCCACCTTCATAGATCAAGTCAACGATCAATTTCATTTCGTGAAGAACTTCAAAGTAAGCCAATTCTGGAGCGTAACCTGCTTCTGTCAAGACTTCGAAACCTGCTTCGATAAGGGCAGTCAAACCACCACAAAGTACAGCTTGTTCACCAAACAAATCTTCTTCAGTTTCTTCTTTGTAAGTTGTTTCAAGAAGACCTACACGTGCTGCTCCAACACCTTTACACCAGTCCATAGCAATGTTTTTAGCATTTCCTGTTGCATCTTGATATACTGCGTAAAGAGCTGGAACACCAAATCCTTCTTCATAAGTACGACGTACCAAGTGTCCTGGTCCTTTAGGAGCACACATAAAGACATCTACATCCGCAGGAACTTTGATAAACTCAAAGTGGATATTGAAACCATGAGCAAATCCAACTGCGTTTCCAGCTTCCAAGTTTGGAGCGATTTCTGCTTCGTACAATTCTTGTTGGATTTCGTCTGGTGCCAAAATCATGATAACGTCAGCTAATTTAGTTGCTTCTGCTACTGTGTAAGTGTCAAATCCATCTTCTTTTGCTTTGTCAAAAGATTTACCTGGACGTACACCGATGATGACATCACGGCCTGAGTCACGCAAGTTTTGAGCATGCGCATGTCCTTGCGAACCATATCCGATAACGGCGATTTTTTTACCGTCAAGTGCTGCTACTTTAACATCTTTTTCGTATTCCATTTGAACTGCCATAGTTTTTTCTCTCTTTTCTATTATTTATTGCCTTTTAGGCTGGTTTAACAAATTTAAGTTGTATTTTTAATCACGGGTAAATCCAGTGGCACCCGTACGAGCAATATTACGAATACCGTATGGTCGAATGACTCGTAATAGGGCTTCGCTCTTTTCTGCATTTCCTGTCATCTGAATAGTAATCGTGCTTGGTGCTACGTCTACCACCGTTGCGCGGAAAGGTTGAATAATCGCTAGAATCTCAGCCCGTTTCTCAGCTGGTGCTGACATCTTAACCAAAATCACCTCGCGCTCCAAATGAGGCTTGTCTGTAATATCTCGAATGCGAATCACATCAATCTGACGATTGAGTTGCTTGATGATTTGCTCCACTTCATCATGTGAAGCTACATCAATAATAATGGTGATACGCGATACATTCGGATCTTCTGTCGCTCCAACAGAGATGCTTTCGATATTAACCTGACGACGAGATAGGACACCTGTAAAGCGATTGAGGACTCCTGAACGATTTTGTAGTTTTGCTGTTAACATTCTACGCATGGAACTTCACCCCCAACATCTCATGATTACTCTTACCAGCTGGTACCATTGGTAACACCTGTTCCTTACGAGAAATATCTACCTCGATTAGCATAGGAACATCCTCAGTGATGACTTCAAGATCTTGAGCCAAGGTCTCAGGATTGTCAAACTTATAGTTTTTAATACCATAAGCTTGCGCCATCAATTGGAAATCAGGAAGGGTATCAAAGACCGACTCTGATGTTCTACCTTCATAGAAGGATTCCTGCCACTGACGAACCATTCCAAGTGAGTGGTTGTTCAGCATAACCACCTTGATTGACACCTTGTAAATGTTCAAAATAGCCAATTCCTGGTTAGTCATTTGGAAACCACCATCCCCAACAAACAAGACTACTTCCTTATCTGGGTTAGCAATTTTAGCTCCAATTGCTGCTGGAATTCCAAATCCCATGGTTCCCAAACCACCTGAAGTCACTAACTGACGTTCATTTTGATATGGATAATACTGAGCTGTCCACATTTGGTGTTGACCAACGTCTGTGACCACAATGGCATCTCCATTCGTCAATTCACCAATGCGTTCAATAACGGCTTGAGGTTGAACCACACGCTCTTTCTTATCATAAGAACGAACGCGGTTCTTGTCTTTAGTAACTTTCTCAATCCATTTCTCAGTATTGTTATGAACTGTTGGTTCTGCTAGCAACATTTGCAAGGCTTTCTTAGCATCTCCAACTACAGGAATATCTGCACTGATAATCTTACCAATCTCGGCTGGGTCAATATCAATGTGAGCAACCTTAGCATTCTTAGCGAAAGTCTTAGGATTTCCTGTCAAGCGGTCATCGAAACGACAACCAATACTAATCATAAAGTCCGCTTCCGTCATGGCAATATTAGCTGCGAATGACCCGTGCATGCCTCCCATTCCAAGGAAGAGTGGGTGACTCGTTGCAATCGTACCTTGCCCCAAAAGACTGGTTACCACTGGAATTTGATAGCGTTCTGCAAATTCATTTAGTTCTGCAGCTGCTTCAGCATAACTAATCCCACCACCAGCTAGCAAGACTGGCTTTTTAGCCTTGGATAATTGCTTCAAGATTTTCTTGATTTGCATATCATTTGGCTCAAGAGTTGGCTGATAGCTTGGTAGATTGACTTCTGGTGAATAGATGAAGTCTGTTTCTAAAGCAGATACGTCTTTAGGTAGGTCAATGACAACTGGCCCTGGACGGCCTGTAGTTGCAATATGGACAGCTTCCGTAATGATACGCGGAATATCAGCCGTCTCACGAACTTGGTAATTGTACTTAGTGATTGGCATGGTAATTCCCACGATGTCTGCCTCCTGAAAGGCATCTTTCCCAATCCCTGCTCGCGCCACCTGACCTGTAAAGACCAAAAGGGGAACGCTATCGCTCATGGCATCTGCAATTCCTGTAATGGCATTTGTTGCTCCTGGTCCACTAGTGACGACGGCAACACCCAACTTTCCAGTTGATTTGGCATAACCTTCAGCTTCATGCAAACAACCTTGTTCATGGCGTCCTAGAATGTGGCGAATGCCTTTAAAATTATATATCGCATCATAAAAAGGCAAGACAGCACCACCAGGATAACCAAAGATGGTATCAATTCCTAAATCACGAAGTGTTTCCAAAACTAGATCCGACCCCGTCTTAGGAGATTCTAAACTGATTTTCTCCATTGTTCCCCTTTCTCTTCTCTTAAAAATAACTTGTTACTATCATACCATTTTTTCAAGATTTTTCAAGAGAAAAGAAGAAATTTTCTGAATTTTCTATTTTAACGTTTATTTATGAATATTATTTTTGTTTTTATTTAAAAGATACCGATTTCATTATTCAAAAAGAAAAAAGAACTGATTTCTCAGTTCTTTATTAATCTTATTCTACACTAAATAGGTATGGGTAAACAGGTTGTTGACCTTGGTGAATCTCTACTTCAACGTCTTCGAATTCTTCTGCGATTTCTTGGGCAATTTCATTGACAAGTTCTTCGTTTCCGTCTTCACCGATGTAGAAGGTTACAATCTCACTATCTTCATCCAACATATGTTTCAATGTTTCTGTCAAGGTTTGGTGCATGTCAGGGTTTGACACGAGAATTTTCCCATCCACCATACCAAGATTATCGTTTTCATGGATTTCTAAGCCATCAATGGTTGTATCACGCACGGCTGTTGTGACGCTTCCACTAACAACATCGCTAAGAGCAACAGTCATACGCTCTTGATTTTCTTCGATGGACTTGCTTGGATCAAAGGCAAGAAGACTTGTCAAACCTTGAGGAAGAGTACGGGCTTCTACCACTACTGCTGGTTGTTCCAAAACTTCTGCTGCAGATTGAGCTGCCATGAAGATATTCTTGTTATTTGGCAGGAAGATGATGTTACGAGCGTTGACCTGTTCAACAGCCTTGATAAAGTCTTCTGTTGAAGGGTTCATGGTTTGACCGCCTTCGATAACATAATCCACACCTTGAGAACGGAAGATATCTGCTAGACCTTTACCAGCCACCACAGCAATCAAAGCATACTCTTTTTCTTCAGCTGGTTTGCTAACTTGGGCAGCTTCTTTCTCAACCTGTGCTTCGTGTTGGTTACGCATATTGTCAACTTTTACCTTGACCAAGCTACCATATTTGAGACCTTCTTGCATAACAAGTCCTGGATCTTCTGTATGGACATGAACTTTGACGATTTCATCATCATTGACAACAAGGAGAGAATCCCCAAGTTCATTCAAGTAGTTACGAAATTCGTCGTAGTCAAAATCTTTGGCATAGGTTGGACCTTGCTTAAGAGCTACCATGATTTCAGTACAGTAACCAAAGGTGATGTCCTCAGTCGCCACATGACCAGCTACAGACTTATGGTGCTCTGCATTGATCATTTCACTCATGTTGGCTGGAGTCGCTACAAAGTCCTCAGATGCGATATATTCACCAGTAAGGGCTGAAAGGAAACCTTCGTAGATGAAGACCAGTCCTTGACCACCTGAGTCCACAACACCAACTTCTTTCAATACAGGAAGCATGTCTGGAGTTTTAGCTAGAGCTGTTTTAGCGCCTTCCAAGGCTGCGCGCATGACTTCAACAGCGTCATCTGTTTGCTCAGCTTTTTTCTTAGCACCGATAGCAGCCCCACGAGAAACTGTCAAAATCGTTCCTTCAACTGGTTTCATCACTGCCTTATAGGCAACTTCTACACCTGATTGGAAGGCAAGGGCCAAGTCTTGACCTGTTAACTCGTCTTTATCCTTGATGGCTTGTGAAAATCCACGGAAAAGCTGAGACGTAATAACTCCTGAGTTTCCACGCGCACCCATCAAAAGACCTTTGGCAAGAATGCTCGCTACCTCGCCAACTGTAGAAGCTGGCTTGTCTGCAACTTCTTTAGCACCATTTTCGATGGTCATTCCCATATTTGTCCCAGTATCTCCATCTGGAACTGGAAAGACGTTTAATGAATTGACATATTCAGCTTGCTTATTCAAGCGAGTTGATGCAGCCTGCACCATTTCTTGAAATAAGCTAGTAGTAATTTTTGACACGGTTATTCTCCTACAACTTTGATATTTTGAATGTAGACATTTACAGTCTGAGCGGTAATTCCAAGTTGGTTTTCCAAACTAAAACGAACACGCTCTTGAATGTTTTTTGACACTTCGCTAATCTTTGTTCCGTAGCTCAACACGGTATATACATCAACTGCAATACTGCCATCTTCGGCCGATTTTACGACGACACCTTTGGAATAGTTTTCCTTACCTAGAAGGGCTTGGAAATTATCTTTGAGGGCATTTTTACTAGCCATACCGACCACACCAAAAATCTCAGTTGCTGCTCCACCTACGACGGTTGCAATCACTTCATCTGTTAGTTCGATTTGACCATCTTTTGTATTAATTTTTACAGTCATCCTTTTTACCTCAACTAGTTGATACTCTATTTTATCATATTTCAGCCCAAGTGTAAAAGCAGAATACTGTATCAGCGGATATTTACTCCGTTTTTCAAATGATTTTATAACCACAATAACAATAAAAGAAAAAAGACCCTAAGGTCTCCTTACTTTTATTATTAAACGCGTTCAACTTTACCTGATTTCAAAGCACGAGCTGAAGCCCAAACTTTTTTAGGTTTACCATCGATAAGAACAGTAACTTTTTGAAGGTTTGGTTTTACGGCACGTTTTGTTTGGTTCATCGCGTGTGAACGGTTGTTTCCTGATACAGTCTTACGACCTGTAAAATAACATACTTTAGCCATTGTGTTTTCCTCCTATTAGATCTAATATAGCGGATGTGCTAGCACCACATACCGTACTATGTTATCACACTTTCTTCATTTTTGCAAGGGAATTAGAAGATTTGTTTGTGTCTAAATTTTTGGGACTAATCAAATATCCTTATAACTCAATAAGAAAGCGAGATTTTTCAGACAAAAAAACTGGAAAAAGTTCCTCACTTTACCCCAGCCCTTGACTATATTGCACTATTCATGCTACAATATTGTTTGACTGATTAAGCAAAGTGTTGTTTTGTCTTAATCGGTGGTGTAGGAGTTGCTGCTTCTACACCTTTTTCGTTTTCATTTACTCCATCAGTGTAACACATATTAGGCAAAAAAGCAACTGTTTTGTCTAATAAGCATGGCAAAAAGACCTCTAAAATTGCATTTTTTAGAGGATTTTCTTTACCTTTTCCTTACTTTCGCTTACGCCCTCGTTTTCGTATGACGGCTCCATGGGGACGGTGGTCAACAAGAAATCCTGCTCCTAAACGGCTCGCCCTATACTCCTCATACTCATTCCGCCAATCCCCGAAAAACAATTCGTATAGCTGATCAATTCGTTCAAGGAGTATCATCCTAGTCATAGTACAAGCTCCTTCAATAGACCAATACATCCCTCGATGTTTCATGCGGTAAGTGACCTTTCGGTGCTGACTCTCCATTACCCCGATACCACGTGAGGACAACCCTCGAAGTTTAGGTGGTCTGGTATCCCCAAAATTTCTCAATAATTTTTTACGGAAATTGTAAAAGCTATCAAAAGCCTCCTGACTTTCTATGAGAGATTCAACTGTATCTAGTACGGTCTGAAGCAGGCTCTTCTGATGATTTTTGATGGCCTTAAAAGCAAGATCAAGTAGTGGAGTTGGATACGGCTTCAGGAATCTTTTTAATTCTTCATTAACATGATAGGCATCCCAGAAATGCTCATGACGTTTAATCCGTAGGACCTTCTTAATTTCTTGAAATATTCTGCGAGAATATCCTTTACCATTGTCCGAGTTAGTGATAAGAATAGTTCGATCAGTGATTTCAAAATGATTGTAGAGATAGTCTATCAATTCTTCCTTTGCTTGCTCATGGCTTGTATGGATAATCTCATGCTTATTCTCTAGTACATACCGATTATTACCAACCTTCTTCGCTCCAGTATGAATCAGAAAATGGGCCAAGTCTGTATTGTGTCGTTCATCATTGCTTGATGTTGTCTTGACGAGCACACCATCTCCCTCCAGGTAGATTTTATCTGCCTGTATTTTTTTCGGTTGCTCATCACCTTTAAAAAGCCGATAACGTTCCCTCTCTGAAAAGAGTTTACCTGCCATTTTTACAGACTTCAAAACAGCGTCCTTTGTTATCTCCAGGCGATAAGCCATCTTAACTGTTCGACAAACTTCACGGTAGGATAAAACAGAAGCGTGTTTTGCCATGTGAAAAATCAACTCAGGAGAATAACGCATATACTTTTCTAGACCTAGCCACTCATCTACGGGATAACAGCTTTTCTTTCCCTTTCGCCAGCGATTCCTAGAAAAAGTCACCTCTCCAAATGTAAAGACAACTGTCCTCTCTGTACTATCTATCCGCTTATATCCCCTCAGTCTCATGGAGGGAGCAATCTGCTCGTCATAATCTCTTACTCGCTTCAGGAATTGCTGCTCACGTTTGCGATCTAGTTCTGCGATAAATTCTTTTTCATCAAATCTAAACATACTCTCTATTGTACTGAAATCATGACTAGATTGAAAACATCAGAAACTTTTACAAGGTTTTTTCATCTTCAAAACTTCGGTCCACTTTCTCTTCCCGACTACGCACATGCTCCTTAATATCTCTATAATCTGTGTAATGTTTTAGAGTACCGTCAAAGAACTCTTGTAAGGCTCCTTTTTCAATTTGGAATTGTTTGATCAATTGACTGACATCTTCCAGTCCCATATCTTTTGGAACTCCTAAATCATCCAATAGTTGTACCGCCGCAAGACTATTTTCTGGAGATTGCTGGATGGCTAAAAGTGCCCCTTCAATTTTATGATAACGTCCAAGTCGCTCCTCTAGCTGTCTTAATTCCTCCTGGGTAGCCTCTATCTTTTCATTAAAGCGCTCCTCCAAATGTTGAAATTGTGCTCCATCTGTCACGCCGTGCTCGACTAAGAAATTATATTCCTTAATCAGTTCACGCATAGAGGAAATTTGAGCGTTTTTAGTTACGAGTGTTTCGCCATTTTGTTTGGCTAATTGTCTTGCGACAGTCAAGCCCATCATGTATCGATTTTTTTGAGATTGATCTGGATTGAGAAAATAAAAATAGTCTTTCTCTTTGATATAGATGGTATAATTTCCATCCTCATTTTTATCAACTTTATGAGAAGGTATTAAAATGGTACCACTGTTTAAAGCTCCCATATCCATCTGCACGTAAATGCCTTGCTTGCTTTCTTGCTCGACCTGCCAGGATTCCACTTCCAATTTCAATTCAAAATCATTTGCCGTTTTTTCTTTTGATTCTTGATATTGTTCTTTCAATTCCTCCACATCAAAAACTAACTGATTCTTAGAAATTCTCTCTTTTATTTTTTCAAGAGAATAGAGTCCTTTCTTTGATAATGTATCATCTCGGACATTTCTTTGTTGTGGCTGATCAAGCAATTTATACTTCACAAATTTACCAGAGAAATCAATCTGAAGATCAAGCGCAGCTGCCTTTTGTTTAAAATCTTCCAACGACAAAGAGTGCTTCAGAAGAAAATCCAGACGCTCCTTAATTTCAAACCGATAATTATTTTGCCTCCGCCAAGCAGAATACTTTGTATAAGAATTTTTCATTGTAGGCTCAATAATTTTAGCGCCATAACGTGCCGCATGTTTGTCCGATATCGCCCTCAAATTTTTCAAGGTTTTCTTTTCCCAACGAAATTTCTTGAGCGTTGAGGTATTGGTTGTATTGAGTATGATATGATTATGAAGATGATCTTTATCCGTGTGTGTCGCAATCACAAACTCATAATTCCCACCTGTCAATTCTAACATCGTTTGGCGGCCAATTTCATGAACTTGCTCAGGTGTCAAGTTGTCATCTGGAGAAAAAGACTGGATAATATGATGAGCCAACACTTGTTTTCCTGAAGATAATTCTTTCAAGTCGTCATCTCCTTTTTTAAAGGCTGCAGCCAATTTTGTCATGACCATTTCTTCATCTGCTACACTAAAATCAGAGATTCCATTGCCAGATACTAGCTTCATTTGAAGTTCACCATCATGATAGACAAGAGGAAAATCAAGATCACTTTCTGCAGTTCCTGATACAAGGGTTTTCGCTTCATTCAGAATATAATTAACAGCTCTCTTCAAATTAGCTGGTGTTTTAATTTGAGTTGGAGATTTAATAACTACCATTCTTCTATATCACTCCTTACCGTTCGTTTCCGTTCCTGTAGACTCTGTTTTTCTGCGCTAGAAAGTTTGGCAGCTACCATCTCTTTCAACTCAGATAGATAGTCAATAACTTGTGCCACTTCTTCTGTCGTAACCCCTTGATTTTCGTTAGCATGTTTAGCAATTTGGTTGATGTTCGTCCCAACTCGATTGATGGCAACTCGAAGGTCTTTTAATTCAGAAAAATCAATTTGCACCACTTTTCCTTGCACCAATTGATTCTTCGCATAGTATTGAAAAGATGGAACTCCCATTTGGGTCATCGCCGTTTTAATTTGACGATCTTCCTCTGGTGTTAGTCGTATCAATTTTTGTATATAGCGTTTCCTATTTTCTCGTCTCTGCATTATTTTTTATCCTCTTTCTATCAGAATTTCTGTCACTTTCTGTCTAGGCATCAGCCCCTGACTTCCTTCCGGCAAGCGTAGCAAATGGATATCCATTTGCGAAATTTAAAAAAATCAGAGAAGGAGAACCTTGCAGTTTTCCTTCTTGATTTTCTCAGATTTGGGGAAATCCCCAAGCCCCTCTTCTATATCTTTTGGAGTACGACTTCTAACATTTTATCGTAGCCAACTGAAGATGTTTTTGAAAATAGATGATTGCTTATCACTATTTTCTACACTTTTTTCTTTCTGACCTTGCAACTTTTCAGCTAGGACAGAAAGTTGTTGAGTAGTTAGAGTCTGTAAAATCGACTGCCCAATTTGTATTTCTGTCAGTAAGATTTTTTCTGTGAGTACAGCTTGAAATTCTTCATCTGTAATCATCTTGAGTAGCTCAATATTTTCTTCTTCCCACTCCAAAAGAGCAGGATCTCCTTCAGGTAGTTGAGACTGTTCTTCCTCTAGTTGCTCCAGAACTTTTTGGCGAGTCAAGTCTTTAGCGTTTGGCGATACTCCTTGAACCCTGTCTCCATCCATGATTGGAATAAAGTCTGAAAGGATGATGATTAGTTGTTCTTCTTGTTCATTGGTCATGAGTGTTGTCCTCCTTGATGATGATTTGATTTTAATTTGACCTTGGGTTTATTTGGGGTGTTCCGTTCGGTCATTTCGAGAAACCCTTCTCTTTTTTTGATTGTGCATCTACTTTCAACTCCTGCTTGTGTTCTTCGACAGCTTGCTTGCTCTGATTTTTAAACTTCTCCATTTTTTGTTCAAAACTGTGCTTCGTTTGTTTCTCCTGACTCAGTCTTAATTGTTCCAATGCTTGATCCATCCGAACCATTAAACTTTTAGCTTCTTGTTGGACAATATCCAACTGTGCTTCTAAATCAGCAAGTGTCTCCTTATCAGCAGACCACCCAGATAAATAGTTAAAGGAGTACTCTGACGTATCAATACCATAGTATGAAGAAACAACATAAGCAACACTTTCAGCCTGAAGTTCAGCTGTGCTTCTAGTTAGATTTTCCCTCTGAGGATTATCTGCATGATGCAACTCTGCATGAGCCATTTCATGTAAGAAAGTTTTAATAATTTGGGCCTTGTTCATATCATTACTACGCAAAACAATTTGATTTTCTGGGACAGAATAATATCCGTGCTTATTATTTTCCATCTCTTCAAATCGAACTGATACATTATTTTCTTTCGCAATAACCATCAGGGCACGGTAAAGATTTGCATAGTCCAAATCAGTCAGCTGTTCTTTAACTTCTGCAGCTTTCGGCATCTCCTTTCCTTCTGTCTGACTAACATCAAAAACTGGCACTAAACCAAAGAATGTAACTGTTTCTGGTTTCCCATTTTTATCCAATATTGGTTGGTTATTCTCATCCTTTTTGATTTTCGTCATAGGTTTAAAAATACGTAAAGCCTTCTCACCTTTTTTTACATAGCGGCCAAAGTTTTCTTTCCACTGTTTGAAAGAAGCTACTTGGCTTGCTTCAGGATTTTGTGCAAGAATTAAGCGTAAGTTGCGATTAGAATAATTATTTAGATAGCTCATTTTCGTTAGATAGTCTTTATACTTATCTGAGTCCAGAAACTCCTTAATTCCTTCTTTGAGATGACGACTTAATCCTGCCATATCTTTATTCTGGATAAAATCTGCGACTGCAAGACTACCAGCTGCTAAAACAACTTCATCCGCTTGTAGACTCTCCTCGACCTCTGGTTTAGAACCTGGTTTCGATCTAAAATCATACGGATTCGTTCCCTGAAGCAACTCCTCCTCATCAGAAACACCGTCAGCATCCGCATCACGTTTCAACTCCTGTTTGTTGTGGGCTTGTTCTTCTAGTTTGATTTCTTTCTCTTGTGATTTCTCAAATTCTTCTCGAACTGTGGCGATCGTTTGTTCAACTTTTTCTGATAAATCATTCACTTCTTTTTGCCATTTTTCTACAAGAGCTACTTGTTCTAGAGGCGAATCTTTAACTCCCAACTTCTCAAACCAAGCAGATAGATTTTTGACCTCAACACTATCCATTCCATCAAAAGAAATAAATCCTAGACGGCTATCATGACTACTATCTGTAAATCCGATGGGACTGTTTTTTAAATCTCCATAAGGGAGTTGAGATAGCAATTGATCTGCATAAGGAATATCTTCTAAAGCGTAACTGAACTGAGAAATATCTAACTCACTCGCCAATCTCTCCAGATGATACTGATTGAATAATGCCCCATCTAGCTTTATCAACTCTGGGTATTCCCTCATTTCTCGTGTTCCAAGTCTTTCTTTGTGAGCGATGGGGTTAATCTCCTCACCAATATTATAACGGATACCATCCTGAATCAGTTCACCATCGGGAGCGTAGATACTAAACTGGATCTTAGTTGGAGAGATATAGGCTTCTGGATGATCACCAGTCACTTGTTTTAGCCCATCCTGATGTAGCTGATAGAAGCTCTGATTGGCCTTGTAAAGCTCTCTAGTAAAGTCTTGATAAGATATCAGCTCTGTCTCTTTAAATGGCAATATAGGGCCTTCTGGGCGTTCCTCAGCCCATTGAAGGCGTACATGGTAGTTTTCCTTATAGATATGATCTTGTTTCCACTCTTTATAAAAGTCTGAATTTGTATCTAAAAGATGATCTTCTACAGCCGCAGCAACAATCTGATCAAATTCATCATTGTACTGTTTCGCATAGTCAAGATACTGATTCCAGGCTTGATGAAATTCTTCTGGAGTTTTTGAGATGTCATTTGGCACACCTAAATTATAGACAGTATCTAGGACTTGAGTAAAGGTGGCTGAATCAAGTGAGGTTTGATTTAAAAGGTTTTCTTGCTCTGCAATTCCCCTTGATTCTGCAAGGTCAATGAGCTGTTCCTCATAGTGAAGTTCGTCTTCTGCTGAAACTCCTGGAGATAAGTTTAGCAGTTCATCATCAATTCTTTTAATCACTTCATCATCCAAATATTTACCATCATCGCTTAGAGCATCATAATAAGCCATACCTGGTAATAAGTCATAACCATTTACCCTTACTGTTCCTAACTCGCTCATAACAGCAAGTTTTTGTTTTGGTGTGCTTACCTTACTTTCAAAATTCTTCAACAAAATATCTTGATGATACTCTTTGTCTTCCAACAACCATGCTTTCCCTTCTGGAGTCTGCAAATAGCTTGCTCCTACCTGTAACATAGATTCTAAATCAGAGTATTCTTGATTATTAAAGTTATAAGAGCTAATCTTAATCTGATGATTTACGTTCATTGTCGGTTTAATCTCTTCAAACTGCTTATTCTTCAAAACTGACAGCATTTCTGCACCTTTGTCTTTAACATATTCTTCATTGATTGAAAGTTGCTCGATGTGATCATCTCGCTCTCTAAAGACACCTAAAATAATCTTTTCCTGGTTTGTCTGCTCTAGTAGAAGATTAAGGCTTTTTCTTAATCGCATAAGACTAGCTGGTAGAACTGTACCATCTACTGTCCTAAAAGCAAGTAAAACATCTTGGTCATTTGAACGAATTGCCTTATCCAAATTTAGGCTATGAAACTTTTCTACATCTGATAAGTCTCCAAAATAAAAGGACTCTGCATCTACTATGGTAGGTAATTCAGGGAGAACTTTCAACTTATCAAATGCAGCACCTCTGTTGGCAATCAAAATATTATCAAATTGTCCATTTCCAGCAGCAAAATCCAATAAAGTCTGTCCTGCAGTTTGCCCTTCTCTATAAGGAAAAATACCTGTTAAGTGCATGAAACTTTCTCTGTTATAGGAGATAGCAAGGCTATTTGTATCTGCACCATCCTGGTAAAAATAGGTAATTTGTGAATCTACTACATTTTCTAAGTACCATTGAGCAGCATTTTGAAGATGAGGAGCATATCTGTTTAGTTTCAGCAAATCTTTATCTGAGATAGGATGGTAATTATCCCTATGAATTGACTTTCTATCCTCATTTATGCTAAAATGGAGTAAAGGTTGAGATCGAGTTTGACTTGGTGACAAGTCATTCAAAGGTTGCGATATATTCGCTTCTGGTAGAGGTGCTGCCACCTGAGATGCTTCAGGAAAATCCCCGAGTTTTGTCTCAGCTTTTTTGTTTTGTTCAGAATTATTAGTAGTCTCTTGTCCACCAAGAGACTTTTCTTTTTCTTCTGAAGCCTCCATGATCTTAATGGGCTGAGTATCAAGACGTGACATTAAGTTATCCAATAATTCATGATTTAAAACCACTTCTCCCTCTTGTTCTTCCAGATAGTGGTACAGTGTATTTGGTGTTGTCACAAAACCATAGGCAAAGTCTCTTGTTCCAGATTCAATCAATGGATACTCTAGCATTCGCTCAACTGATTGTGATAAGTTATCAAGGGTTCTTTCACCAAAATAGACGCCAAAACTGTCACTAGAAAGGCTCTCTATCTGCTTGTTAGTATTGTAGGCTGCTATAGCAAGTTCACCAATAAACTGAGTTGAAATATCTACTCCCATAGTTCTCTGATGAGGTTTCAATGCTTGATACAAGGAATCCTGCTCAGGAGTCCCTTTTTTCTTGTATAAATCAATCGTTTGATTATCAATGGAAGTCAAAAGAGAGTGAATGGGGGACAGCACTTCCATTCGCTTATCATTGAGATATTTTGTAGGATGACTATTTCCTAACTTCGCAAAGACATCATATAGATAGAAATCTGGGGCAAATTCAATTGATAATTCTCCAGATTGAATCCGATTATTTAAACTCTTTGTTAATGCTTCATTTTCCCGTTTTACCTCTTCATAGCTCATCAATCTTCCAGCATTCTCCTCTGTAGTGGTAATAGATTCTTGATTATCTGAAGTTTGTTGTTCTTCAACCATCTTATCTATACTAGTCGGATCAATGACTACTGTTTTTTTATTTTCTATCGAAAACGTGAGATTGTCCCAATTTTTTTCTAACCACCCTGCTTCGCCTTGATTTTTTTCAATAGGCTCTGGTTGTGGTGAGATTGATTTTTCCTGATTCGAGGGCGTTAATCCTACATTTTCTTGCCTTTGTTTGGCAAGTAATTCATCCACCTTCAGTCTTTCCTCATCTGTTTTCGGATGATACTTAGTTTGTGAAGATAATCGAAACTCTCCTTCTTCAGTCAACTCCAGAGCAACTCTTCGTAACCCTTTTACAAAATACGTATTTGGTTGTTTTTGCCACTGATTCACTAGACCTTCATCAATTAAGGTTTGAGTTGCTGGCTGAATACTCGTTTTGTCCATTTGTTCAGATATAGCTTCAAGTCTAGTCAACTCTTCTTGATAGCGTTTGAGAGTAGCTTTAGTAAAGAACGACTCCCCACGTTTAGCTTTTTCTAACTCTTCACGGATTCTAGGTATATTTTGAACACTCATCTCCAGACCGGTTCCCTGACGATTCAACCCCATTTCTTTCAAATGTTGTTGGTGCTCCAGGTGCTCCAGGCGCTCTACTCGTTCTTCCTGTTGCCTAATTTCATCCATCTTTGAGAAAACTTGACCTTCTATTTGTTCTTGCTTACGCATAAAACTAGCACCACCTCGCTTATCATTCATGGGTTGCCCATTTGTTAGCGCTTGGTGGGAATAAGCTCTTGAAATAGCCTCATCTTGTTCACCTTTAAGTCGTTCCAATTTTCGACGTGCCTGGGCAAGACGACTGTTGTCTGGTGCGTTTCTCTCCAGTTGTTTTTCCTGCTTCAGAATCTCATTCCAGTCTGTCTTTTCCTGGCCTTCACGTTGTGGTGGTCTTGCATCGATAACTGGGATTTTCTTCTCCCGTAGTTTAGTGATAAAGTCTGTACCTGCTTTATCACGATCAACTGCCAGCGTGATGAGATCATCGTATTTATGATTTTGGAAAAGTGTGGATGTTTCCGCTGCAACAGATAAAAATCTAGATGTACGTGTTAGTTCACTAGGCTTGGTATAATCCCTTTCATCCATCGCAAGTTCCCCTCGCTCCTGTAATATTTCAAGAACATAGTGGGATAATACTCCCTCTTTCAATCCTTCCATCGCAACTAGTCTAACATCGTTTAATTCGCCCTTATGAAGCTCATAATAGCTCATAAGGTCAATTGGTGCCTCTGTCACAATTAAACGGTTAGGAGAGCCTATAGACACGTTTAATCCACTGATAGCCTCTGATTGATACATGATTTGTTTCAAGTAGCCCTTACCTGGATGACGTTCCTGATCAGGAACAAGTCCCTGAAGACTCGCACCTACCAGTTGCTGATTTCTATCTAAGTATTTAAAAACCAAGACATCTTCTATAACACCATCTTTATCCTTACGTTTAGCTTGGGCTAATACCCCCTTCTCCAGGAAGAAGTCGATTGTATCATCAGAGAGACCTCTAATCTCCTTGAGATAGGTTCTAGCCTCTACAAATGGTTGTTCGTAAGGTGCTAATGTATAGTTGAAAGGTTTTCGATCTTCCTCTACGGGTTTTGCTTCAGGAAAGGATCCTGTCTCTAAGAATACCATGGCTTCCTTATAGCTGACATTTCGCATTTGTTGCACGAGATTGATGGTATCACCAAAGATGTTTTGAGAATACCAATGCCAGGTATTCTTCACAGTATCAATCTTAAACGAGTCGTGTTCGGCCCAATAATACTCTCGGTGTGACTTTCTCTTCATTTCCATTCCGAGACTACGAGCTACTTCTAAAATATCCAGCGATTTTGCCTGTGCTTTTGTTAAAACCATCCTGTTTCCTCCTCGACCAATTCCTTGAATAAAAGATAACCTTCAGGAGTTGCATCTAGTTCACTAACAACTAATGAGTCTTCCTGATTCGTTGTCACAAAAAGATGATGAGCTAATTGATAGAAAGTCTCCTCATCTGTCTGTTTGAATAGCTGCCAAATAGCATAACGTTCTATAGTTAAATTTTCTGGCTTTAGTGCTAAAACTTGTGAGATACTCTCCAGGTATCCTAATTGTATTTTTGGTGTTTCCATCCTACTATCCTTTCTGTATGTTAGGCCACGAATAACTCTTTTAGCTGCGGAGTCAAATCGTTGGCATATAGAAGCAAGCCATCGATGTCTGTTCCTTTTCGAGTATATTCGTACCAGTTTTCTTTGTCTTCAGGAGAACTTGCAATCTCATCTTTTCTAGGATGATCATAGACACTTGCTTTTTTATCTCTGAAGACATTTTGTTTAGAAATAAAGACCAATCCTTCTTCTACCCCAATTCTTGCGACTTCATCTGGAGTTAGAAGGGGGCGGCCTTGAATTTGTTTATTTTCACTTGAGGATCCGTTCCGATAACTATGCGATTTTGAAGTGGATCGAGTGCGTATCGTCTGCTTACCTGACCTTGTGGAATAGTATTCCATCGTATCCTTGTCATTTGTCCCTAAAAATAGATGAGTAGCACAGTTATTAAAGATTGTCTTCCAATCGCTTTTATATAGTGATTCTAGCTGATTGACAGCTTGGATGATAATCTTAATAGACATCTCACGACTACGAATAGAAGATAGAACCTGGGCGAAGTTTGGAATACGGCCAATTTGTGCAAACTCGTCGAAGATAAACTGAATGTGGCGAAGATTTTTTCTACTGTAGCCAGGCACTTTTCCTTGCAGGATATCATCAGCCTTATGTGTGAGAACCTCAAAACCAATCGCAAATAAGATTGAGGAAAGAAAATTAAAGGCGTTATTGGTTTCAGGAATAGCAATAAAAACGACTGTCTTTTTCGTATTCCAGGTATCCATTTCCATGGTATCCTCACTGATCAAGTTTCGTACATCTTCATGATCAAAGATAGAATAGCGAGAAGACAAAATCGCTACCACACTGTTTCTTGTTTCGCCTTTGAAGTTTTGAAATAGTTTCCACTGCTTGTAGGCATAGTTGTTAGGCTGGTGTTCGTTCAATTCTTCAAACATCTGCTCCACAGGACTTGAGACATCTGGATCCTCTCTATATATATTTCTTAATAGATCCGCAACGTGACCCAAGTTTGGCATATATAACTGGACTCCAGTTTCAGGATCCTTAGAGTCAAAATAGAGATAACCAATCAATGCACGTTGCAGCATCAACTCTGCTTTAACCCAGAAGTCTTCTCCAGTATGCTCACTATTCTTCGTTCCCTCAGTAATTGCTTCAGAGATACGATCAATATCTAGCTCAGACTTCATGTAATGAAAAGGATTAAACCGATCTGAATTCTTGAGTCGAATCAAATCAAAGATTTTAACAGCAAAGCCAGCTTTTTCAAGCATCTTCCCAACTTCGTGTACCAGGTTTCCTTTTGGATCTGTCACAACAAAGTTTGAGTTCATCTGCATTAAATTTGGCAATACAAAAGTAAAGGTTTTACCGTCTCCAGGAAGACCAATGACAATCACATTTTTGTTGAGTTGCACATTGTAAGCTAAGCGAAAGTTAAATAACCCCATTTTGACCTGTTTTGAAAAAATCATATTCTTCTCAAAATCAACGTCTTCAAAACGTCTCATTTCCTTCAAAGTCGCAAAACGAGCACTACCTTGTTCTTCTCCCTGACGATATAAATTCTTATCCATAGAAGCATAGACAAGCATTGGGAGGCCGAATCCGATCAACCCTGCATACAAGGCTCCTGAATCAAAGAAAAGACCAAAAGAGAAGCGTTCCCAGTGTTCTAGCAACCAACGAAGTCGCAACATTCCCATGAAAGGTACTGCTGCAGTCGAAAGTTGGTAGTAATGGTAAAAGGACTGGAAAATAACAAATGAAAATAGCCCCACCACTAGGTAGGGCCATATAGGCTTTCTAATCATCGTTCTTTCTCCTTTCCAATATCCTTCGTCACTACAGGCATGGTTCCCTTATACACCGTATGACTCTTATAGTAGGCTATTTTGTCTTCAGGAGTCATTTCGTGGGGTTTATTCAATACCTTTTTCGCAAACTCCTCCAATTTTTCTGGGCTTTTCGTGATATCTGCTAACATCTCTTTAAGAGCCTTTTCTACTAAGGTACGATTTTTTGCCTCAAAGAAGAGATAGGTTGTACCATCTTTTTGGTGATAGGTAAAGCCTACCTTATACTCTTCCAAGTAATGCTTTAGCTTGGCCAAGTGGACTTCACTGTTTAGTAACTTCTCAACGTCTTTTTCAGACTTGGTGGCCATAAAATCATTGAATTTTGTCTCCCCTTCAAAAGTTCGATTCGCTGCCTCATGTTGTTTCTTATCATAGTGGGCTTTTGCGAGGGCATATAGGGCTTGTATCGTCATCTCTAGGGTTACTTTCCCTTTTAACGTCAGGGAATGACTGACTTTTTCTTGATCCATGTAAATTCTCCTTTATTTTGGATAATTGGATAGTTCTGGCTTATCAATAACCTGGAATCCGTAAGGTGCTGAAGATTCTTCCTTTACAGTAACTACCAAGCGTTTCTGGCTTCTGTTCTCACCGTCTTTCACGGCTACTACATAGGTTAGCTGATAAGTTGCTTCATCAACAATCAAGCTAGATTCCAAAATCACAGACTGCAGTTGACCTGCTTGTCTATCTATCGTTAATTGAGGAGCTACGAAGTCAGCCATTTTCCCTTTATCAGAGTAAAGGACTGGCAAAAAGTAACGTGAAAAGGCATCTAGTTCCCCTGTTTTTGACTGAATGGTTTTTAAATCAGAAAGTTCCTTGGATACGGCCGAGAGCTGCTTTTCTTGATGGTAAACTAGCGTAAGGGATAAGCCAGCAAGTGTCAGACTTCCTACTAGACTCAATAACACCAAAACTCTTCCTAAATACACCCAAAAAGAGCGTTTAGAAGAGGGTCGAGGTTTGGGAGTTTCATGTTTCAAGGAAGAGGCTTCAGCTTTCTCTTCAGGAGTCTTCTCTAGATATTTTGTTTTAGTCTGGCGCTTAAAGAAAGAGGGTTTTGTTTCTTTTGACGCCACCTCTTGACGATTCACCGTACCAGGCTTCAGGAAGAGGCTATCTGCAATCCCCTCAAACGGTAAATAGATGTCTTCTTGATAGATGACTACATTCTTTTTGTCCAGTTCTTCTACCAATAAAACAGCTTCTGCCTCCTGGTGTTTAACCTTGGCATTTTCTCTCTCCAGTGCTTGATACACAAGGTCCCGATTTTTATACGTTGTGGTCTTGTTTTGTGTCAGATTGGTTAAACGGTACATGTTTTTCAGCTCCTTTCAATTTTCCTTCAGCAAGAGCTGTTTCAATATCAGCCCAAGTTAAATTATGTTCGGCCAAGTAGTTTGACCGTTCCTCATGTTTGGCCAGAATGATTTGAGTTTCTAGCTGCTGCAGTTTCTCTTCTTCCTTCTTGGCCTTGGCCATATAGTCAGCTAAGCGGTCTTCCGCTTTCTGTTTTTGTTTTTCCAAAGTTTCTAATTTTGTCATTGTTCCTTTTTCCCTTCTGTACTTTGTGTTTGGTTAGTGATTGGTTTGTTTAACGATGGAATACTCGCCTTTTCGCTGGCGTTCAAGCTGTCCACAATCAAAATGGGGTCAATATGATTTACCAGGTATTTCCCATCCTGCTTGCTGAAGCGAATCCGTATGGTTCTTGAAGATCCTACGTTTGTTTGGGCGTTAGTATAATCATACTTCTTCTGTAACTGTGTCTGAGTGTATCTCACTTGAGCTAGGACAACATTATTTTCTTGATCGATGTAGATGGTAGAAGACTTCATCTGTGTATCCACTACATAGCCCTTATAGGTTTGTACCGTTGGTTCTTCTTCAGAGTTCACTTCCTGATTGTAAGCAGCTTCTGTCATATAGGGCAAATAGCGATTTCTATTTTCTCCAAGATCCTGCTTATTAAAGTAAGCCGTCAAAAATTCCTTTACATATTCTTGCGTTAGTTCGCTTCCCTCTGCTTTGGTTTCTTGTTGCGTAGTTTCAGCTTCCTGTTTAGCTTTCTTTTGCGATGAGGTTGCTGCTCCAATCCAGAATACGAATCCTAGAACTAGCACAACTCCTATAAGGATTCCTCCTATTTTCAGGAGTTTCAATTTCTCCATATCTATCATTTTCATGATTTACCTTCTTTCTTTTTTAATTCGGTGTCGCAAACGTATAGTAGTAAGCTGGATATAGGACAGAAAAATGTACCTTATCCTGTACTCCTTGGATATTACATTCTGAAACGAGGAATGAACCGTCTGGATTCACAGCTTCCACAATCGCAACATGGCCGTATACATCTGGTGTCCCACCAAATCCACCTAGAACGGATACAACAGCCCCTCTCGTTGGTGACGTACTGTACTTCCATCCTTTTGCGACTAGGCTTGTTACCCAATCCTGACCATTTCCAAGGTAACCATAGGATCCTGATAAGTCTGTAATTGTTCCTAGTTCGACTAAACGGTTATAGGCATACCAAGTACATTGACCAACTGGGTAGCCACTTCCTTGTTGTGTAGTCATAGAAGCTTGTGTAGGAGGGTGCTCCACTTTTGACTGATACTCTTCAGGGAAATTCCAGGAAGACGCTAACGCTCCACCTCCTCGAACTTGTTGAGTAAGAAAAGCGTGGATCTGTTTAGCATTATTCTGGCGCTCTAAGACCTTGTCTCCAGAGTTCCCTTCCCAATTAACCAGGAAACGCTCTGTAAGTGTCTCTACATCTTCTGTGCTGGTTAGAATTGAGGTCAGTTCAGTGATATAGTAAGGAGTATCTCCCTCCAGCATAAAATCCAACTGCAGCTCTAAATCGTACCACTTTTTATCTTTGGATTTTGCATAATTCAATAATAAAGTATGCCTAGTGGAACCATCCGCTGTATCTGTCCACTGACCTAACCCTAAACCTCGATGAAGAATATTTGGGTATCTCCCGTTATAAATAGCAGGTCCTCCTATAGCTAACCAGGACTCATCATCCCAGGAAGAAGCATCTGCCCCTACTGGCGGGCTAAGGTAATCTCCTTCAGCACGTTTAGGATTGATATTACTTTCTGTAGCAAAGTTTCCAAGCATGGCTGCCAAACCATTATCTGTCAGCCCTGGTACCTTTTGCTTCAAGTAATCTTTTATCGCTCGTGATTTTTGTCCTAAATCACCATCAAGTGTAGTAATGACTGAGGTTGTCTGATTGTACGTGACAGATTGAAAGTAAAAGCCTGGATTGACTGATGTCCACTTTTCTTTCTTATCCTTTGTCTCTTTTTCCTCCAGTTTTTGATACTGAATGACCTGGTAACCATTTGCCGTTACCTTCCCAACCTCGTCTCCAGCTTTGACCTGATCACCGTCAGAAACACGGATATTTCCTACCTCTTCATAAGTAAAGATGGCTTTATCTGTTTTGATGGATACAGTAGTATCATCTGTCACACTGACTTGACCGTCAATAGGAGCTCTTAGAGCTTGTCCTGTTGAAGCTTTTAGTTGTGTTTTCTCATAGATTTCACTCTTAGAGGTATAACCAAACCGCTTCAGGATAACTAAAGGAGCTTGATAAGAAGGGTCGTCTTCCTGGTAAAAGGGATTAGCTAGTTCTTGATAAGAGGGGTATCGACCAACCTCTTTAGTCAACTCCTCTAGCTCTTTATACTCTTCTAACTCGCTATCACTCAACTTAGCCCACTTGAGGTCTGACGAGGAGCCATATAAATCAGCCATCTTTTTCAAGTTGTGAGGATCATCATTCAAATGATTCCAAAGGTCATTCAAGGCATCCGAATAGTGATTGAAACCTAATGTCCCAGCCCATTCGCCACCAGTTCCCTCATTCCAGTTACTTTCTGGTTTCCACTCACTGCCGTAGCGAAAGTTCATGAAAAAGATCATGTCATCGATGTTGGTCCAATAGTCTACCTTATCATTTGACTTCTCTCGATCTCGTTTACTAATTTGAAGCCAGGACTTGTTCAGGTCAAATTCATTTTGTTGGACAGGACCACCGCCTCCAAACATGGCCATAAACACCCCTATAACCGCAAAGATAAGAAACATCAAGAAATAGGACTTGACAGCTAAAGGATTGGATAAGATGGAACGCAGGGGCTTTGTCGCAACCTTCAAAACCTTTCCTGTCCCTCTTGACACCTTCCCAAACTTTGAACGTGCAAGTCGCTTTCTGACCTGTTTCATCTTTTTGCTGAGTTTTCCTTCCCAGGAGAACTCTCTAGGTGTTCGAGTATACCCTCGCCCTCTGATGAAATTATAGCTTCTATTGAGCTGTCCATAGCTGTGCTTGATAGAGTACTTAGATAGATTTCCTGCAGCCTTCGTTGCTCTTTTAGATGCGTTTACCTGGTACTTAAATTGACGAATGTTTTGCCTCGCCTGAACCCAGTCTCCAAGAATCTCATTATCTCTGACTGTCTTCTCAACGTCATGTCTCGATTTCATTCGAGCACTTTGTTTTGTACGTTTCTTCAGGCGATTAGGGATATAACTGTCATCAGCCTTTTTAGCTCGTTTATAGAGCGTTGTTGCAATTTGTTTTTCCAACTTTGCTCGATCACGTTGTTGCTTAAAGAAAAGACCTCTAGCTGTTGCTTGAGGTCCTTTGTGTAGTTTATAATCTTTGTTCGCTAAACGATAATTCTTCTTAGCTTCTTTAAATGCAACTTTTGAGTCTAAACGTGCTTCTTTAGGATTTTTTTCTGCATTGAGGGCTATTCCTTCTTTGATTCTTCGCTTGCGCTCCTGTTTTAATTGTTTGCGATTACTTTTAGACAAAAGAAATTACCTCTCTTTCTATTTTTTAACTATCTGTCGCAACCAATTGATACAGTTTGGTATCTTTAGGGATAGGATTTTCAAATGGGACAATCGTATCTCCAGCCACGATCAAACCTGTACCTTTTGCTTTTGGTCGCAAGACAAATCGCTCCAGTGAAGGCGTAAGAGGAATAACCTGCTTCAGGGCTTCTAGGTCTGTCCGCTTCAGCTTCAGGAGAGCTAAAAACTCACAGTTTGCGACTAACTTTCTACCTTCTTCTGTAGATAAAACAGTCTCTGGATTCTGGGTAATCCCTGTTGGAATGGCCCCGTACTTCCGAATACGTGAGTATAGTTCTGTAAAGAAGGTTGCCTGGAGTTTATTCTTGAAGTAGAGCTGCAACTCATCAAAGTACAACCATGTAATGGTTTTACCTTGGTTATTGACTACCTGATTCCAGATGAAGTCCTGGATAACAAGGAGGGCAAATGGCTTCAACTTACCACTCAACTGCTTGAGATTGAAAATAATAAAGCGACTATTCATATTAACATTTGTAGGATGAGCAAAGATATCGTTTGAACCGATAGTATAAGGTTCTGCCTTCAGTGCCAGATCCCTGGCCACATCTTCAGGTTGACGTTCTAAAACTGCTTGCCAATCCTTAAATGTTGGTTTTTCAAATTCCTCATAGGTCTTTCTCGTTACACGGTCAATCATCGCAAATTCATCGTCTGATACTTCAGAGAATATATTCTCAAACAGGGTTGATAAGAGGTTTGATTTTTGGCCAATCGGGTCACGATCTTCTGCTTGCAGTTTATCCTTATCAGGGAGATCCAACAAGTTAAAGTGATGTTGTGACCCAGGAGTGATTGTGATGATTTCAGCACCTAATTCTCGGCCAATACCAGTGTACTCATCTTCAGGATCGACGATAATAATATTATCTTCAGGGTAACGTAGAGTCGTAGGAATAATCTCTCCTCCTTTAGCAAGAACTGACTTTCCTGATCCTGAAGTTCCAAAGATACAACCTGAACCTGTATTCAAATCTTTCTTACGGTCAACTGTGATAGCGTTCTTAGATAGCTGATTCTGGCCATAATAGATTGCACGTGGGCTGCTAGATCGAAGATCTACGTTGGTAAATGGGACCTGTGTGGCCAAGTTACTGGTAGTCATATCTCTCATAAAACGGCGTTTCACATTGATAAATGGAATCCCAATCGGTAGAATCGTATTCAAGGATTCTTCCTGGTACAAATAACACTTATCCAGTTCTACCGTATTCTTACGGACAGATCGTTGGACCTGCTCAGTGTAGATATTCAACTCTTCCAGACTGTCAGCCGTGAAGAAAATCGTCATCACACCTGAAAACATTTTTTGGTCATTGTCCTGAAGTTCCTCAGTCCATTTCTCTGTTTCACGAGATGTCTCCACAGCCTTCCCACCAACGGCCAAGTCACTTCCATAGCCTTCTTTTGCGGCAGCCTTCTGACTTTTGATCATTTCCCTGCGTACACTTGACTTAACTGTCTTGATTTTCTTCAGGGCATCTGCAGTATCATAGGGCTTCGCATGTAAGCTGATAGCCAGTTCAATTCCTGTATCCAGGATATTCTTAATCAGTTTGTCATTCAAGAAGGTAGGATATTGTCTAACATACATCACCCTTGCAAAACAATCATCAATTTTCATATAATCTTTTTCAAACTTCAGATAGTTTGGAGCTACAAAGTCCCTGGTAGATAATCCAGAAATAGCGATGTCTTCATAGTTAAAATCAATAAAACCTTCTCGCCTCAAGAGTTTTCGGAAGATAAGAAGACGATGTAATCCCTCTAATTCCTTAAAGGAGATTCCTAAGCCACTATACTGACTTTCAATAACGTTAGCTGTATCATCGAGGATTCTTCTAGCTTGATGATCCTGGTCAGTTTGGGTTGTAATCGTCAGATATTTTTCTACCTTGAAGGTATTTTGTTCCTGAGAGAAGCGATCATTGATCATCGCATTGTATTCTTTACGATAATCGTCAGACCCATCTCCAACCAAATCATAGCGGATAGAAGATAAGCTATTGCTTTCTACCCTACGATTCAGGAGCAATAGCTGCATATCATTATCAATATCCAGCGAATTAAAAATATCAGCGTTTGTTTCAATGATATCAATTCGCTCATCATCTGTTGCAGTAATATAGCTTGTATCACCTAGGCGATAGGTCTTTGAAAATTGATCATTTGTAATTTTCATAAGTCCATCAGGTGTCAGCCATTGATAATTAAGGCTGTTCTGTGTAGAGGCCGTCATGGTACGTCTCAGACGTTTGGCCCGTTCCCGTTCCTCCTTAGAGAGTTTCGGGGTTTTCTTTCGGCCGAATAAATTCATTTCTTGTGTATTCCTTTCTGTCATAATCTGTCTGATAAGAGCGTTCCTGCTTGGTTAACATGAAACGAACATTATCTTTAATTTTCTCATCGAAATAACACCCGAAAATAACGAAAGGCGCTAACAACAAAATATCAACGCCATAAAGAATAGTATCAGGTGCTTTCAGCCAATAGAGGATAGTAGTGACAACTACTGTCAATGCTATCCCAAATAGTAGCACTAACTGTCTCAGTGTCATATACCCTATAACTGGCCTTTCATAGCTATCTAAAGCCTTTAAAAATTCACTACCTAAACGTGTCATTCTGTTCCTTTCTTTCCATTATCTGGGCCGTAAAAGGTATCTACAATTCCTGCAGAGCGTAAAGCAGATTCCAATGCCGATCTCGCTAGCTCAGAAGCTGCAATACCTCTTACCTTCAATTCCCATAACTCTTCCTCTTTTTCCTTAATTAAATTATCCATCCAAGCATTGTCTTGCACAAGCTCATCTCGCCGTTGCTTGAGTTCTTCTAAATTCATACTTTATCCTTTCCATCAAAAAAACAGCTCTTCTTTAGAACTGTTTCATTACCTACTATTTTTATTTATTTAAAAGTCTTTGCCAGAACGATCGTTTTTGTAAATACTCTATCTTCTCTTCTGCTGCATTTTTCAGTTTACGTAAACGTTGCGATTCATTGGCTAGACGTTGATTTTCAGTGAGAATCTCTCCTTTTTCCTGCTTCAATTTTCGTTTATCTTCTTCTAGTTTTTGATTATCCTTTTCTAACTTCTTGTAATACTCTTCCTTTTCGCGATACTTTCTCAATCGTATTTTCACTTCCTCGATGTTTTTATCAAGTTGATCAACTTTTTCTGATTTTTCAATATAGGATAGCCTTAATCGCTCAATTTCTGTCAGGAGTTCCTGACACTGTTCCTCGTAAGTTTTCAAAGTTTGGTACTTCCTTTCATTATCATCTAAAAAGACAAATGCTTCTATGTGGTATTTATCAAAATTCCCATACAGTTTATAGTTTGTTTTCTGATAAACTTCCCTCACTCTAGCAGCAATACTTCTAACCTGTTCAGGTGATGTAAATTCTTTAGGTACATATATCTTAGTAGACTCAGGGAAATTGGCTTCGGCTTCAAACAAGGGAATACCTTCTTTAGCTAATTTTATCCGTTTAACAGGTTCTGGTCTTCTCGTTTTATAAAATTCAATACCTAGTTGACCATTTAAACGATAGTATTCAGAATAAGGATAAGTCTCATCAATATCAATCAAGAGCTTTAGAATAACAAAGTCTTCATCTTCAAATACTACCCGTTGCATCGGAGAAATAGCTTTAGGAAAAATATAAGCCGTATGATTGTCATATTCAATCTGAAATTTCTCAATAGTCTTGAAAGCCTCGATAAAAGCATTCAGCTCAGAGGAATACTCAAAGCTACTTTCTAACCCCTTTAACGGGCTCTCTTCACCTGGATAGTAACTAAAGTATGGTTGACCTACATAGCGACCATCTTTTTTCTGGCTACTTCTTGGATTAACCTTGAGACCCGTTTCCAAATCAAAAAGAGTCGCCTGTTCTTTCGGCGTCGTAATAATTTGTGCTCGCCCCTTTAGAGCGAGTGCTTGAAAAGCATTCACAATCTCTTCTTCTCCTGATTCTTTCCGCCATACTGCATAAAACTTCGAAACAGCCATACCATCCCTCCTTCAGCATTCTCTTTTCATTATACCATAATCTAGTTCACCTGCATGATATTCTTAGCCATGCGTTGGCTACCAAATAGCATAATAATGTAAATGATTCCTTTAGCTATCGCAACTAAAGCACTTGTCCAGGCTCCAGTCTTATCAACTGTCAGTAGATCATTCGTGACAATAGCTGGATAAAGCATGATCACAACCACTAAAATCAATCCCTGGAGGACAGCCGCAATATAGAGCTTAAAGAAGCCGAGGCAGATCGGACGTAAGCTATCCACCATGTAACAAGCGACAATAATCTTAGCGATTCCCTTATACGTGTAAAGCGTAAAGGAGCGCAACAAGATCAACAACTTAGTTGAGATTTGACCGATAAAGTCAACTACATTATAAACAAATTGTAGCATTGACTTAGCCATCCAGTTTAAATTTGTCAAACTAAACTCAGCATCATTTTTTATCTCTTTAATTCCCAAACTAGCGATAGATTTGATAATGACATTAAACAACCAAGTTAAGGTATCAAAAATTGCATCCACATAGAGGATAAAAAATAGGGCGATGGCATACTTGAGGATTTCTTCAATCCAAAGCTGAAAAGACAACTCGCCTCCGTTGCTTTTAAGATGCTGGTGCCAATTCATGAGGTTGATCCCCATAAAAAGGAGAAGAAGCAAAATGGCAACCTTCTCCATCGAAACCGAAACAGTTTCCATCAACTCATAAGCAGTCGCATTATAGTCTTTCAGACTCATAGTTAGTTGATCAAGTGTGGATTGGTTCATAAAACCACCTCCTTTTTCTTCCTCATACTAGCCAAGAGATTGAAGACCTGTTGCCAAGGCTGTAAAAAGAGCTTTCAAAACGGCACCAAGAAGAGCGCCTAAAATCAAACTTTGAATTCCTTTGTCCTTCTTATCATCCAATTCACGTTTAATCCCTACTGCTAAGTCCCAGGCACCCCAAGCGGCCCAACCAATACCGATAATCCCACCGATATTCCCAATTTTGTTAATAAAATCTACAACTGCATCCATTATTTTTTTCTCACTTTCTTTTATAAAAAAGGTACTAAGAAAGATTCCTAGTACCTACTTTGTTTATTTAATACTATTTTTCATCCTCTGGACGAAAGGTTAGAGAGAGGGCTGTAATCACAGCCAAGACAACGATGATGGTCGTTTCCCACCAGTAATAGATTGGAACCCCGTGAGGGAAAACAAAATCTGTCATCAGGTTATTAAACCATTCTGGAGCAGGAATATTCTGCCTAGTTAGGAAAACATATCCCTGTAATCCAAAACCTATAGCGAAGAAAGATACAGTCTTAAACACAAACCATCCAATTGCTGTCGCAATCAAGCTCTTAATCAGATTAAAGATAAAGAGGAGAAACATGAGTGGAGTCGCAACCATCAAAACGGCAGCTCTCGCAATCACACTCGGTAGGTTCTTCATTCCTGACCAGAGGACTTTTCCTAGCCAACGTAGGCCTTTTTTCCACTTCTTCTCTTCTTCAGGTCTGGTGACTTCTGATTTTGTTTTAGTTGGGGTATAGTATCTATATCCACTTCTAGTCACATGTGCATCCATTTTCGTGTCCTTTCTCATCTCTCTTCCCCCTCTTTTTTTATGGCTTCATTATACCATAGATGAGGGGGAATTTCTAGATGTTCTATTTTTTATGTTTACGAATCCCTGCTCCTGCAAGACTCAATAATCCCAAAATCATTCCTACAACTGGAAGCATGCTACTTGCTGTTCCAGTATTTGGCAGTGATTGTTTTGGTTTTCCTGGTTCTTCAGGTTTTGGTGGTTCTGGAGTGTGGGTTGTTACCTTGGCAGTCATTTCTTGTCCATTGACAATATTGACAAAAGTATTCTCAACTTCTCCAGCTGCGATACGCTCCACTTCAATATAGAAGTCTGCATCAAAGATTCCTTTAACTCCTAGAGAGTTTAGGAAGTCTTGATTGATAACGTAAGACCACTGACCACCTTTGGCATCCCACTTAACAGTCACAAGTTTCTTGATGAACTCTGAATTGGTACCTTGATTGAACTCAAAGGTAAAGGCATAAGTGCTACCTTTGGCAATCTTATCGCCTGCCTTAACCACTTTACCATCCTTCAGGATAACATCGTAAGGCAAGGTTAAATCTTTTTCTGCTGTGTATTCTGTACCTTTAATGATACCTTTCCAATTGCCAGTATAGCGGTCATGCTTCATATCGAGTTTATCCAGACCATCATATTGGTACAATGTATCATGTTTTTCTGGAACAGTTACTCCATCAAGAAAGTACTGAACAAAATCACCTAGCTGGACTTCTTTGCCATCAAGGACTTTCTTGCCAGTTCTATCAAGTACATGTTTTTCTGGCTTAATATTTGGAACTTCAACTGTTACAAGATTCGACTGATAGCTATTCCTAAAATCGATCTGTTTAAAGTCGTTCTTCACAATTTCTCCCTCTTTTACTAAGAGTTTTGCTGGAAGATCGATGGTCACATTTTTATTTTGCTTCACGTAATTGTTGTAGAAGCCCACAGAATCTTTCGCAACCCAAAGATAAAATTCACCTTTAGGTGTCAAGTTCAATTCCTTCAGGATATTATTGATTGCATCAGTACGTCCTGCATCTGAAAGTACGTGATACATATCAAATAAGTTTTTTACGTCTTGTCCTGCGGCAGTCATCTTGATTTTACTGTGGTCAACTGTGAAAGCTTTGTCTTGAACGTCGTCCAATAGCCCAAATTTCTTACCAATAGACTGTGCTGAAGCAAGTGTTTTAGTGTAAGGGCTATAATCTGTTGTCAAACGGAAAGTCACGTTGCGGTCAAATGTTTTGGCGCCATTGATATCCTTACCAGAATGATCTAACACAGATTTGACTGGTTTTGGAGGTCTTGGGGTGTAGTTCGTAACGGTATTGGAGTAAACCTCATAGTTATTCACTAACACTTTATAAGTGTTGTCATAAAATCCTTTATCATAGATTGGCTTCCAGGTAATCACAGGAGCTTCTAGCCGCTTCCCTTCGTAGGTTGCAGTAAAGGTATACGTATTCTTTCCTGCATCATAGACAACGCCCCATCCTGCTTTCTCTGCAACTGCCTTTGTAACAGCTACATCAGGAACTGCTCCAGCTTCAAGCGGATCAATGATGGTTATCTCATCCCCTTTTTTAAGGTTCGCATAAATATTGTCATGATGCAATGTATAAAGCTGAGTAGCATTTTTAACCACTGTTTGACCATTTGTATTGGTTTTATCTGTGTCTGCTACAGATTTGCTGACAACTGGCTTATACTGCAATTTATAACCGTGATAGCTTGCAGATAATTTCTGATTTTTGGTTTCAGAGAGAGTTTTAAGAGTCAAGGTTGGTTTGACTGGATTCTTTGTATTAACCAATTCGGCTGATACAGGTTCCGTTTTGACAGGTTTCACAGTTGTTTTTGTGATAACTGCAGTAGCTGGAACTTCAATAACTGGCGCTACAACCTTCGTATTCAAAGCGAACCAGTAAGTTTGGCCATTTGTCTCTGCTGGTCCATCCCATTGAGTAAAAATACTAGTAAAAGCAGTCCCCTCAGTGAAAACACCTAATGCTGCTCCTTTATACTGATAAAGTGAGTCCGAATTGTCCCATGTAACTCCTACATTTTCCTCTGTGTTATAATCATCAGCATAACTAGCACCATCATCTTTATGGTATGTTACAGTTGAACCGTTAATCTCAACATTTTTACCATTAACCGCACGTACACCTTCCCAACCAATTTTATTATAGTTAAGAGATGAATATGTTAGACTTACTGGAGTTTTTTCTGAAGCAGAGAAAACTACTTCTTTGCCGTTCACATTGTAGTAATAAGTATCAGACACTCGAAAATTCATGTAATCTGAAGGAACACCTGTACCATCATTGCGGGCTACTACAAAACCTTCCGTTGGATCATTCAAGACATAAACATCATTCAATCCTGTCTTCCCTTGATCAAGAATCTCAAATTTTCGATGAATACGAGAAATATCATGCTTTTTACCATCTGCAGTTGAAACAGTCAAGCCTGAAAGATTCGTATAATCAATCTCCGTATTCCAACCAGTTCCAACATCCTTATATTTTAAAACTTTAGTAGAATCAAGAATACGACCATATCCTGAAGAACCTTTTGAGGAAGCAATATAACTTGTCGTTACTACTGTTGAGCCTGAAGCAGATGATTCCACTGTTGCTTCAGGATTAGCTGTTGCAAGACTAAGAGCCTGTAAGACAACCTCTTTTGTATATCCTTCCGTACTTGTTTTAGATTGAAGTTCATTATATTTCTTCTGCCATTCCGCTTGAGCCTGCTTAGCTTGATCATAAGCTGCTTGGTTTTGTTTCCCAATTTGCTTCGCTTCATCAGCTGAAGAAACTTCCTGTGTTTTAGAAGTTAAAAGTACACCAGAATTTTTCAAATCTTCTGATTTACGATCAGCATCTTGATTGACTTCTTGACTAGCAGTTTGGCTTTCTGAGTAGGCATCAAGAAGAGCTTTGTTAAGCTCAACTTTTCCTTTTACAGTTGCAATAGCCTGTTCATTTTGTTTCTTCAATTCTTCTACTTCTGCGACTGAAGAGACTGTATGTGTCACTACCTTAACCGTTACGTCCTGTTTCTTCAAGTCTATAGCAGCACCTTCTACAGCTTGATTCAAAATTGTAGCTTGTTTGACAGTAGCATCATACTTAGATTTTTCATCCAGGTATTTTGTTACTGCTTGTTGGTTCTCTGACAAGACCTGTTCAGCTGTTTGAGTAGCTTTCTTGTTTTGAGTTGCTGTCCCATCTGTGGCAGTCGAACCGTCATTCGTCACTGTGACAGTTGTTGATTGTTCGTGCTTGCCTTTTTCAGTAGCCACAAAGCTATTATTGGCTTGAATAGCTTCCTGCGCTTCCTTAAAGGCTTCATTATTTTGAACTTGTTTTGCAGTCATGTCTTCAATTGCCTTGACCTGCTTGTCCTGATCTTGTTTAATCTCAGACTTAGACTGTTCTAGTTTTGTTGTAGTAGTATCCGTTCCCTTATCAACTGACTGAGTCTCAGAAACATTCACCCCTGCTTCTTTTGCTTTTTCAGCAGCCTTTGTGACTACTCCATTATCAATCGCTACAGACTGGCTTCCTGTTGCTTTACCAGCTTGTGTAGCATACATGTTATTGTCGTTTTTGCTTTCAGGCTGTACTGATTCATCTGCTAATACAGCGCCTGCAGAGAAGGCTAAAATACCTGCAACTGCAATACCTGATACTAATCCTTTAGCCCATTTTTTCTTACGGAAATATCCGTGTCCTTTTGTTTTTTCTGTCATATTTCTTCCTCCTTCACTTAATTAAAATAGTTTCTTCTTGTAGAAATAACCTACTGCTGTTAACAACATAGCCCCAATAGTACCTAGAATGCTTTCTGCAGTTCCAGTGTTTGGTAGTGTCTTGAGATTACCATCTTTATCTGTAACAGAGATAGTCTTATCTTCATTGACCGTTCCACCTACTACATCAGGAGTGACCACTGAACCATCTGAAAGGACTATGTTTCCGCCTTGAGTGCTAACGATTGAAGCTCCTGTATTCGTTTCAATAGGATTCTTTGTCACATCATGAACCACTTGACCTGTTGCGGTTGAAGTAGTACCGATTTGTGAAGTGCCCTGTTGATTGGCTTGATCAGTAGTCTTTGGTTTTTCAGCTGGCACGCCGTCTAGGCTCTCCGCATTATCTTTACCCTGCGGTTTGTCTGTAGTTGATGATGTATCTGGTACAGTTGGTTTATCAGTTGATACGCCATCTAAACTCTCCGCATTGTCTTTACCCTGCGGTTTGTCGGCAGTTGATGATGTATCTGGTGTTGTTGGATCAACTGGAGTAACTGAAGGCTCTTTTGGCTGACTTGCTGGTGCCTCTGTTTCTGTCGAAGCGCTAGGTGTTGTCGGCGTAACAACTTCTGTTGCTGGGGCAGAAGAATCAATCGGTGCAAGCTCGTCAGCTGATACAAATCCAGCTTGTGCAAGTGCGATTGTTGATAGTGCTAGTGTAGCTAAAACTTGTTTCTTGTTCATTTTGATTTTTCCTTTTCTTTATTTATTTTTTCGGGTTATAACCTTTTCCAGTTAAACGAAGCTCCATTCCTGATGGTGTCTTAACTTTTCGAGCTATAACTTGAGCATCTCTCTTGATAGTGCGAATTTGATCATAAACCTTTTTATAAGGCAAATGAAATTCAACATCCCTTAAAAGTCCGTCTACATATCCTCTAGCCTGTTTGACTGCATAGTCTGGCTTCAGGATAAGGTCTGTGCCGTCCTCTAAGCGAGCTGTCGCACCTCCTTGTTTTCCTAAAACTTTTAAGTCCTTTAGGCGGACAGTTGTTTCATCTATCATAGATTTCTCCTTGAAGTTGAAAGGCGAAAATTACGCCGTGCTGTGTAAAAACGTATTTTTACATCGGTATTTCATACGCTGGGTTTATAGTCTAGGAACCCTTACTCCTTCAGCTTATGAGCATTATCATGCTTTTTCGTTCAGTGGCTGGACTAGATATCCTTTTCTAGTTTGCTACTCGCCCCCGTTTCTTTTTTATCCATAGCCACGCTGTATCAGGGCAAGCCTTGTATTTAGTTTTCAATGTTCTAATAGTTTAGTGACTTCTCGGTCAATATAGATTTAACTGGACTACGTTTGGTCCGATTCTGACCCCAACAGGTAGTCAATGGTTACCCCGAAATATTCTGCCACATTTTTGGCATTCTCCAGACTTATCTGACTATACCCTGTTTCCCAGTTAGATATGGTGTTGCGAAACACCCCTATCTGATCAGCCAAGGCTTGTTGTGATAATCTGGCTTTTTTTCGTAATTCTCTGATACGATTTTGTGTTTGTTTCCTCACATCTACTTGTCTCCTTCTTTTAACATGTTGTAGTACCCTTAGACAACTCGGCTAAATATTGATTTAATTTTGTATCTGTTAGCTTATCTGGATAATAGTGTGCAATCAGACTAGGACACTCATCAGGGAATTTTCTAGCGTGTTCACTTTGTCCAGATACCTCCAAAAAGCCCTGTTCTTTTTCAATAAGTAGAGCCATTTTCCAGAACCGCATCATCATTTTGTAGAAGTAGGCTAGGACATTCTGAATCGGTTTTCCTTCAGCCTCCCCTGTTTTAATTTTGAAAATCAATTTATCAAGTTCACGCTCAAGATCCTGTAACCAAACCTCTCCATAAATTTCTTGATTAGCTAAGAGATTCTTGTAATCTGTCTCAACTTTACGTTTTGATTGATAAATCTTATTTTCAAGAATTTTTGCATCTTTACCAAACAAACTGAGTTTCTGAACTAGAGTAGGAGAAAGGAAACCATGTTGTCCCATTTTGAATGCTTCAGAAATTGATAAATCAGAAAGAGATGATTCGCTCTTGTATCGATTAGTATCGTTAGATAATTCAGTCTCGTTATTCTCAGTATCATTAGCGTGTCGTTTCGACATTTTTTGACATGTCGTTCTAACATTTCCTTGATTTTTTTGGAAGTGTCGTTTTGACATTTCCGCCGTTGCCGATGGGTTGGAGTGAGTTTCTTCAGTAGGGAAAGCTTGATAGTCAATATTGCCCAAGTACAGTAGATTAGGCTTATTCAAACCTTGTCGAACCTCATCTAAAAGGCCATATTCCTGGAGCTCTTTTTTTAGTTTAATAACTTTTTTATTACCATAGCCTAAAATTTCTTGAAGTTCAGTAATTGTATAAATCAGATAGACATCTCCATTTTTATCAATCCAGTTATTTTTAAGAGATAGTTCAAAACGGTCTTTCAAAATAGCGTATGTAAATTTAGCATCTGTACTCATCTGTTTATAAAGTGGCGATTCAACTAATATTTTTGGTATTCTATAAAATCTTTCACTTGATTGAACTTGACTTGCAGAAATTCGCTTCATACTAAACACCTACTTTCAACAAAAACTGACCAGTATCAGAAAACTGAAACAAACCAAATTCCTCTAGCTCTTTCAAAATTAAGTGTGCTCTCATTCTTGTCATATTTTGTGACTTCATAATTTCTTTCAATACTAGGTCACGTGATTGTTGCGCTTGTCTTGTCATTGGGTTATCCTTTCTTATCACCAGCTGATGGTGATTTATTCACAGCTATATCATAATGTATAATGAGAAATTCTATTTTAAAGGGACAATCAATAAATTATCGAACTATTTCCTTTATCTTTTTGAGAATATCCCTTTCTTTTTTATCAAGTTCTATATACTCTTGGTGCAATTTTGTCCTTTTTTCGCTGATAGAAGAAAGTTCTTTAACTAACTCTATAGATATTCTTGCATTTGTTTTATTAGGCGTATAGTTCTCTTCATGACCAAGGAGATATGAAATAGATACTCCGAAATATTCTGATAGTAGTTGCGCATTTCTGGCATTCGGAATTCGGCTTCCCTGATTATAATTTCCAACAGTAGAGTACCCTATTCCAGTTGCCTCACTTATTTCTTTAAGAGATAATTTACTGTTTTTAACAAGTGTTTGAAATGGAGTCATATTTTTGCTTCCATCAATACAAGAATCATCATCTAGGCCTAGTAAGTATGGGAGTGTTACTCCAAAATATTCTGATAAAATCTGAGCATTTTCTAGACTAAGATTTGTTTTTCCATTTTCATATTTTCCGTACTGAGACTGATTAGTATTTAAAACTTTTGCCAAGTCAGCTTGAGTCAGTCCTTCTTCTCTTCTTAGTTTTTTAAGTCTATTAGACATAACAACTCCTCAAATATATATTGTGTTATAATAATTTTTGGTAGGTGGTCATGGAGGTGACATGCTAAACAAAAATAATAACCAAACTCATTACGGACATGGAAATCAATACATCGATCAAAGTGTTACAAACAATATATTTGTAACATACGGCGACTCTCAGCCCAGTAGCTCATCAGATAATCCTGGAATCTGGGCCACCATTTTTTTAGTAGTTACACTTTCTTTAGGAAATCTGCTTCTTGGTCTTATTCAAGAACATAAACAAGTAATTATTATGACTCAAATCATTCTACTTATCGTTGTCAATTGCTATGTTTATTTCAAATCAAAAGACATGAAGCTACTAATCACTGAAATGGTTCCTTCTGTCCTAAGCATTCTAACGACAATATTCTCAGTTAATAATCAAATCCCAGCTAACCTTCAATCAATACTGGATAAGATGAGTACTACCCCTGATTTATCTTCTTGGGAAAATATAGTAAATAGTTTTTTCAACAGCTTTATACCAAAAGCCCTTGAACTCATCTCTCAACACTCTAGTAATACTATCATTCTTACAGTTTGCTATATCATTCTAGTCCTCTCAACCATTCTTAGTCCTTTGTTGATTGGATTTAATGCATTCTTTAAGAAATCTGTTAAGAATTACCCCGCTTATGTGTTCACTATTGCCTATTGGATTTTTTTCTTTGTTTTAAAAATGATTCAATAACTGTACAACAATAAATTAAAGCGGTAACAGTGAAGCTAATTAGTAATAAAGACAATAAAGTTTGACCTCCACCTACCAACCTAATCATAAACAAGGCGTAGCCTAAAAAAGTATACATGGTCACTTTAGTAAAGATTCTTACTAATAGTTTCATTCGTTCCTCCCTTTACCTGGTTAGATACCAGGTTTTTTGATATCAACAAATTGTAAAATTAAGATATATCATTTATTTTCCTACACATATCCCATCAATTCTGGATAAACTCTAGAATCAACCACAGGGCTTGATCCTGAGTCAATTGGCTAGTTTGTCCCCAAGTTCCATCTCTTACTCTCCTGGAATACGGATATATGCCAAGCTTAATTCTAGGATGTAATTTAGGAATAACATCATCTTTAATGACTTTCCATAGGATAATAGAGGGCTTATAATAACCGTCTCCAAGCCACACTCTATTGAGATCATCGTATACAGATACTTTTTCATCTGAATTTCCTTCAGGGATACAATCAACCATATTTTCATTCTTATCAAGATCTATTACATCGAAAATTTCTAACGAATCAATATCCATAACAATTTCAATATTATCTGACATTTTTTCTCCTTTCTTTAATTTTGGCAACGAAAAAAGAGAGCGATTTTCTCACTCTCTCAAGTTATATGATATTTAATTTTTCACTTTCCCAAAACTCTAGACACTTAGAGAAGATTTTTTTATTTAACGTAGACAATCCCCAACTTCCCAAAGGCCACATCCCCACGGATAATCAAGGTTTTGCTGGTTGGGGCTAGAGAAGTATCTGCCTTGGCTACACCACAGAAAGTTTCTACCTTTAAATCAACTCCCCAATGTTGGGGAACATAGATAACTGCATTGCCAAAACCAACTTCCACTTTCAGGGTTGCGGTATCTCCTAAAATCTCTGCATTGTCATAATATATCTTGGCATTGCCAAAACCAACTTCTACTTGATCTTCTACCAATTCTTGCTCTTGCTTGTAGAAAGTCCCAGTCCCAAAAGCAACTTCCTTATCTGTAAGAATGGTCTTTTTATCATCATACCACCATTTTTTCCCATTCCAAGTTCTGTTAGAATGAGTGAGTGCGCTGACACCCATTACGATTAAAATACTTGCCCAGAACAATGACTGAGTGGGAATTGGTAAAATGCCATAAAAGTGGTTAGCAATCATTAAGGCCACTAGGGCTGTAAAAGAGGCTGAAGTTAAGTGACGACGCAACAAAGCCCCAACTGATTGATAGGCAAAAAATGCAATACCAAGCAAGGGCCAAATTTGCCCACCAAGTGAAGGGATTCCAAAATTCCCTTGTAATAATATTAAAGCCGCCAAAATAAGCAACACAATACCAAATGCTTTCTTTTTCATGTTCTTACCTCATGTTTCTTAGATTTTCTTTTAGGAGGGATTGGTAATGTCGTGAGACATGAACCTCCTTGTGGGTCTGATAAAAGGAAATGGTGCCCGTTCCTGAAAAGGACTTGTCCACCGAGTAAACCTGACGGATATTAGCAATAGTTGACTTGGATACTCGACTGAAATAGCGAGGAAGGATAGCCTCTAATTCATAAAGTTTAAGCCGAACCTCGTAGGCATCTTTCTGGGTATGGGCATAAATCTTGCTACCTTCCGTCTCAAAGAAGAAAATTTCCGACAAGTCCAGATAATATTCGCCCGTCCCCTTGTAAAAAATCAACCGAGGAGACTTGGACTCTTGCAAGATACGCTGTAAATCCGCAATCTCATCTGTCAAAGCCGCTGCCTTAATGACAATTTCAGTTTCCTCTAAATTGCTGTCAATTTCGATTCGTAACTTCATTCCATCTCCTTTCTGACTCTACTATATCAAAGCCAGAATAAGAAAACAAGAGCAAAAAAGCAAGTGGTTGCTTTAGACTCGTAAGTGGTTCTAGGACCACCTTAACTTGCAGGTCAAAATAGAAAGAAAATCATCCCCCACACAAGACCACAAATATAACCAACCACTACATCCTTGGGATAGTGCACTCCCCCTAAGACTCTCACTACACCGAGAAAAGCTGACAAGACCAACAAGATAATCCCTATAGAAAAACTAGCATGAAAACAAGCCATGGAGATAATGGTTGCTGAAAAGACATGACGACTGGGCATAGACTGACCAGGACTATCTCTGTCTAGTAGCGGGGTAATATCCCAAACTTCATAAGGCCTAGGAGCATTGATTTTCTTACGAAGAAGGGACAAAATCACAAAACCTGATGCAGGGATAAACAAATAGATTCCGACCTGTTTCCCAAGTCCTTGTTGGAGATAGGTAATTGCTAACAAGATTAGATAAATCATAGGCATAACTACCGTCATGAACCGATTGAAAGTTCTTAACAAGCTCAGAAGAAAGGGCTTATTTTTAATGTTACCAGCGATGTGGTCATACCATTCTTGATAATTTTTCATATATTTTCTCATCACTTACTCAAATTTTACTTGCAGGGAAGCACTTGTCTTCTAGTATAGTGTAGAAAAAGAAGGCCGTCAAGCCTTCTTTCAATTTATTCTTCTGCTTCGTCTTCTGTAAACTGACTGTTGTAGAGGTCAGCGTAGAAACCAGATTGCGCCATTAGCTCCTCATGATTTCCTTGCTCGATGATATTGCCATCTTTCATGACAAGAATAAGATCAGCATTACGGATGGTTGACAAGCGGTGGGCGATGACAAAGGAAGTTCTGCCTTCCATCAAACGATCCATAGCTTTCTGAATCAATTCCTCTGTACGGGTATCAACCGAAGAGGTCGCCTCATCTAGGATCAGGAGCGGCGCATCTTTCAGCAAAGCACGAGCGATCGTCAAGAGTTGTTTTTGTCCGACAGACAAGGTTACCGTGTCGTCCAAGACGGTATCGTAACCATCTGGTAGTGTCATGATAAAGTGGTGAATCCCTACAGCCTTGCTGGCTTCAATCACGCGCTCATCACTAATACCCTCTTGGTTATAGATAAGATTGTCGCGAATAGTACCTTCAAAGAGCCAAGTGTCCTGCAAGACCATTGAAAAGGCATCATGTACTTCAGAACGCTTCATATCCTTGGTATCTACACCATCGATACGGATACTTCCCTTATCAATCTCATAGAACTTCATCAAAAGATTGACAATGGTTGTCTTACCAGCTCCAGTCGGTCCAACAATCGCAACCTTTTGACCTGCATGAGCGGTTGCAGAAAAGGCATGAATAATGGTTCGCTCTGGTGTATAACCAAAGGAAACTCGATCAAAGACCACTTGACCTTTCATAGCGGTCAATTGTCTTTCTTTATGGGATTCATCTTCCATTTCCTCTTCACCTAAGAATTCGAAGACACGCCCCATGGCTGCGCTAGCTTGCTGAAGACTAGTAATCCCTTGAGCAATTTGGGAAAGGGGCTGAGAAAAGATACGAACGTAGGCCATAAAGGCAACGATAATCCCGATACTAATCTGCCCATTCAGAGCCAAGGCTGCACCAACAATAATCACCAAGGCATAGCTAAAGTTCCCAATAAACACCATAATCGGCATCATAATCCCTGAAATAAACTGAGATTTCCATATACTGTCATACAGACGATGGTTTAATTTCGCAAACTCTTCTTTCGTGCTCTCGATAGCATTGTAGCTGGTCACCACGTTATGACCAGAGTACATTTCTTCCACATAACCATTTACAGCTGCCAAATCCTGTTGCTGACTCTTAAAAAAGCCCTGTGATTTGCCCATAAAGACAGACACGAAAGCAAAACCAATAAGAGTTGAAACAACCGTCACCAAGGCTAAAATCCAGTTCATGCCAAACATGGTTACTAAGACCGCCACGACCAGTAAACTAGATGAGAGAACTGTTCCTAGACTTTGATTGAGGGACTGGGCTGCAGTGTCAACGTCATTGGTCACACGAGACAAGGTATCCCCTTGAGAGTGTCCATCAAAATATCTCAATGGTAGGCGATTAATTTTATCTGCAATAGCTGTTCTCAAACGCTCTGAAAAACGTTGAATGGCTGTTGTAAACAGGAAAGCCTGCAAATAATTTGATAGGAGTCCAATCACATAAATCACGGCCAAAAAACCACCAATAGCTGCAACCGCCGCGACATCCACACTGGTTTCCAGACCACTGGCAATGATGTTGGTCATTTCCTTGATGCGGGTTGGACCATAAACAGTAATGATATTGGATACGATTGTTGCTATAAAGGCTATCAGAAGGGCAAACTGGAGGCCTGCAAGATAGGGTTTACTCTGTTTCCAAAGAGACATTTTCTTATTTTCCATGTTCCAATTCCTCCTTCGATAGTTGTGAATAGGCAATTTCTTGGTAAACTTCGTTATTAGCTAGAAGTTCCTTGTGGGTGCCTTGTCCCACTACTTTACCTTGATCCAAGACCAAAATCAAATCTGCATCCATAATCGTTGAAATACGCTGTGCGACAATGAGCTTGGTCATAGATTGCGTTTTTTCAGCTAACTCTTGGCGTAGAACTCGGTCTGTCTTATAGTCCAAGGCTGAGAAGGAGTCATCAAAGATGAGGATTTCTGGCTTCCGAGCCAAGGCACGCGCAATAGCCAGACGCTGTCTTTGACCACCTGAGAAGTTGGTTCCTCCTTGGGCTACTTCTGACGCTAAGCCAGCTTCCTTGTCTTCGATAAAGTTCTTAGACTGGGCCAATTCCAGAGCTTGCCACATAGCCTGCTCACTAAGCGGTGTTTCTTGACTGTGTCCAAAATCTAAATTGCCCTTGACATCACCTGAAAAGAGAACCGCTTTCTGAGGAATATAACCAACCTTGTTGCGCAAGTCTTCCAAGTCATAGTCTTGAACATTGACACCACCCACCAGAATTTGCCCTGCTGATACATCGTAGAAACGTGGAATCAGATTGACCAGAGTTGATTTACCAGAACCTGTTGACCCAATAAAGGCCACTGTTTGACCAGCTTCTGCTCTAAAACTAACGTGCTCAATAACTGCCTCCGAATTTGCCGCATAGCGGAAGGTCACATCCTTAAATTCGACCTGACCTTTGAGGTTTTCATCAGCCAGCTGCACTTGAGCAGGGTTTTGGATAGACGAATGCAAATCTAAAACTTGATTAATCCGCTTAGCAGAGACCATAGTTCGGGGAAGAACGATGAAGAGTGCTCCCATGAGAAGGAAGCCCATGACAACCTGCATGGCATAAGACATGAAAACAACCATGTCACTAAAGAGAGGCAGACGGGCTGTCGGAGCAGCATCGTTGATTACATAGGCCCCAATCCAGTAAATCGCCACACTCAAACCACTTGAAATTCCCATCATGATGGGGTTTAAAATAGCCATAAGACGGTTGACAAACAAATTCAAACGTGTCAGCTCATCATTTGCTGCTGCAAATTTTTCATTTTGGTAATCTTCTGCATTGTAAGCACGAACAACACGAATACCTGTTAAACTTTCACGAGTGATACTGTTCAGTTTATCAGTCAGACTTTGAATCAAGGACTGTTTTGGAAAGGCTAACGTCATCAAAACGGTCGTCATCAAAACATTGACAATCACTGCCACGAGTACGGCCCAGAGCCAGTATTCTGAATGTCCTAAAATCTTCCCGATAGCCCAGATAGCCATAATCGGACCACGCGTAACCACTTGTAGGCCCATGGTAATCAACATCTGAACCTGAGTAATATCATTGGTGGTACGAGTTAAGAGACTAGGAATAGAGAATTTCTTAATCTCTGTCTGTGAGTAATCCAAAACTCTGTTAAAAATATCACTTCTCAGCCTACTAGTATAGGAAGCAGCAACTCTGGACGCAAAAAATCCAACTGCAACTGCGGACAGGAAGGCCAGAAAAGACATTCCCACCATCATACCTGCCGGCTGCCATAACTCATCTAAATTGGTTCCCTGAGTTCCTAGCAAATCCGTGATTTTAGAGATATAAGTTGGCACTTCCAACTCTAGATAAACCGAAAAGCAGGTAAAGAGAACGGCTAGTAAAATCATCCCCCATTCTTTTCTACTAATTCTTTTGGCCAATTTCTTCATTCTCTCCTCCTATTCCCTTGATATTTTCCTGTAGTTGACCGAGAACTTTCTCAAAAATCAGTAATTCATCTTCATCAATTCCTTCCATCAACTGCTTGTCTATTCGTTCAAAAAAAGCCTTAACCTGTTGCATCTGAGAACGTGATTTATCCGTCAAACGAACAAATTTTGCCCGCTTATCAACAGGACTCGCCTCCAATTCCACCAAACCATTTTGCACCATACGCTTGACCAAATTACTAGCAACAGACTTGCTAATATTGAGTTCCTTCTCAATATCTTTAATCAAGACCAAGTCTTGGTTTTCCCCACGGCTATCCAAAAAACGCAACACCTGACCTTGAGGCCCACCCATAAATTCAATACCACAACGTTTGGCTTCCTTTTGTACCATCAAATGAATCTGGTGACCAAAACGCTTAAAGACTAACATCGGTTTATCCATGATTGCTCCTTTCTAACCCTTGTATTTAGTTCTCTTAGAAACTAAATAAGTTTTCATGAGAACTATTTTACCACTTTGAGGAGGGATGTCAAGAAAAAAGTTTCCTAGAGAACTATTTTAGTTTAAATTGACATTAGGCAATATCTTTTATATAATGAGCACTAACTACTGTGGATAGAAATCCATTCACTCAATGAAGGGAGAAAACTTTCAAATGAAACCAGAAGAACAAAGAGTTTTAGGAATCTTAGCAACCATTTTTGGAGCCATCGCACTTTTAGGATCCTGGATCCCGTTTATTAACTATCCATCGTTGTTCATCGCCATCGTCGCATTTATCTTGGGGATTATCGGCCTTATCGTCAACCTCAAAAAACGGAAAACAATGGCTATTATCGGAACATCCCTGGCAGTTGCCTCTGTTGTACTTTTCTTTACGACTCAGGTACTATACGCTGATGTCTACAAAGAGTATGCCAAGGAGTTTAACCGTTGTTCCTACAGAGATACGAGTGCATCAATGGACCCCGAAGAAAAAAGCGGCTTGACAGACGATACCTTCGCCTGGACCCAAGAACAGTTCGACGCCTTAATCGAAGGTGACCTTGACAACAAAGGAAAAGGTGGTACCAACTACGAGGATATTATCAACAAACACGGAAAGCCAGATTCCGAGTTTGACTTCACTCTTGGGGGTTACGATACGAAAAAAATCACCTATATATCCATTGGAGATAAGATCAAGACTGTTACCTTAACTTTTGCAAAACAGGACAATGGAGAGCTCTTGCTCGTCCAAAAACATGCAGTCGGTCTAGGTCTATAAAAAAGTAAGCAACAAAACGATTCTGAAACCTGAGTCTGAGTTTAAATATCAAAAAACGAACAGCTAGTAAAACTGTTCGTTTTTCTATTAGAACCCATCTACATTTGTGTAGATTTTTTGTACATCTTCGTCGTCTTCAAGAACGCTGTAAAGTTTTTCAAAGGTTTCAAGGTCATCGCCTGACAATTCCACTTCTGACTGAGGAATCATTTCCAATTCAGTCACTTGGAATTCTTCGATACCTGACTCACGAAGGGCAACGATAGCCTTGTGAAGGTCAGTTGGAGCTGTGTAAACTGTGATTGTACCTTCTTCTGCTTCTACATCATCCACATCCACATCTGCTTCGAGCAACTGCTCAAAGACTGCGTCCGCATCTTCACCTGCAAATACAATAACACCCTTGTTGTCGAAGAGGTAAGAAACCGAACCTGAAGCACCCATGTTTCCGCCGTTTTTACCAAAGGCAGCACGGACATTGGCTGCTGTACGGTTAACGTTAGAAGTCAAAGTATCAACAATTAGCATAGAACCATTTGGTCCAAAACCTTCGTAACGTCCTTCTGTAAAGGTTTCGTCTGTGTTCCCTTTAGCCTTATCCAGAGCTTTATCGATAACGTGTTTTGGCACTTGGGCTTGTTTAGCACGGTCGATAACGAATTTCAAAGCTGAGTTTGATTCTGGATCTGGATCACCTTTTTTAGCTGCTACATAGATTTCTACACCAAATTTTGCATATACTTTAGAGTTAGCTCCATCTTTAGCCGTTTTCTTGGCTACGATATTGGCCCATTTACGTCCCATTAGGAATCTCCTTTTTTCACATTTTAATCTTTCTTATTATAACACAAGTTTTTTCGATTTTCACTAGAGGAAATGGATTTTATTTAGCAAATCAAGCTAGGATGACACTTTTGTTGCCAAGATGACCTTACCTTCTTTTATCAAGGGGTGACGGAATAACGAGAAGTACAGTTGAATGGTCATGGCAACCCAGATAAGGGGTTCACAAAGGATAACACCCTTATAGCCTGCCCAAGGAATAATCAAGACCACAAAAGCGATTTTCCCGATTAGTTCGATAAAGCTAGAAACCAGAGGAAGGACTTTTTGCCCCAAGCCCTGCAAGCAATTGCGATAAATCAATAAGAGACTCAAAATTGGATAAAAGGCTGAGCTGATTTGCAGATAGAGACTACCATTTTCTACCAGATAGCTATCCGTCGAACTGGCCAAGAAGGAAACTAAGGTAGGACTAGCAAAAAAGAGGAAGATACAAACAAAAACTGCCCAGGATATACTTAAACGACTGCCGATTCGAAGTCCTTGAACAATACGGTCTGGTCGCTTGGCTCCTAGATTCTGAGAAGCAAAGGTCGTCATCGAGGCAGAAATAGCGGTCATAGGAAGAAGGGCAAAGGCCATAATGCGTCGAGCCGCCGTCTGGGCACTAATAATCACTGCACCAAAGGTATTAACAGAAGACTGTAAAATCACACTGCCTATAGATACAATTGAACTCATCAAGCCCATAGCCAAACCTTGCTCCAAAAGATCCGCGTACAAGGCCTTATCCCATTTGAAATGCTTGAGTTGAGGCAAAAGTTCCGGAACGCTCCTGCGGATATAATAAAAGCAGAGAATCGCTGATAAGCCTTGCGAAATGATGGTAGCAAGGCCCGCAGATTGAACTCCAAGATGCAATTGTGTAATAAAATAGAGATCCAGAACCACATTAACCAGAGCAAAGAAAATCAGAAATCCAAGCGCAGCTAGACTGTCCCCAATGGACCGCAACAAGCCTGCAAAAAGATTATAGGCAAAGCTGACACCGACACAAGTCACAATCATAGAAATATATTGATAGGACTGGGGAAGGATTTCTGCAGGAGTATCTAAATATTGCAAGAGTGGATACAGACCGACAAATCCCAGCAGCATCACTACAACACTCAAAAGAGCACCTAAAATCCAGGTAGCTGCCACTGCTTCCTTTATTTTAGTAAAATTTCGAGCCCCATAATAGCGGGCAATGACAATTCCCATGCCATTGCCAACACCAAGAGTAAAACCTACAATCAGGTCAAAAATCGCTGTTGTCGCTCCTACTGCAGCCAAGGATTCTTGACCAAGAAAACGCCCAACAATTAAGACATCAGCAGTATTATAGAGCTGTTGAAAAATATTTGATAGCAAGATTGGGAAGGCGAAGCTTAAGAGCGAGGGAAGAATCGGACCATGTATCAGGTCCACTGTTCGTTTTTTATTCATAAGGCTATTATATCAGCTTTCTAGAGGAGCGACAAGAAACAGCAAACTATGCGTGAGCTGAAAACCAGAACAAGGCAACAAAAAAGCAGCGGATTCCTCCACTACTTTGACAGCTTATACTCAATGAAAATCAAAAAGCAAACTAGGAAGCTAGCCACAGACAGTACTTGAGTACGGCAAGGCGAAGCTGACGTGGTTTGGATTTGATTTTCGAAGAGTATTATTCTTCAATTTCGATTTCAAGCTCGTCGCCTAGGTCAAGAGTTACTTCTTCATTCACAGAATCTGCTTGAACTGCTTCATCTTTTTTGGTTTCAACACCTTCTACAGAAGCTTCTTCTCCATCAATTAAACCAAATTGAACACGGACTTGCTTATCAATTTCATCAAAGACTTCTGGGTGCTCTGCCAAGTATTTCTTAGCATTCTCAGAACCTTGCCCGATTTTTTCATCCTTGTATGAGTACCAAGCCCCTGCTTTTTTGATAATATCCAAGTCGCTTGCAATCTTCAAGAGTTCACCAGTCTTAGAAATTCCTTCTCCGTACATAATTTCAACTACGGCTTCCTTAAATGGTGGAGCTACCTTATTTTTTACAACCTTAATCTTAGTTTCTTTACCGACATTGGTTTCTTTTTGGTCACCAGTTCCCTTAATTTGTGTATTACCACGAACATCCAAGCGGACTGAAGCATAGAATTTCAAAGCACGTCCACCAGGTGTTGTTTCTGGATTTCCAAACATAACCCCAACTTTTTCACGCAATTGGTTGATAAAGATGGCAATTGTTTTGGTTTTATTGATAGAAGCACCGAGCTTACGCATAGCCTGGCTCATCATACGAGCCTGCAAACCAACGTGGCTATCACCGATATCTCCATCAATTTCCGCACGAGGTACAAGGGCAGCAACTGAGTCGACCACGACAAGGTCAACTGCACCTGAGTCAATCAATTTTCCTGCAATCTCAAGACCTTGCTCTCCTGAGTCTGGTTGTGACAAGAGCAATTCGTCAATATTGACCCCAAGGGCTGCAGCATAAGCTGGATCGAGGGCATGTTCCGCATCGATAAAGGCTGCAATCCCACCTTCTTTTTGCGCTTGTGCAACTGCATGAAGGGCAACCGTTGTCTTACCAGACGACTCTGGTCCATAGATTTCGATGATACGTCCCTTAGGATAACCACCTGAGCCAAGGGCAATGTCAAGCGCCAAGGAACCTGAACTCATCACTTGCACCTTTTGCTCGGCACGTTCACCCAAACGCATGATTGAGCCTTTACCGAAGTCTTTCTCAATCAATTTAAGAGCGTCATTCAAGGCTTTTTCACGTTCTGCCCCAAACTTTTTTGAAATTTCATCTAATTTTTTTGGTTTTTTCGCCATTCTATTCTCCTACATTCTAATGGTCCTCAGACCTATCTACTATTATATCAAAAGTTAGTCACTTAATAAAGCCTTGCGAACTAGGTTAAAGGCATGCATAACCGCAATGTGACGTACATCTGCTCGACTTCTGCCTCTAATATTAACCTTGATGACCTCAGTTTCATGCTCCTGTGCCAAGCCTATGAAGACTGTCCCAGCTGGGTGCCCTTCTAAGCTATCCGGTCCTGCTACTCCAGTCAAACTAATTCCAAAATCAGACTGGGTCTTTATTCGTGCCTGCTCAGCCATCTTCTGAGCTGTAAATTCAGACACCACACCATGTTCTTCCAAATACTTAATAGGAATATCCAACATCTTTGATTTTTCCTCCAAGCTATAGGTTACAAAACCACCCTTAAATATACTTGAAGCACCCGAAAAATCCGCTACCCTAGCTTGAAAAAGACCTGCCGTCAAACTCTCTGCAGCCGTGATAGTTTTCCCTTGCTTTTTCAGTTCTTCTACGACAATGCTGGCCAAACTAGACTCTTCCCCATAACCATAGCAAAGTTCTCGCAAAGAAAGACCTTCAAAGGTTTGATGACCTAAGATTTGATTTTCCAAGATATCCAGCGCTTGATTCGCCTCTTCTTGACCACTAGCTTTTGTTGACAGACGCAGGGTTACCTCTCCTGTCTTGGCATAAGGAGCCAAGGTCGGATCTGTTTGATTATCAATCAAATCAGCCAAAATGGTCACCAGCTGACTTTCGCCAATTCCAAAGAAACGAAGAACTCGGGAATATAGCTTGCTCCCTGTCATCAACTTAGGTAGAAGTTGGTTTAAAACCATGGGTTTTAATTCACTTGGTGGACCTGGAAGGACGACATAGGTCACTCCATCGACTTCCAATATCCCCCCCACAGCCAGTCCTGTTTCGTTTGGTAGCGGAGTCGCTCCTTCTACAAGTTGAGCTTGTCTTTCGTTATTCGGTGTTCGGGCATAGTCTGGTCGCTGGGCAAAAAAGACATCCAACTTCTCCTGAGCCTGAAGATCGAAGACTAATTCTTTCCCTAAAAATTTAGCTAGAGTTTGTTTGGTTAAGTCATCCTCAGTCGGTCCCAAACCACCTGTCAAAATCACCAGACTACTACGTTGACTGGCAATCTCAAGCAAAGACAAGAGACGAGCTTCATTGTCTCCTACAGCCGTCTGAAAATATACGTCTACTCCAATTTCTGCTAGTTTTTCCGACAAAAACTGAGCATTGGTATTAACAATCTGTCCTGTCAAAATCTCTGTTCCAACAGCAATGATTTCTGCTTTCATGTTTCCTCCTACCTATCTATTCGTATTTTTTTGAAAAAATCGCAGGAAATTTCCCACGATTGATTTTTTATTTGTATCAAAAAACGAACTATTCTACTTCATTTGTTACAAAGACGCCTTGTTGTTGATTATCCCCATTATCAACAGGCAACCGTCCAAACAAATCTTCAAATAAGACAGCATTTGTTTCAAGCTGAGTGACTTCTTCTTGTCCCAAAGAACGTCGCAATATATTCTGCATTTCCAACATATGCTCTCTAGAAACAATCTGATAAGAAATACCTTGCAACATCTCTCCCTCACCCTTCAGCTGTTGAGATTCAATCGTTTTAAATGAATCTTTATAGCCTAACAAGCTTGGAATACTTTTTGCAGATAAATCAATATTAGTCTGCATATTAGTGCTTAGAGCTTTTAAAATAGATTGGTAGTGACTGACACTATTCAAACTAAGAACTTTTTCAACAACTTTTTGAATGACTTCACGCTGACGCTTCTGACGTCCGTAATCTCCTTCTGGGTCTTGATAACGCATGCGTGAATAAACAAGCGCTTCTTCTCCATTTAGAGTTTGCTGCCCAACACCAATAGAAATGGTGTTAAATTCCTCTTGATCACTAATGGAAATCGGAAAACCTAGAGTATTATTGACAGTAACTCCCCCTACCGCATCGACTAATTGTTGCAAACCTTGCATATTGACCATAATATAGCGGTCAATATGGATATTCATCATCTTTTGAATAGTTGAAATAGCTAATTCTGCACCACCACCAGCATAGGCAGCATTTAATTTTGCTTCCTCAATCCGCCCATCTTTTTGCTGAATTTTTGTCAAAATATCTCGCTCTAAGCTCAACATTGTTGTCTTTTTCGTATGAGGATTAACCGTTAAGAGAATCATAGAATCACTATTCCCCTCCCAAGTGTCGGTTCGTTCCACATTTCCAGTATCAACTCCCATCAAAAGAATCGTTAAGGGTTCAGTAGCCTCAATAACATTGGTTTCTTCCCCAATTTTTTTATAGGTCCGTGATAAGGTTTCCGTACCTTGCTGATAAATAGTATAAGCGAAGACACCCACACCCAAAATTGTCACAGCTAGAAAAGCTAGCACCATTCCAATAATTTTTTTAACCATATTTCTATTAATCTATCAGTCTACCCATCAGGTAAACATCGATAAATTCCCCTTCCTCTATGTACGCACCGCGCTCTTGTCTACCTTCAATTGCAAAGCCATGCTTTTGATATAAATGAACTGCCGCCAGATTACGAGTTTGGACAGTGAGTTGAAGTCTACGAAGAATGCCACTTGCCTGCGCCCATTCTACGACTTCTTCAAGCAATAAACTTCCCAGTCCATTATTCCAATATTTCTTACCAATCACAATAAAGAGATCTCCAATATGACGAACCCTCTTGCGTTGGTCAGCCGTAATATTTACAATACCAGCAATTTTATCATTTAAGAATGCAAGTAAGGTTATCTGATTGTCCCAACTAGCTTGCTTGTTGAGGAATATTGCCATCTCCTCACTGGTCAAGAGAATACCATCTCCGTCTAGACTGGTAAAATCTGTTTCTACACTTACACGATTTAAAAATGATACTAAGGCAGCCGCATCATTAGGCCCTGCTTCCCTAATGAGCAATTCATACTCCATGTTGAAGCTCCTCTAAGAGTTCTTCTGCACGCAAACCCTTTGCTTGGAAATGTAATCTGCGACTGTCTCCTTCTTTTAGAATTTCCAATTCTAAATAAGTATCTGGCAAGGCATCACCTAAAAGATGACCCCACTCAATAACAGTCACTCCACCACCAAAGAGAAACTCATCCAAGTCGATAGAATCAGCATCCCCCTCAATACGATAAACATCTAGGTGGTAAAGTGGAAGACGACCTTCATACTCTCTTACGATAGTGTAAGTTGGACTCTTAATCATCTGAGAAATCTGTAATCCTTTTGCAAGTCCTTTAGTAAAGGTCGTTTTACCTGCGCCCAGTTCTCCAGTTAGAATTAAAACATCATTCTTTTCTAATAGATGACCCAAACGCTCCCCTAAGGCTTGCAACTCTTCTTCATTTTTTGTGTACATATCCTTATTATACCAAAAAGTTATTCTTTGTCGAGATATTATCTGTGAATTCCATGGTATGAATTATAAGACTTGAACTAGCCCTTATTCTGATTTTAAAATAGGAACAGCAAAAAGACAACTAATAGTATATCTCTTATCAAGTGGCTATAAAATGAAACTTCCCAGCGAATAACTTTTGGTACCAACAATCCTAGAAAAAGCATTCCCAAGGCAACATAAAATGTCATGGATAATATTGACCAAGGATTTCTGAGAACGATTAAAATAGCTAGTCCGCTGATAAAACAGATTCCCTTTTTACCCAAAATCTTTTTCAACCCATATACATACTTCTGAATCGGCAGAAAGACTAACAAGTCAATACCGAATAAGAAAAAGAAACTCGGTAGAAAGACTTCCACAAGCTCTTCCACGGATGCATTTCCTGCAAGGAGATGTTCTATGACAATTAAGGCTAAACCCAAAATGTTTACTAAGAGTAATAGAGTATACAAGAGTTGTTTCTTATCTGCTCTAAAAACTGAATAATATTGATTTTGTTGCCCTTTATAGTAGTTTAGTCCTACCCCAATACTCGCAAGTAGCAACATGCCTACTAAATAATAGAAGCAATTTTGATTTAACATCAAGGACCAAGTCGATAAACTTAAACAAGAACAGCCACCAAGTCCAAAAACCGTCAGCAATAACAAAACTCGAATTTGCTTTTTCATTCTTTCCATCATTCTTCCTCCCTTACTTGCTCTTATTATAGGCTAGAAATCCTCACCATTGCTAGAATATTTCTCAACTGTCAGTTTTCTACTCTAAAATGAAAATGCAAAAAAATTTGATGCAAGTAACCCTTACATCAAACTTTTACTATTTTTCTTCAAACCAAAGAGCAATTTCTCGCTTAGCTGACTCTTCTGAATCTGAACCATGTACAACATTTTGGATAGCTTGATTTTCACTAGCAGCTTTTGCAAAATCACCTCGAATAGTTCCTGGTAAAGCTTCTTCTGGACGAGTCACACCCATCATAGTCCGCCAAGTTTCGATTACTTTGGGACCAGAAATGATACCTACAAGAACCGGTCCTGAAGTCATAAATTCACGAATCGGTGGGTAAAAACTTTGGCCAACCAAGTCCTGATAGTGCTGGTCAATTAACTCTTCTGAAACCTTTGTACGCAACTCCAATTTTTCGATTGTCAATCCACGTTGTTCGATACGTTTCAACACCTCACCCACTAATCCTCTTTTTACACCGTCTGGTTTAATGATAAAAAATGTTTGTTCCATACTTGTCTCCTTTGTCAGCTTCTTTCTTTTATTTTACCACATTTCATGGGAAAATGGAGAAAGTTTTCAGAAAAGAGAAAGAGAACCCTAAGGCTCTCTCATCTCTTTTATTCTACTGTTTCTTCCACAGTTTCAACGGCAGTATCCACAACTACTTCTGTTGTTTCTTCATTTCCTTCTTCCTCTACTGGAGGATTAAGGTATTCTTCTTCGTTGATAGCATGTGGTTCAAGGTTACGGTAACGGGCCATACCAGTACCTGCTGGGATGATCTTACCGATGATAACATTTTCTTTAAGTCCAAGGAGATGGTCTTTCTTACCACGGATAGCTGCGTCAGTAAGGACACGAGTTGTTTCCTGGAAGGAAGCCGCTGACAAGAAACTATTCGTTTCAAGTGAGGCTTTGGTAATTCCCATAAGGACTGGACGACCTGTCGCTGGAACTCCACCTGCGATAAGGACATCTTTGTTAGCATCTGTAAAGTCATTGATATCCATGAGGGTACCCATGAGAAGATCTGTGTCACCTGGATCCATGACACGTACTTTACGGATCATTTGACGAACCATTACCTCGATGTGTTTGTCACCGATTTCTACCCCTTGGCTACGGTAAACTTTTTGTACTTCACCGAGAAGGTAAGTTTCAACTGACAAGACATCACGGACTGCAAGGAGACGTTTTGGTTGGATAGAACCTTCTGTAAGAGCAGCACCACGCGCTACTTGGTCCCCAACTTCGACACGCATACGAGCAGTAAATGGAACGACATATTCACCTTCGCCAGTTTCACCCTTAACAAAGACTTTCTTAGTACGAGTTGATGCATCTTCTTCGATAGCGGTAACTTGTCCTTTAACCTCTGTGATAACCGCTTCCCCTTTAGGATTGCGGGCTTCAAAGATTTCTTGGACACGAGGAAGACCTTGAGTGATGTCGGTATTTGAGGCAACCCCACCCGTGTGGAAGGTACGCATTGTAAGCTGTGTACCAGGTTCCCCGATAGATTGGGCAGCGATTGTACCAACTGCTTCA
>JAWERV010000009.1:0-53695 GCA_032481955.1 Streptococcus mitis | reverse complement strand
CTCATCAAGAATGCACCTGAACTTCAGGAAAAACGTGACTTTGTCATCGAATCTCAAAAATACTTGTCAAAAGAATACGCAAGCGACAAGGAAAAATGGGGTCAATTTGATGCAGCTCGCTGGAATGCCTTCTACAAATGGGATAAAGAAAATGGTATCCTTAAAGAAGACTTGACAGACAAAGGCTTCACCAACGAATTTGTGAAATAATGACAGAAATTAGACTAGAACACGTCAGTTATGCCTATGGTCAGGAGAGGATTTTAGAGGACATTAACCTGCAGGTGACTTCAGGTGAAGTGGTTTCTATCCTAGGCCCAAGTGGTGTTGGAAAAACCACTCTCTTTAATCTAATCGCTGGGATTTTAGAAGTCCAGTCAGGGAGAATCGTCCTTGATGGGGAAGAAAATCCCAAGGGGCGCGTGAGTTATATGTTGCAAAAGGATCTACTCTTGGAGCACAAGACCGTGCTTGGCAATATCATCCTGCCCCTCTTGATTCAAAAAGTGGATAAGGCTGAAGCTATTGCTCGCGCGGATGAAATCCTTGCGACCTTCCAGTTGACAGCTGTACGAGACAAGTATCCTCATGAACTTAGTGGCGGGATGCGCCAGCGTGTGGCCTTGCTTCGAACCTACCTTTTTGGGCACAAGCTCTTTCTCTTGGACGAGGCCTTCAGCGCCTTGGATGAGATGACCAAGATGGAACTCCATGCTTGGTATTTGGAGATTCATAAGCAGTTGCAGCTCACAACTTTGATTATTACTCATAGTATCGAGGAGGCCCTCAATCTCAGCGACCGCATCTATATCTTGAAAAATCGCCCTGGGCAGATTGTTTCAGAAATTAAACTAGATTGGTCTGAAGATGAGGACAAGGAAGTTCAAAAGATTACCTACAAACGTCAAATCTTAGCAGAATTAGGCTTAGATAAGTAGAAAAAGAGGGAGTTGGTGAAGATTATCCTTTACCAGCGCCCTTTTTCTTTTAAAAATGAGAAAATTTCGGTATAATAGTCAAAGATAGTCAAGGTTTAAAGAGAGAGGTGGGTTTGTAATGAGATTTAAAAATACATCGGATCATATTGAGGCCTACATCAAGGCGATTTTAGATCAATCTGGTATTGTGGAGTTGCAACGTAGTCAGTTGGCAGATACCTTTCAGGTTGTCCCTAGTCAGATTAACTATGTGATCAAGACACGCTTTACTGAAAGTAGAGGCTACTTGGTTGAAAGTAAGCGTGGTGGCGGAGGCTATATTCGTATAGGACGGATTGAGTTTTCTAGTCATCATGAAATGCTCAGGGAGCTGCTTTACTCAATTGGTGAGCGTGTCAGTCAAGAAATTTATGAGGATATTCTACAGCTTTTGGTTGAGCAGGAATTGGTGACCAAGCAGGAGATGAATTTGCTGGTAGCAGTAGCTTTGGATCGCGTTCTAGGAGAAGAAGCTCCAGTTGTTCGTGCAAACATGCTACGACAGGTCATACAAGAGGTAGATAGAAAAGGGAAGTAAGATGAACTATTCAAAAGCATTGAATGAATGTATCGAAAGTGCCTACATGGTTGCTGGCCATTTTGGAGCTCGTTACCTAGAGTCTTGGCACTTGTTGATTGCCATGTCTAATCACAGTTATAGTGTGGCAGGGGCGACTTTAAATGATTATCCATATGAGATGGACCGTTTAGAAGAGGTTGCTTTGGAACTGACTGAAACGGACTATAGCCAGGATGAAACCTTTACGGAATTGCCGTTCTCCCATCGTTTGCAGGTTCTTTTTGACGAAGCAGAGTATGTAGCGTCAGTGGTCCATGCTAAGGTGCTAGGGACAGAGCACCTCCTTTATGCGATTTTGCATGATGGCAATGCCTTGGCGACTCGTATCTTGGAGAGGGCTGGTTTTTCTTATGAAGACAAGAAAGATCAGGTCAAGATTGCTGCCCTTCGTCGAAATTTAGAAGAACGTGCAGGTTGGACTCGTGAAGATCTCAAGGCTTTACGCCAACGCCATCGTACAGTAGCTGACAAGCAAAATTCTATGGCTAATATGATGGGGATGCCCCAGACTCCGAGTGGTGGTCTCGAGGACTATACGCATGATTTGACAGAGCAAGCGCGTTCTGGCAAGTTAGAGCCAGTCATCGGTCGGGACAAGGAAATCTCACGTATGATTCAAATCTTGAGCCGTAAGACTAAGAACAATCCTGTCTTGGTTGGGGATGCTGGTGTCGGGAAAACAGCTTTGGCGCTTGGGCTCGCTCAGCATATTGCTAGTGGTGATGTACCTGCGGAAATGGCTAAGATGCGCGTGTTAGAGCTTGATTTGATGAATGTTGTGGCAGGGACACGCTTCCGTGGTGACTTCGAAGAACGCATGAACAATATTATCAAGGATATTGAAGAAGATGGTCAAGTTATTCTCTTTATCGATGAACTCCATACAATCATGGGTTCTGGTAGCGGGATTGATTCAACTCTGGATGCGGCCAATATCTTGAAGCCAGCCTTGGCACGTGGAACTTTGAGGACGGTTGGTGCGACAACTCAGGAAGAGTACCAAAAGCACATTGAAAAAGACGCAGCTCTTTCTCGTCGTTTCGCCAAAGTGACGATTGAAGAGCCGAGTGTGGCCGACAGCATGACCATTTTGCAAGGTTTGAAGGCGACTTATGAGAAACATCACCGTGTGCAAATTACAGATGAAGCAGTTGAAACAGCCGTCAAGATGGCTCATCGTTACTTAACCAGTCGTCACTTGCCAGACTCTGCTATCGATCTCTTGGACGAAGCAGCGGCAACAGTGCAAAATAAGGCAAAGCATGTAAAAGTAGATGATTCAGGTTTGAGTCCAGCTGACAAAGCCTTGATGGATGGCAAGTGGAAACAGGCAGCCCAGCTAATCGCAAAAGAAGAGGAAGTGCCTGTCTATAAAGACTTGGTAACAGAGTCTGATATTTTGACCACCTTGAGTCGTTTGTCAGGTATTCCAGTCCAAAAACTGACTCAGACTGATGCTAAGAAATACTTGAACTTGGAAGCTGAACTGCACAAACGTGTCATCGGTCAAGATCAAGCAGTTTCAAGTATTAGCCGTGCGATTCGCCGCAATCAGTCAGGGATTCGCAGTCACAAGCGTCCGATTGGTTCCTTTATGTTCTTAGGGCCTACAGGTGTTGGGAAGACCGAATTGGCCAAAGCTTTGGCAGAAGTTCTCTTTGATGATGAATCAGCCCTTATCCGCTTTGATATGAGTGAGTATATGGAGAAATTCGCAGCCAGCCGTCTCAACGGAGCTCCTCCGGGCTATGTGGGCTACGAAGAAGGTGGAGAGTTGACAGAGAAGGTTCGTAACAAACCCTATTCCGTTCTCCTCTTTGACGAAGTAGAGAAGGCCCACCCAGACATCTTTAATGTTCTCTTGCAGGTCTTGGATGACGGTGTCTTGACAGATAGTAAGGGACGCAAGGTTGACTTTTCAAATACCATTATCATCATGACGTCAAATCTTGGTGCGACAGCCCTTCGTGATGACAAGACCGTCGGTTTTGGAGCTAAGGATATTCGTTTTGATCAGGAGAATATGGAAAAACGCATGTTTGAAGAGCTGAAAAAGGCTTATAGACCTGAGTTTATTAACCGTATTGATGAGAAGGTGGTCTTCCATAGCCTATCTAGCGACCATATGCAGGAAGTAGTGAAGATTATGGTTAAACCTTTAGTAGCAAGTTTGGCTGAAAAAGGTATTGACTTGAAATTACAAGCTTCAGCCTTGAAGTTGCTAGCAAGCCAAGGTTATGATCCAGAAATGGGAGCTCGCCCACTTCGCAGAACCCTGCAAACAGAAGTGGAAGACAAGCTAGCAGAACTTCTTCTCAAGGGAGAATTAATTGCAGGTAAGACACTTAAGATTGGTGTCAAAGCAGGCCAGTTAAAATTTGATATTGCATAAAAATGGAGAATCAGGAGCAATCTTGATTCTTTTTTTCGCAATCTTTTTATAAAAAATGATAAAAAACTATTGACGAAATAAAAATATAGTTTATAATAAAAACATAGACAATGAAAATATTAGAAATTATAAAAAGGTGATAGGTTTATGAAAAAGAAAACAGCAGTGGTATTTGGGACCTTTGCTCCGCTTCATCAAGGTCATATCGATCTGATCCAGCGTGCGAAGCGACAGTGTGACCAGGTCTGGGTTGTCGTTTCAGGCTATGAGGGAGACCGAGGAGAGCAGGTAGGCTTAACTCTTCAAAAAAGATTTCGCTATATCAGAGAGGCTTTTCGTGACGATGAGTTGACCTCTGTCTGCAAGCTGGATGAGACCAACCTTCCCCGTTACCCTATGGGCTGGCAGGAGTGGTTGGATCAGATGCTATCGGAGATTTCCTACGATGAAGCCCAGCAAGAACTGATCTTCTTTGTGGGAGAGGCAGACTACCAGCAAGAATTATCTAAACGTGGCTTTGAGACTGTCTTGCAAGAAAGAAAGTTTGCTATTTCAGCGACTATGATTCGAGAAAATCCAAGCAAATATTGGAAATATATTGCCCAACCCTTCCGGCGTCAGTTTACAAAGAAAGTGTTGATTATGGGAAGTGCCAGCAATGGGAAGACCACTTTAGCTAAGGATTTGGCAAGGTATTACGATGCACCAGTTAGTTTGGAATACGCACGTGAGTACCAGATCAAAAACAATGTCCGCGACGATGAATTGACTCCAAAAGATTACTATTATCTCCTGTTGGGGCAGTATGACCAGACCTCTAAGTTAATTGACAGTAATGCCAATAGGGGACTGATGATAGCAGACACTAACTCCTTAGTAACCAAGGGCTACTATGATTATTACATGGAGGCAGAGAATCAAGGGGACTTATCGGGGGAGACCTTTGACAATCTCTTTGTCTCGATCTTGGCTAAGGAGAAATGGGACTTGATTCTCTTTGTGCAACCTGTCGGCTCCTATGTCAATGACGGCTTTAGAGATATGACCATGGCAGAGGATCATATTCGTCACAGCTTTTCACAACATTTGGATCAGATGAGGGAGCGCTACTTAGCAAATATTCCACTAGTTTATCTAGCTGAGGATTATCTAGGAAATTATGAAACTGCAAAAGAGGCTATTGATGCCATTTACCAAGCAGATTAGGAGAAAAATATGAAAAAACTAACTGAAAAAATCACACAATTTATCGAAAACTTTAAAAATGTCCATGCAGAAGCCCGCAAGATTGGTTTTGCAGGAATCATGAACCTGCTCTGGAAAGATCTCTTTGTCGGCCGTAGCCTCTTCCAGTGGTTGTATCTTATCGTTCTGTCAAGTGTTCCCTTGATCTTGGAATTCACGCAAAATACAGAAAGTCATGACTGGATGAGCTTGTTTGCATCTTGGACTGGGATTGTCTGTGTTATCTTGGTAGCAGAAGGCCGTGCAAGTAATTATCTCTTTGGGGCCATTAACTCTGCTATCTATTTGGTTTTGGCTATGAATGCGACTTTTTATGGCGAAGTTTTGACGACCGTTTACTTCTTTGTCATGCAGCCGATTGGTCTCTATGCTTGGCTGTCCAATCGTATCAATGACCAAGGAAAAGCAGAAGAATCTCATTTTGAAGCTAAGAAATTATCTGTGCTTGACTGGCTCAAGTACTTGGCTTTGACTGCTATCATTTGGATTGGTATGGGCTTGGCTTACCAAAGTATCCATAGTGCTCGCCCTTTCCGTGATAGTGTTACCGATGCGACCAATGGTGTTGGTCAGCTTTTGATGACACGTCTCTATCGTGAGCAATGGATTTTCTGGATTGCAACCAATCTCTTTAGTATTTACCTCTGGTGGGGTGAAAATATTCATATCCAAGGGATGTACTGGGTTTACACACTCAATAGTCTAGTAGGTTGGTACCAATGGACTAAGGTAGTTCGTAAGGAGGCGTAAAATGACGAACACGATAATTCCAGCAGGGATGACGGAAAAAGAATATTTTGAAATTCATGCAACTCAGGAAGAGTTTTTAGATTGGTACCACAAACAGGAACTCCCTCAATACGAAAAACCAAGTGTGACGGTGGATATGGTAGCTTACTGCTTTGTCGAAGGAAAGATCAAGCTCTTATTAATTCGCCGCAAGGCTCACCCTTATCAAAATTGTTTGGCTCTGGTTGGAGGATTTATGGACAAGGGCGAAGATGCTGCGCATGCCTGTCAGCGTGAGGTGAGAGAAGAAGTTAACCTTGATCTTCCATTGGAAAAAATTGAGCAATTGATGACCGTATCAACCCCCGGCCGTGACCCACGGGGCTGGACAGTGATCATTGCCCACTTGGTTTATTTGCCTAGTCGTGCATTAGAACTTGTTCAAGCAGGAGACGATGCCAAGGATGTGGTTTTTGTAGATGTCGATTTTCAGACAGGCAAATGCTACCTAGAGGGAGTGGAGTTGGAGGAACAAGTCTTCGCTTTTGACCATTATGCCATTATCCAAGAATCTATCAAACGAATCCAAGGCCGTCTCGACTGGAATCCGACCTTCCTTTATCTGCTGGAGGAGGAGTTCACTGTCTACGAAGGAACTGAACTAGTCAATCTTATCAACCCCGGTCGTCCAATCGTCAGTAATAACTTTCTCGTAAAATACGGAGAATATGTAGAAGAAGTTGGACTCAAACGAGTGCCTAAAAAGAAACCAAGAAAAACCTATCGATTGAAATAAACAAAGAGGTCGGGACAAAGTTCCCGACCTCTTTGTTTACCTTTATTAGTTTGCTTTGTTGTTGCGACTACTTTTATGGGTGGCTATCTTTCTTAGAATTGCTCATGATGCGAATGAATAAATCTTTGTATTTATATTTTAAATAGGTTTCGTGTAAGTACAATAAAGCTATATTTACAATCATAAAAATGGTTATTAAGTAAAATAAATCAAATGTAGTCTGAGCGTAGCGAATTGCAGACTGATAAGACCAGAAAGCTCCCAAAATCACCCAAGGAAGATACTTGTAATACTTGTTTAGCATGAGAGTGCACCTCCTATATTCTATTTCAATGTTATTATATTCCTTTGACAAAAAATACAAGCGATTACACAAAAAAACAAATTCAAATTTTTAACAGGAAAATATCCGGTTTTTCTGTTTTATTACGAATAGAAGAGTAGGAGGAGTAAAGGTGTTTAAATTATGTGAGATTTTTAAAATAGTTTAAATAAATAGTTTAGATAAATTGTTGACATATTTAAATCTCAATGTTACAATTATATTACAAAAAGATTTCTTTATATTTCTAAAATATTACGAAGGAGTAGAAAAATAAAAAAGAAAACCTATATCAAATTGATGGTAGCAACTGTATTGGCTTCTACCTTGCTATTAGGAGCTTGTGGGAATAAAAAGGAAACAACTCAGGCAAGCAGTTCTGCTAAGACAAGTCAATTATCAAGCTCTAAAGCAGCTTCTTCTAGCAAAGAAAGCAAGACTCAGAAGTCCTCAAGTTCAGCTTCATCTGAAAAGGCTAAGGCGTCTACTGATCAATCTTCAGCAAGTGCGACACCATCACAAGTAGCACCAGAACAAAGACAAGGTCAAGAAGTGGCTAGTCAACAAACTCCTGTTCAGACTCCTTCAACTCAACAAGCTATTCAATCACAAGCTAACCAGAAAGCTTACAATCCAGCAACTGACCGCAAACTTCAAGACAAGCAAGCAGAGCAAAATAAACGCTACAAGGGTGTTTTAACCATGGTAGATGGTGATTTCTCAGCTGCAGCGGGCAATTGGAAGGGAGCCAATGGTGAAACCATCACAGTTTCATCAGGAGGTCAATTTACAGTAGAATCTTCCGATGGAAAGAAAGAAAATTACTCTATCAAAGGCTATTCTTATACTCTTGATGATGGTAAGTATAACGCCAAAATTAGTGGAGGAAAAGTCATCCAAATTACAACAGGAGCGGATGGTAAGGTTTCCAGTGTTGCTTTGAGTCAATAATAGCTCTCAGTATTTGAATTTTTACAATCAAAAACCCGTAAACTTTAAGAGAGTTACGGGTTTTAAACTATTAAGTCTTATCCAATTTCAAGAGGGCTTCAATCTCTGCTAGAGTGCTAGCTTGTGAAATGGCCCCACGGAGTTTGGCAGCGCCAGATGTTCCACGAAGGTAGTGAGGAGCGAGTCCACGGGATTCACGTACTGCTACGTCCCCTTTGAGGCTAATCAAGCGTTTCAAGTGTTCGTAGGCAATTTTCATCTTGTCTTCAAAGGTCAAATCAGGGAGAATTTCTCATGTTTCAAAGTAATGGTTGATTTGGTTGAAGAGGTAGGGATTGCCCATGGAGGAAGATTATATCAGTTATATCTCGAAATAAAAAAGGATAAATTTAACTATAAAACCTGTCTTATTGAATGAAAAAATGGTAGAATAAACATCAATATCAAGTGAAATATGGAGTGCTACAAACAATGAAGTCAAAAATGTTTCGATTTTCTTTGATTTTGTTATTTATTTTCTTTCTTTATTTTTCATTTGCGGTGTATAATCGAACATACAGTGGAATCACCGTAGATAAACATGATAATGAGTGGATAGTTAGACAAGTCCATAATCTGGGAAGCTTTGCAAATCATCAAGAGATAATAGGGTCATCAATTATACAAATAGACGGTCAGAGTCCAGATAGTAATTTCTTATTATCTCGATTTTTAATTGTTGAACCGCTTCATTCTGTGACAGTGTTAGATAGAGGAATTTCAAAGAATTTAATAATAGAATCTGGGAAATCAAGCCAAATTATCTTTCTTGTTTTATCAATCATTGCTTTTCTGATTTTACTGTTATTTCGCTTATACATAAAAGGTAGAAGTAGAGGAAAAACTGGAAAACGATATTTTTATTTTATTATTTATACTAGTCTGATGTTATTATCGATTATTCCATCAAGTATAGGAGATGTATTTGGTCGTAGTCTATTAATTTCATACTTGACTTTATTTCCATTATTCATGGATATCTTCATTAGAGTGTTAGTCTTGAAGATAAAAGGTTCAACCATTTCTAACTTTTCTCGTATTATACTGGGCTATTCACTCATCACTCAACTTTTGTTTGTTTATAATCTTATACAGCCCATTGATTTTTTGACCATCTTTTTTTCTAGGGGGGTATTTTATTTAGTATTTTTCTTTTTAGTTATCCTACTGTTAAAGATGCTTATAAATTACTCTCAGATAAGAGAAATGTTGCCAATTCATACCTTATTTTTAGCAGTTCTTGCCTTATTTCCTCTATTTTTTGGATATATTTTTCCGATTGGTAAGGAAGTTTCGTTTATTTATAGTATTCCTCTATTGTTGCTTATTTTGTTCTCTATTGTAAATAACTTGATACTAGAGCGAATGATATATGTTGCTTGGAAGTGGAACCCGTTCATATATAACTTGATATTTGCAGTTTTTTTTACTAGTCTAATTATTCTTTTTAGTCTGTTATTAAGAGAATTTTCTCCAATTTTTTTCGTTCTTTACACTTTTCTTTTTTCGCTAGCTTTGTTACCTGAAATAAGGAAAATGATGTTGATTAGCCATAAAATGGAGGGAATCTTTAGTAGTTTTCATACTTTTGTAGCTACTGAATTGGAGAGGGAAGAAATTGCAACGTTTATACATGATACTACAATTCAGAAGGTTATTTATTATAAAAAGCAGTTAGAAATTAGTGAACAAATTAATAGGGTAGCTTTATTAGAGATGTTGGATGATATTGTCTTTGAATTAAGAGATTTATGTTCCAATATCTATCCTTTAATGGTGCATGAATTAGGGCTGAAAGAATCTATTACTAGCATATTAAACCAATTCATGAAGATGGAAACTGTTTCGATTATGACAACTTTTTCAATAGATGAAGAAAAAGTTAATGATAAAGTGGGCACGTTTGTATTAAGGACAGTTAAAGAACTAGTAAATAATAGTATTCTTCATGGGAATGCTAGAGAAATTACTGTAGATTTATCTACAAAAGAAAAGATTTTATCAATTAAAGTTATAGATGATGGTATTTTTAAGGGAAACTATCAGTCTAATGAACATCATTTTGGTTTAAATAGAATTGTAGAGAAGGTTCATTTATTGGGGGGAACTGTTCAGATAAATATAGAACCTACAAGTGTGAAGATACGGATACCTATAGAAGGGAAGAAAAATGATTCGTTTGGTTTTGATTGATGATCACAGTTTAGTATTACAAGGATTGGAGAACTATTTTTTAAAGGAAGATGATTTTGAAATTGTTGGGTCCTATACAGAAGTAGCAGATTTACTTCTCTGTCTTAAGAATGAAAAGGTAGATGTGCTAGTTATGGATTTTATGTTGAAAGGAGTAACGGCATTTGATGTTATTAGTCAGATAAATAGATTTCTGAATACAGTTCCCAAGATAGTTCTTTTATCAGGATTTTATGACACTTTGTTACATAAGAGAGCGATGGATTTTGGGATTCAAGCTTTTTTACCCAAAGAAAGTTCTTATTTGGATGTTAAAAGTGCAATTTATGCTGTTTATAAGGGAAATCACGTTATCCCAGATGGTTTGTTAGAAAAGCAAGAAAATAATCTATTGACTGACACGGAGTTAAGTGTATTGAAACTGATTGTAAAAGAATATTCTAATGAAAAGATAGCAAATAGTTTATTTGTCAGCAGGAGAACAGTAGATACCCATGTTTCAAATATTTGTTCAAAGTTGGGAGTGACGAGTAGAGTTGGAGCTGTACGTGAGGCTATTCGATTAAATCTCGTATCTTTATAATTTATCCTAAAAAGGCAAGAAGGTTTTCGTAAATTACGGATTCTTTCTTGTCTTTTTTTGTTTAAGATAGAGTCAGTTTAACAGATTGGAGAAGGATATGCTAACAGTAGATTATTTACTTGGAGATAATAGAAATCGCTATTTTGGTAGAGGGTATAAGAGGACGACTTATGAAGTTAATACTCTTCGAAAATCTCTTCAAACTACGTCAGCGTCGCCTTGTCGTACTCAAGTACAGCCTGCGGCTAGCTTCCTAGTTTGCTCTTTGATTTTCATTTAGTATAAGTTGAAAAATATTTTAGAAGGGGTTGGCTCTCTTCATTAAGAAGGTTTGTGGTCTAGTAAACAATCTGAAATCATACAGCAACACCTGAGTACATTAGATGGAATAGTATTAGCTCATTTATTTGGAAGTGAAATACTGAAAAGAATGGGAGTGAGCTTAAATCAGTATAGGTTAAGCCATTTTGAGATAAAGTCAGGGATAAAAGCTATAGAAGAATTGGTAAATTTAAGATTAGAATTACAAAATTTCAAAATGACGAACCAAGTGATTGAATTTGATTGCTTGGTAATGGATATGAAAGTTTGTTTAGGCTATCAATTATTAGAATGTATGGAAAATGTAGTTGCTATAGGAGAACAAGGTAGAGATTTTTTATCAACTCATTTGAGAGATAGATAACATGATATATACGATGTTGAGTTTTCAGATAGTAGTATATCTTGTAAAGCAGAGCAAGTATTGATCAAAGATATTGAATATAGTGGTGTAGGTAGTCTAGAAAAGAATTATTATAGTTTGTTAGAACTTCTGATTATTTTTTCTCAAATGGCAGAGATGTTAGCCTATCATATCGAAGAGATGTCTCGAGAGGAGAGCAATACCATGTGGATGAAGCAAGTAAGTGCAGACTTGAATTCACCAATTTTAAACGGAGTAGTAGAGCTTAGTGGTAGTGTTTCAAAAAATAGATTGTTAAAAATTAGAGAAGAACATTGGAAAATCTACGAAATGTCTGGGTATGATGTAGATCATAAGGTAGTCTTTAAAAGTAAAATAGCTCAAAAATTACCTGATGGAGGGGGACAGTGATGGGAAATAGGGAATTAAGGTTAGTCATATCAGGAACTTATTCTACAGGTAAGACAACAACTGCTACAGCTCTTTCGATTGCAACGGGACTTCCCTTAATTGACGCTTTATCTGCGAGGGAAATTTTGACAGATTTATATCCTGGCAGAAGATTTCAGGATATGTCATCAACTGAATTAATGGCACTAGGGCTAAAGCGTTTTGAAGAGAGAATTCGTACGGAAGGAATTTTATACAAGGAACATGGAAGTTTTCTATCAGATGGTTCAGTATTGAATGAATGGATTTACGGGACTGTTCGAATGAGGGTAGGAATTAATCCAGGCTCAGCATTCATTCATCGACTGATGAAATCTATTTTAGGTCTTCCTGGTCGAACATTTTTCAAAAAATATTTGACTGCTTATGGAGTTGTCTCTAAGAATCATGCGAAATTGTGGTATACAGATGTTGTTCATTTACCAGTAGAGTTTGCAATGGATCCAGATGGGCATAGACCAGTATCTGAAGAGTATCGAAATTTATCAGATGAGGAATTATATGAAGCTTATAGGAATTTGGGTCTGACACCTTATTGTGTCAAAGGTAGTCAGAAAGAACGGTTAAATCAGATCATTCAACATTATGAGTTGCCAATAGTTGTTCCAGTAGATGAGGCTATTTCCTTAGCTGAAAAGGTTATACGAGAAAACAGGGAAGCAGTATCTAAACGTATTATAGAGCAGTATGAAGAGCCTACATTAAAGGAAAAAATAAAATTTATGACAAGATATTAGGAGTATGTATGATTCAGTTTCAAAATGTTAGTAAGATTTATAAGGTGGGGGAGCAAGAAGTTCGTGCTTTAGATCAAGTTAGTTTTTCCATTGAGAAAGGGAAATTTACAGTTATTTTAGGTCCATCAGGTTCAGGGAAAAGTACGTTACTAAATTTACTTGGTGGGATGGATCGTGCGACATCGGGAACCTTTATATTTGATGAGGAACTAGTAACAAAATTTACAGACAAGGAATTATCTGCTTATCGAAAAGATAAAATTGGTTTTGTTTTTCAATTTTATAACTTAGTTCCAAGTTTAACAGCCAAGGAGAATATAGGTATTGCAGCAAATTTAGTGAAAAACAATAAAGAAATTGATATGTATTTAGATCAAGTTGGTTTACTTCATAGAAAAAATAATTTTCCTAATCAACTTTCTGGAGGTGAAATGCAACGTGTATCAATTGCAAGGGCATTGGCTAAAGAGCCTAGTCTATTATTGTGTGATGAACCTACAGGAGCGTTAGATTCAAAGACAGGTGATAGTATTTTAACTTTATTGAAGGAAGTTTCTAGAAATGGGAATGCTGCAGTTGTAATGGTTACACATAATAGAGAGTTTGCTAAATTTGCAGATCGAGTTATATATTTGAAAGATGGAAGTATTGAAAAAATAGAGAATAATGAAGAGGTGTTGGGATGAGGTATCTTCATATAAAATTATTAAGAGATCTCCGGCAAAATTGGCAACAATTTTTCTCTGTTTTTCTGATGTCTCTATTAAGTGTATTAATCTTTGTAGGTTTACAAGGAGCTTGGCATGGACTTGAAAAGAGTCTAGAGAGTTATTTGAAACAATCTGAACTTCCTGTTGTTTGGATTCAAGCGAGACAAATTGATGAATCAAAAATTAAGCAGGTTGAACTATTATCTTCTGTTGAAAAAGTTATCAGTAAAAAGAAAGGATTTGCTAATATTGTTCGTTTAGACAAGACTGACGGACGAATCAATCTTGAAACGATTACAGATAATCAACTGGTTACAGTAACAGAAGGAAGTCCTTTTTCTGAAGGAAAACAAGATTCGATTTGGATTGATGGGAATTATGCTAAGAAGAATCAATTACAGATTGGAGATCTAATTTCTATTTCATCAAGAGGGAAACAGACAGATTTAGAAATTGTAGGATTTGTTCAGGCGACAGATAAGATTTATTTTACAGGTAGTATGGAATATATAGCTCCAAATCCTGACAATGATGCCTATGGTTATATTGCAGATAATGAAATCGCAAAAGGAATTCTGGGTTTATCGTCAGATAATGCCTTGGAAATTTACGGTTCTAAGGTGGATTTGCGAGGAGATTTAGAGTCTATTTTTGGGGGCGATTTAGTTTCTTATCAAGATCAAAAAAGTTTAACTGAAATATCAGAAGCTACCGATCGAGTTGGGCAAATTAGAAACTTATCTTACTTATTTTCTTTTATCTTTATTTTGTTAGCTATTTTGGCTATGTTTACAACCATTCAGCGTTTGATTGATGGCCAAACAAAAGAGATTGCTGTATTAAAGGCTTTAGGCTTTTCAAATCAGGCTATCGGCTTACATTATATTTTATTTGGCTTAGTAGTCAGTTTATTAGGAAGTTTCGCAGGCTTTGCTATTTCTCCCTTGATGTCATGGTTTGTACTAGAAACTCAAAAGTCAATGTTTACACTTCCAAATTGGCAAATCTCTTATTCATATTCATCAATAGTCGTTGGTATTGTAGTCATTATTATTTGTGTTTTAGCTGCCTATTTAGCTTCTAGAGAGTCAGCTAGAGGCTTACCAGCAATATTTTTAAGAGGTAAAGAAAAAGTTGCTAAATCTGTCTTTGTGGAAAGATTTTCCTCTATCTGGCAACGAATTTCTTATCCTTCAAGATGGGCAATTCGGGATGCCTCGTTTAATCGTATTCGAGTTTTGATGGGAATCGTGGGAGTTGCAGGAAGTATGATGTTACTGATTGCTGGAATTGGTATGCCTGTGTCCATGAATTATCTTGTTGATAAGGCATACAATGAAGATTTTTCTTATTCAAAACGACTGACCGTGGCGGATTATCCTACTTCTAAGTCTAAATATGGTGGGCAAGGTGTACAAATTTCACAAGCACATTTTAGTCCAGATGGTGGTTACAATCGTTTATTGATTATATTTGATGATGGAGATATGATACAAGCAAAAACAGAGAGTGCTGAATCTTTGAAAGATGATGGTTTGTATGTAACTAGATCATTTGCCCGTTTGGCAGGTATTAAAGTCGGAGATTTTTTAACTGTAACTCCTTATCAAGATGGTTATACTTACAAGTTTGAAGTAAAAGGGATTGTCACAAGTGAAACCAATCAAGGGGCTTATCTTCATGCTAGAGTCTTTGAAAAAGCAGGGGGAGATTTTACTCCCCATACTTTATTAGTTGGGTCAGAGGTGGACCAAGATACTATTAAGCAAGACAAAGGTGTTCTATCTGTCATTGAAAAAGGGGGCCAAGAAAAAAATGCCTATGATTTTGTAGCTAGTTTAATGAGTGTATTTCTAATGATTATTGGCTTTGCTTTATTACTTGTTATCATTGTTCTCTATAATCTGGGTTCTTTAAACTTTGTAGAGAGAATGAGAGACTATGCTACATTGCAAGTATTAGGATTTTCTAATCAATATCTACAGATGCTAACTCTTTTTGAGACTATACTAACTACCTTTATTGGGTGGCTAGTAGGAATTCCTTTAGGCATATGGTTTTTGAAAGAATATGTAGCAACATTTTCGACGATTCGAATTGAGTATACCGCTTATGTCAGTATGTATGTCCTTGCTTCTGCTACGTTATTGGTTTGGTTTACATCTTTAGGGACTGCTTATTTTATTAGTCTTCGTATGAGAAAGATTGACATGATTAGTGCTTTAAAGGGGGTAGACTAGTAGAGTTAGTTCTGACTGAATCTATAGACATTTATAAATAATTGTTAATCATCGGTTCTAATACTCAATGAAAATCAAAGAGCAAACTAGGAAGCTAGCCGTGGGCTGCTCAAAGCACTGCTTTGAGGTTGTAGATAGAACTGACGAAGTCAGTAACCTATATACGGCAAGGTGAAGCTGACGTGGTTTGAAGAGATTTTCGAAGAGTATAAGGTCCAAATTTACCTATTTGTGTTTCGGTTCACTACATTACTGCATTCAAAATCCGTCAGCTCAATAAGAGTTGACGGATTATTTTATACTTGTACTTGGGTTAAAAATTCTTCTGTAGTAAGAATTTGAGCAAACTCATCTTGTAGAGAAAGGAGATTAATCTCATGAATAGTCTCAGGAGAGATGGCCTGACCGTTTTTGTTAGATAGGGTAAAACTGGCAGTGGCATCTGCTAGTAAAGTGACTTCAAAACCAAGATTTGCTGCCATTCGTGTCGTAGTAGATACACAATGAGGCAGGGTCAAACCAACAAGGACTAAATGACAAATCTGATTTGTTCGTAAATATGTTTCAAGATTTGTTCCAATAAAGGCGCTATTAACTGTTTTTTGAAAGACAGGTTCTGCAGTAACTGGCTCAAATCCACTTTTAAACACCTGATTTTGTTTGTTATGAAATTGCGACTAGGGATTGTCAGATATGTGTTGAACATGTAAGACTGGAAGAGCGTGTTTACGAAAGTATGCCAGTACCCTCAATGCTTGATGTTCAGCTTGAGGGTTATTTCGTTCTCCCCAAATAGGTCTATCAAATGCTTTTTGCATATCGATAACAAGTAGAGCAGTGTGAACCATTTTAAGCTTTCTCCAATTGCAAGAGGGCTTCAATCTCTGCTAGGGTGCTAGCTTGTGAAATGGCTCCACGGAGTTTGGCAGCGCCAGATGTTCCACGGAGGTAGTGAGGAGCGAGTCCACGGAATTCACGAACTGCCACGTTTTCTCCTTTGAGGTTAATCAAGCGTTTCAAGTGTTCGTATGCGATTTTCATCTTGTCCTCAAAGGTCAAATCAGGGAGGATTTCTCCTGTTTCAAAGTAATGGTTGATTTGGTTGAAGAGGTAAGGATTTCCCATGGCAGCGCGGCCAATCATAACTGCGTCAGCCCCGACTTCTTCGATACGTTGTTTGGCTTCTTGAACTGTACGGATGTCACCGTTGGCGATAAATGGAATCTTGGTCAGAGCTTGAGCGACCTTGTGAAGGGTCTCAAGGTCTGCGTGACCTGTATACATTTGCTCACGGGTACGGCCATGCATGGCGAGGGCAGAAACACCTGCAGCTTCAGCAGCGAGGGCATTTTCTACTGCCAGAGAGGGGTCAGCCCAGCCTGTACGCATCTTGACAGTAAGTGGAATATCAAGGACAGATTGGACCTTATTGATGATAGAGTAGATCTTGTCAGGATCCTTGAGCCACATAGCGCCAGCTTCGTTCTTAACGATTTTGTTAACTGGGCAGCCCATGTTGATATCCACGATATCGGTTTTGGTGTTTTCTTGGATGAATTCTGCTGCGCGTGCTAGGCTGTCTTCATCACTACCAAAGAGTTGGATAGACACAGGGTTTTCACCTTCATCGATGTGAAGCATGTGCAGGGTTTTTTCGTTGTTGTATTGGATTCCCTTGTCAGAGACCATTTCCATGACAACGAGTCCAGCTCCGAGCTCTTTTGCGATGGTACGAAAGGCTGAGTTAGTCACACCAGCCATAGGTGCTAAAACGGTACGATTGGGAATCTCAACATTGCCAATCATAAAGGGTGTATTAAGATTTGTCACGAATGAGTTCCTCCAGGTCGTTTTCATCAAAGTTGTAAGTAGTTTGGCAGAATTGACAAGTGATTTCTGCTCCGTGGTCTTCCTCTTTCATTTCCTGTAAGTCTGAGCTTGGAAGGCTAGCAAGAGCGTTCATAAAGCGTTCATGGCTACAGTCACATTGGAAACGGATTTCTTCTTCAGAAAGACGCTTGTAGGCCTCGTCACCGTAGATTGCTTTGAGGAGGGCTTCGATATGGTCTTCACTTTCGAGAAGAGTCGATATAGCTGGCATTTCTTGGATGCGTTTTTCAAAGCGAGCAATTTCTTCTTCCTTGGCTCCCGGCAAGACTTGGACTAGGAAACCACCTGCAACCTTGACCTTGTCTTCCTCGTCCAAAAGGACATTGAGACCGACTGCTGAAGGAGTCTGTTGGCTTTCAGTTAGGTAAAAGGCCAGGTCTTCACCGATTTCTCCAGAGATGAGAGGAGTCATAGAGTTGTAAGGATTTCCAGTACCATAGTCTGTGATAACGAGGAATTGGCCATTGCCGACAAAAGGTCCGACTAGGACTTCACCAGTTGCAGTCTTTTTGATGTCAACACCAGGGTTTTGAACGTATCCTTTGACATTCCCCTTGGTATCAGCGACGGTGATGATGGCACCTAGAGAGCTAGAACCCAACACCTTAACTGTTAGTTTGGTATTTCCTTTTTCATTGGCTGCGAGAATCTGGCTAGCGATAAGAGTTCGACCAAGTGCTACAGTTGAGCTGGCTTGGGTTTGATGTTTTTCTTGAGCAGTGCGGACGGTTTCTGTGCTATCAAGGACAAAAGCACGAAAGGCGCCACTTTCTGATATAGTTTTAATAATTTTATCCATAGCTACTATTTTAGCATAAAAATGCCCAAAGGGGGAGCCGTGTGTTTGTTGATTTTCAGGATAATGGACTAGGAAATCAGTATGAAAATAAAAAGAGAAACAGATTATTTCAGCATTTGTAAGATTTATGCTATGCTTAAGGTAGAAAATGAAAGGGGTAACAAATGTATTTAGGAGATTTGATGGAAAAGGCTGAATCTGGCCAATTTTCAATCCTTTCCTTTCTATTACAAGAGTCTCAGACGACCGTCAAGGCTGTAATGGAGGAAACAGGATTTTCAAAAGCAACCCTAACCAAATATGTCACCCTGCTCAATGACAAGGCTTTGGACAGTGGCTTAGAGCTGATTATTCATTTAGAAGATGAAAATCTGCGTCTATCGATCGGTGCAACTACCAAGGGAAGAGATATCCGAAGCTTATTTTTGGAGAATGCTGTTAAATACCAGATTTTGGTCTATCTTCTCTACCACCAACAGTTTTTAGCCCATCAGCTAGCTCAAGAATTGATGATTAGTGAGGCTACGCTTGGTCGTCACTTAGCTAGTTTAAATCAGATTTTGTCAGAATTTGACTTATCCATCCAAAATGGACGTTGGCGAGGTTCAGAGCATCAGATTCGCTATTTCTATTTCTGCCTTTTCCGCAAGGTCTGGTCCAGTCAGGAGTGGGAAGGTCACATGCAGAAACCAGAGAGAAAACAGGAGATTGCCACTTTAGAAGAAATCTGCGGTGCGAGTTTGTCTTCGGGGCAGAAGTTAGACTTGGTTCTCTGGTCTCACATCAGTCAACAGCGTCTTCGGGTCAATGCCTGTCAGTTTCAAGTCATAGAAGAGAAAATGCGAGGGTATTTTGACAATATTTTCTACCTTCGTTTGCTGAGAAAGGCTCCTTCCTTTTTTGCTGGGCAACACCTTCCTCTAGGAACTGAGGATGGAGAGATGATGATTTTCTTTTCTTTCCTCTTGTCTCATCGTATTCTTCCCCTTCATACCATGGAGTATATCCTTGGTTTTGGAGGGCAGTTGGTAGATTTGCTGACACAATTGATTCAAGAAATGAAGAAGGAGGAGTTGCTGGGTGATTATACAGAGGACCATGTCACTTATGAACTCAGTCAGCTTTGTGCTCAAGTCTATCTATACAAGGGCTATATTTTACAGGATCGCTACAAGTACCAGTTAGAGAATCGCCATCCTTATTTGTTGATGGAACATGATTTTAGGGGAACGGCAGAGGAGATTTTTCATGCTCTACCTGCTTTTCAACAGGGGACGGATTTGGATAAGAAAATTCTCTGGGAATGGCTCCAGTTGATAGAATATATGGCTGAAAACGGTGGTCAGCATATGCAGATTGGTCTGGATTTGACATCTGGTTTTCTTGTCTTTTCAAGGATGGCAGCCATTTTGAAACGGTATTTGGAATACAATCGTTTTATTACTATTGAAGCCTATGATTGTACTCGGCATTATGATTTGCTGGTTACAAATAACCCCATTCATAAGAAGGAACAGACCCCAGTTTATTATTTAAAAAACGACTTAGATATGGAAGATTTGGCAGGGATTCGTCAGTTATTATTCACTTAAAAGACTTGGTAGTTCCAGGTCTTTTTTGTGAAATTTACACAATATCCTCACATTTTTTTAAAAATTAAAAAAAGTTGATAAACAAGAAAGCGCTTTATTTTGTATACTAGTTAGTGTAAAGAGGAGACATCCTCAAGATCTTTATCAGGAGGACAGCACATGTCACAAGAAAAATACATCATGGCCATTGACCAGGGGACTACAAGCTCTCGTGCCATTATTTTCAACAAAAAAGGGGAAAAAGTTAGCTCGAGTCAAAAAGAGTTTACTCAGATTTTCCCTCAAGCAGGTTGGGTAGAGCATAATGCCAATGAAATTTGGAACTCTGTTCAGTCAGTTATTGCGGGTGCTTTCATCGAAAGTGGTGTCAAGCCAAATCAAATCGAAGCAATCGGAATTACCAACCAACGTGAAACAACGGTTGTATGGGATAAGAAAACAGGGCTCCCTATCTACAACGCTATCGTTTGGCAATCACGTCAGACAGCTCCTTTGGCTGAGCAACTAAAAAGCCAAGGTTATGTGGAAAAATTCCATGAAAAGACTGGTTTGATCATCGATGCTTACTTCTCTGCGACCAAGGTTCGTTGGATTTTGGATCATGTAGAAGGCGCTCAAGAGCGAGCAGAAAAAGGGGAATTGCTCTTTGGTACTATTGACACTTGGTTGGTTTGGAAATTGACTGACGGTGTGGCTCACGTGACCGACTACTCAAACGCAGCTCGTACCATGCTTTATAACATTAAAGAACTCAAATGGGATGATGAGATTTTGGAAATTCTCAACATTCCTAAGGCTATGCTTCCAGAAGTTCGTTCTAACTCTGAAATCTACGGTAAGACAGCCCCATTCCATTTCTATGGTGGAGAAGTCCCAATCTCAGGTATGGCTGGGGACCAACAAGCAGCCCTCTTTGGACAGTTGGCCTTTGAACCTGGTATGGTTAAGAATACTTATGGAACAGGCTCTTTCATCATCATGAATACTGGTGAAGAAATGCAGTTGTCTGAAAATAACCTCTTGACAACCATTGGTTACGGAATTAATGGCAAGGTTTACTATGCCTTGGAAGGTTCTATCTTCATCGCAGGAAGTGCCATTCAGTGGCTTCGTGACGGTCTTCGCATGGTCGAAAATTCACCAGAATCTGAAAAATACGCTCGTGATTCTCACAACAACGATGAAGTTTATGTCGTTCCAGCCTTTACAGGTCTAGGCGCTCCATACTGGAACCAAAATGCTCGCGGTTCTGTCTTTGGTTTGACTCGTGGAACAAGTAAAGAAGATTTTATCAAGGCAACTCTTCAATCTATTGCTTATCAAGTACGTGATATTATTGATACGATGCAAGTGGATGCTCAGACAGCTATACAGGTCTTGAAAGTAGACGGTGGTGCAGCTATGAACAACTTCCTCATGCAGTTCCAAGCTGATATTTTAGGAATTGACATTGCACGCGCCAAAAACTTGGAAACAACAGCTCTAGGAGCAGCCTTCCTAGCAGGTTTGTCAGTAGGCTACTGGAAGGATTTGGATGAGTTGAAACTCTTGAACGAGACAGGAGAACTCTTTGAGCCATCTATGAACGAATCGCGCAAGGAACAACTCTACAAGGGCTGGAAGAAGGCCGTAAAAGCAACCCAAGTCTTTGCGGAAGTAGACGACTAATACTGGCAGAATAAAGCGACTCAGTTAGAAAGTGTGTAAATATGGAATTTTCAAAGAAAACACGTGAATTATCAATTCAAAAAATGCAGGAACGCACCTTGGACCTCTTGATTATCGGTGGGGGAATTACAGGGGCTGGTGTAGCCTTGCAGGCAGCAGCTAGTGGTCTTGAGACTGGTTTGATTGAAATGCAGGACTTCGCAGAAGGAACATCCAGCCGTTCAACAAAATTAGTTCACGGAGGTCTTCGTTACCTCAAACAATTTGACGTAGAAGTTGTATCAGATACGGTTTCTGAACGTGCAGTGGTTCAACAAATCGCACCTCACATTCCAAAACCAGATCCGATGCTCTTGCCAGTTTACGATGAAGATGGAGCGACCTTTAGCCTCTTCCGTCTTAAAGTAGCTATGGACTTGTATGACCTTTTGGCAGGAGTTAACAACACACCAGCTGCTAACAAGGTTTTGAGCAAGGAAGAAGTTTTGGAACGCCAGCCAAACTTGAAGAAAGAAGGCCTGGTTGGAGGTGGAGTTTATCTTGACTTCCGTAACAACGATGCGCGTCTCGTGATAGAAAACATCAAACGTGCCAACCAAGATGGTGCCCTCATTGCCAACCACGTTAAAGCAGAAGGCTTCCTCTTTGACGAAAGTGGCAAGATTACTGGTGTCGTAGCCCGTGATTTGTTGACAGACCAAGTCTTTGAAATCAAGGCGCGTTTGGTGATTAATACAACAGGTCCTTGGAGCGACAAGGTACGTAATTTGTCTAATAAGGGAACACAATTCTCACAAATGCGTCCAACTAAGGGAGTTCACTTGGTAGTGGATTCAAGCAAGATCAAGGTTTCACAGCCGGTTTACTTTGATACAGGTTTGGGTGACGGTCGGATGGTCTTTGTTCTCCCACGTGAAAACAAGACCTACTTCGGTACAACGGATACAGACTACACAGGCGATTTGGAACATCCAAAAGTAACTCAAGAAGATGTAGATTATCTACTTGGCATTGTCAACAATCGCTTCCCAGAAGCGAATATTACAGTTGCTGACATTGAAAGTAGCTGGGCAGGTCTTCGTCCATTGATCGCAGGCAATAGCGCTTCTGATTACAATGGAGGAAATAACGGAACCATCAGCGATGAAAGCTTTAACAACTTGATTGCGACTGTTGAGTCTTACCTCTCTAAAGAAAAAACGCGTGAAGATGTTGAGTCTGCTGTCAGCAAGCTTGAAAGCAGTACCTCTGAGAAACATCTGGACCCATCCGCAGTTTCACGTGGTTCGAGCTTGGACCGTGATTACAATGGCCTTTTGACTCTTGCTGGTGGTAAAATCACAGACTACCGTAAGATGGCTGAAGGAGCTATGGAGCGCGTGGTTGACATCCTCAAAGCAGAATTTGACCGCAGCTTTAAACTCATCAACTCTAAGACTTACCCTGTTTCAGGTGGGGAATTGAACCCAGCAAATGTAGACTCAGAAATCGAAGCCTTTGCGCAACTTGGAGTGTCACGTGGTTTGGATAGCAAGGAAGCTCATTACCTAGCAAATCTTTACGGTTCAAATGCACCGAAGGTCTTTGCCCTTGCTCATAGTTTGGAACAAGCACCAGGGCTTAGCTTGGCAGATACCTTGTCTCTTCACTATGCAATGCGCAATGAGTTGGCTCTGAGCCCAGTTGACTTCCTTCTTCGTCGTACCAACCACATGCTCTTTATGCGTGATAGTTTGGATAGCATCGTTGAGCCAGTTTTAGATGAAATGGGACGATTCTATGACTGGACAGAAGAAGAAAAAGCAGGCTACCGTGTTGACGTCGAAGCAGCTCTTGCTAACAACGATTTAGCAGAATTAAAAAATTAAGAAAAATAAAAGAGGTGGAGGGCAGGACTCCTAGTCTACCCTCTCCTCCTTTTTAATGGAGATAGAAAGATGATGAATGAATTATTTGGAGAATTTCTAGGGACTTTAATCCTGATTCTTCTAGGAAATGGTGTTGTAGCAGGTGTAGTTCTTCCTAAAACCAAGAGCAACAATGCAGGTTGGATTGTGATTACTATGGGTTGGGGGATTGCAGTTGCGGTTGCAGTCTTTGTATCTGGCAAGCTCAGTCCAGCTCATTTAAACCCAGCTGTGACCATCGGTGTGGCCTTAAAAGGTGGTCTGCCTTGGGCTTCCGTATTTCCATATATCTTAGCTCAGTTCGCAGGGGCTATGCTCGGTCAGATTTTGGTTTGGTTGCAATTCAAACCGCATTATGAGGTAGAAGAAAATGCAGGAAATATTTTGGCTACTTTCAGCACTGGTCCAGCCATCAAGGATACAGTTTTTAACTTGATCAGCGAAATCCTTGGAACCTTTGTTTTGGTCTTGACAATCTTTGCTTTGGGTCTTTACGATTTTCAGGCAGGTATCGGAACCTTTGCAGTGGGGACTTTGATTGTCGGTATCGGTCTATCACTAGGTGGGACAACAGGTTATGCCTTGAACCCTGCGCGTGACCTTGGACCTCGTATCATGCACAGTATCTTGCCAATTTCAAACAAGGGAGACGGAGACTGGTCTTACGCTTGGATTCCTGTTGTGGGACCTGTTATTGGTGCAGCCTTGGCTGTTCTTGTATTCTCACTTTTCTAGTTTATACTCAATGAAAATCAAAGAGCAAACTAGGAAATTAGCCGCAGGCTGTACTTGAGTACGGCAAGGCGACGTTGACGCGGTTTGAATTTGATTTTCGAAGAGTATTAGAAAACAATTATGTTGATAGAGCTTGAGATGAAAATCTCAGGCTCTTTTTTTGAAATATTCATAGAAAAACTGCATAATCTTTAAAATTAGCTTAAATATAATGAAAATCTACGGCAAACAATTGAAAAATTACCCTAGAAAGTGGTACAATGGTAGAAAAATACTATAGTAAGAGTTCATCTTATTTAACAAAAATTACAGAAATGAATGGTTTTTCTTTATGAAACAAAGAAAAGAATTGTACCTTTTTCTTGGTCGGATAGCCTTGTATTTTCTTATCTTTCTAGGGCTGCTTTACTTCTTTAGCTATCTTGGTCAGGGTCAAGGAAGCTTTATCTATAATGAATTTTAACTTGAAGGAGAATCCCTATTGTGTCAAATAAACCAATAGTAGATATGATTGAAACCATTGAGCATTTTGCTCAGACACAGCCTAGCTATCCTGTTTACAATGTTTTAGGGCAGGAACACACTTATGGAGATTTAAAGGCTGATTCGGATAGTTTGGCTGCAGCCATTGACCAACTAGATTTGCCAGAGAAGTCTCCTGTGGTTGTTTTTGGTGGCCAAGAATATGAAATGTTGGCAACTTTTGTAGCTTTGACTAAGTCAGGACATGCCTACATTCCAATTGATAGCCATTCGGCCTTGGAGCGAGTTTCAGCTATTTTAGAAGTAGCGGAGCCAAGTTTGATTATTGCCATCTCAGACTTTCCATTGGAGCAGGTTTCTACACCGATAATGAATCTAGCTCAGGTTCAAGAAACCTTTGATAAAGGGACCAGCTATGAAATCACGCATCCAATCAAGGGCGATGATAATTACTACATCATCTTTACTTCTGGTACGACTGGTAAACCTAAGGGAGTGCAGATTTCCCATGATAACCTCCTCAGCTTTACCAACTGGATGATTACGGATAAGGAATTTGCGACACCGAGTCGTCCGCAAATGCTAGCTCAGCCACCCTACTCTTTTGACTTGTCTGTCATGTATTGGGCACCGACCTTGGCACTAGGTGGTACGCTTTTCGCTCTTCCTTCAGCTATTACTCAGGACTTTAAGCAACTCTTTGCGACTGTCTTTTTATTGCCAATCGCTATCTGGACATCAACCCCTTCTTTTGCAGATATGGCCATGTTGTCTGAAGACTTCAACAGTGAGAAAATGCCTGGTATCACGCATTTCTACTTTGATGGTGAAGAATTGACGGTTAAAACGGCTCAAAAACTACGCGAACGTTTCCCAAATGCCCGTATTATCAATGCCTACGGCCCAACAGAAGCGACAGTAGCCCTATCAGCAGCAGCTGTGACAGACGAGATGCTAGCGACTCTCAAACGCCTACCAATCGGCTATACCAAGGCTGATTCTCCAACCTTTATCATTGACGAGGAAGGCAATAAATTGCCAAATGGCGAACAGGGAGAAATCATTGTTTCTGGACCAGCCGTTTCAAAAGGTTATATGAACAATCCTGAAAAAACAGCAGAAGCCTTCTTTGAGTTTGAAGGACTACCAGCCTATCACACAGGCGATGTGGGAACTATGACAGATGAGGGCTTACTTCTCTACGGCGGACGCATGGACTTCCAGATCAAATTCAACGGTTACCGCATTGAGTTAGAAGATGTCTCTCAAAACCTTAATAAGTCTCGTTATATCGAGTCTGCTGTTGCAGTACCGCGTTATAACAAAGATCACAAGGTACAAAATCTATTGGCTTATGTCATCTTAAAAGACGGTGTTCGTGAGCAGTTTGAGCGTGATATCGATATTACCAAGGCTATCAAGGAAGATTTGACAGATATCATGATGTCCTACATGATGCCGTCTAAATTCCTTTACCGAGACAGTTTGCCATTGACTCCAAATGGGAAAATTGACATAAAAGGATTGATTGACGAGGTGAATAAGAGATGATGGAGTTCTTTCAACAGCTTCCTCATTTAGAGCCATATGGCAATCCTCAGTATTTTGTCTATGTGATTGTTGCAACCTTACCTATCTTTATTGGCCTCTTTTTCAAGAAACGCTTTGCCTGGTACGAGGTGTTGGTTAGCCTCTTCTTTATCGTCACCATGTTGGTAGGTGGGAAGACTAACCAATTGGCTGCCTTGGGTATTTACCTTTGCTGGGAAATATTGCTCCTGCTTTTCTACAAGCACTATCGAAAAAATAAGGATGGCAAGTGGGTTTTCTACCTAGTTAGTTTTCTGTCCCTCCTTCCGATTATCTTTGTCAAGGTGCAACCAGCTATCAATGGAACGCAGTCTTTGCTTGGTTTTTTGGGAATTTCTTACCTGACCTTTCGTTCGGTTGGGATTATCATCGAGCTGAGAGATGGAGTGATTAAGGACTTTACCCTCTGGGAATTCCTTCGTTTCCTTCTCTTCATGCCGACCTTTTCAAGTGGTCCAATCGATCGCTTTAAGCGATTTAATGAAAATTATCAGACCATTCCTGAGCGAGATGAGTTGATGGATATGATGGATGAATCTGTTCGCTATATCATGTGGGGCTTTTTGTATAAGTTTATCCTGGCTCATGTTTTAGGAGAAACCTTACTCCCTCCTCTGAAGAATCTAGCCTTGCAGTCAGGTGGTTTCTTTAACCTCTATGCCTTGGCAGTTATGTATACCTTTGGTCTGGAGCTTTTCTTTGACTTTGCAGGTTATTCTATGTTTGCCTTAGCCATCTCAAACTTAATGGGAATCCGTAGCCCTATCAACTTTAACAAGCCCTTTTTATCAAGGGATTTGAAGGAGTTTTGGAATCGCTGGCATATGAGTCTTTCTTTCTGGTTCCGTGATTTTGTCTTTATGCGGATGGTCATGGTATTGACCAGAAAGAAGGTCTTTAAAAATCGTAATGTAACCTCAAGTGTGGCCTACGTTGTAAATATGCTGATTATGGGATTTTGGCACGGTGTGACCTGGTACTATATCGCCTATGGACTCTTTCATGGATTAGGCTTGGTCATCAATGACGCTTGGATTCGCAAGAAAAAAACGCTCAATAAGGAGCGGAAAAAAGCAGGGAAAGCTGCTCTACCTGAGAATCGCTGGATTCAGTTGCTTGGCATGGTTGTTACCTTCCATGTCGTCATGCTGTCATTCTTAATCTTTTCTGGATTTTTGAATGATTTATGGTTTAAAAAATAAAAGGAAATAAAATATGGATATCAAATCAGAAGTTATCGAAATTATTGATGAGTTGTTTATGGAAGATGTTTCTGACATGATGGATGAAGATCTTTTTGATGCAGGTGTCTTGGATAGTATGGGAACGGTTGAATTGATTGTGGAGATTGAGAACCGTTTTGACATTCGTGTCCCTGTGACAGAGTTTGGTCGCGACGACTGGAATACAGCTAATAAAATCATAGCTGGTATTGTGGAGCTACAAAATGCTTAAACGCTTATGGATGATCTTCGGACCGGTCTTGACCGCTGGTTTGTTGGTTTACCTCTTGATTTTCTTCGTCCCTACTGGTAGTGCTCATGATATCATAAAGGAAAAGCGATCGGCAGCAGCAACTACAATTGATAGTTTTAAAGAAAGATTTCAAAAAGTTAGGGCTCTGTCAGATCCTGATTTAAGATTTGTTCCTTTTTTTGGCTCAAGTGAGTGGTTACGTTTTGATAGTGCCCATCCTTCAGTATTGGCGGAAAAATATAATCGTTCCTATAGACCTTATTTGTTAGGTCAGAGAGGAGCTGCATCTCTTAATCAGTATTTTGGGATGCAACAGATGTTACCGCAACTGGAAAATAAGCAAGCTGTCTTTGTTATTTCACCTCAGTGGTTTAGTAAAAATGGATACGAACCAGCAGCTTTTCAACAGTATTTCAACGGAGATCAGTTAACTAGTTTTTTAGAAAATCAGTCGGGAGATCAAGCGAGTCAATATGCAGCAAGTCGACTCCTTCAACAGTATCCTCATGTAGCTAATAAAGACATGATTATGAAATTGGCTAAAGGAGAATCTCTTTCAGAAACAGATTATGATTTAGTTGCTTTAATGTCTCGTTTTAATGAGAGACAGTCGATACTCTTTGGTCAATTTTCTTTCAGAGGTTATGTCAACTACGATAAGCATGTAGTTAAGTATTTGAAAACCTTACCAGACCAGTTTTCTTATCAAGCCATAGAAGATGTTGTTAAGGCAGATGCAGAAAAGAATACGTCTAATAATGATCTTGGAATGGAAAATTATTTCTATAATACGCAGATCAAGAAGGATTTGAAGAAATTAAAGGATTCTCAGAAAACTTATACCTATCTCAAGTCTCCAGAATATAATGACTTGCAGTTGGTCTTAACCCAATTTTCCAAATCTAAGGTAAACCCGATTTTTATCATTCCGCCTGTTAATAAAAAATGGATGGATTATGCTGGTTTACGAGAGGATATGTACCAAGAAACGGTGCAAAAGATTCGCTTCCAGTTAGAAAGTCAAGGTTTTACTAATATAGCAGATTTTTCTAAGGATGGTGGGGAGCCTTTCTTTATGAAGGATACCATCCATCTTGGTTGGATGGGGTGGTTGGCTTTTGACAAGGCTGTTGATCCTTTCCTATCTAATCCCACACCAGCTCCTACTTACCATCTTAATGAGCGCTTTTTCAGCAAAGATTGGGCGACTTATGATGGAAATGTCAAGGAATTTCAATAGATAATGTAGAAGAGTTCAAGAATGAAGCCTATTTTCACGTTTTTTCTTGACTCTTTTTTTGCTTGTGATATAATTAACTGGTAAAGAATCAGTAACTATCGATACTTTTATCTAAAAGTGATAGTTAAGAAAGGAGTAACACATGAGACAGCTTGCGCAGGAAATTGATACTTTTTTGAATGAGGTTATCTTGAAGTCTGAAAATCAGCATGAAATCCTAATAGGTCATTGTACTAGTGAGGTGGCTCTGACCAATACCCAGGAGCATATCCTCATGCTCTTGTCAAAGGAATCTTTAACAAATTCAGAATTGGCGCGTCGTCTCAATGTCAGTCAGGCGGCAGTTACCAAGGCCATTAAGTCTTTGGTCAAGGAAGGGATGTTGGAAACATCTAAAGATCCTAAGGATGCGCGTGTGATTTTTTATCAGTTGACTGATTTGGCTCGTCCAATCGCTGAGGAGCACCATCATCACCATGAGCATACACTTTTAACCTATGAACAAGTGGCGACTCAGTTTACTCCAAATGAACAAAAAGTTATTCAGCGGTTTTTGACTGCTTTAGTAGGAGAAATCAAATAATGAGATATATTACGGTAGAGGATTTGTCCTTCTATTATGATAAGGAGCCCGTTCTTGAACATATCAATTATAGTGTTGATAGTGGGGAATTTGTTACCTTGACGGGGGAGAATGGAGCGGCTAAAACGACACTCATCAAGGCCAGTCTTGGTATCCTCCAGCCACGCATTGGAAAGGTAACCATTTCAAAGACAAATACGCAGGGTAAGAAATTGAGAATAGCCTATCTTCCCCAGCAAATTGCCAGTTTTAATGCTGGTTTTCCAAGTACGGTCTATGAATTTGTCAAGTCGGGTCGCTATCCGCGAAAAGGCTGGTTCCGTCGTTTGAATGCTCATGATGAGGAGCATATCAAGGCTAGTCTGGACTCAGTTGGCATGTGGGAACATCGAGACAAACGCTTGGGGTCTCTATCTGGGGGACAAAAGCAGCGAGCGGTAATCGCGCGTATGTTTGCTTCTGACCCAGATGTGTTTGTCCTAGATGAGCCGACAACGGGGATGGATGCAGGAAGTAAAAATGAATTTTATGAACTCATGCACCACAGCGCCCATCATCATGGCAAGGCTGTTTTGATGATTACCCATGATCCTGAAGAAGTTAAGGACTATGCGGATCGCAATATTCATCTAGTTCGTAACCAAGACTCGCCATGGCGTTGTTTCAACGTTCATGAGAATGATCAGGAGGTGGGCCATGCTTAGTTTGTTATCTTATGACTTTATGCAGCGTGCCTTTCTGGCGGTTATTGCCATGAGTCTTTTCTCGCCAGTTCTTGGAACCTTCCTTATCTTGCGCCGTCAGAGTTTGATGAGTGATACTCTTAGCCACGTCTCGCTTTCAGGTGTAGCCTTTGGTTTGGTACTAGGGATTTCTCCGACTATTTCAACTATTGCTATTGTCTTGATTGCGGCAGTCTTTCTGGAGTATCTTCGTACGGTTTACAAGAGCTTTATGGAAATTGGGACAGCTATCCTCATGTCAACAGGTTTGGCTGTTTCTCTGATTGTCATGAGCAAGGGCAAAAGCTCTAGTTCAATGAGTTTGGACCAGTACCTTTTTGGTTCGATTGTGACTATCAGCGAAGAGCAGGTCATTTCCCTCTTTGTCATTGCGGCGGTTGTTTTGATGTTGACTTTCCTCTTCCTTCGTCCGATGTATATCTTGACCTTTGATGAGGATACGGCCTTTGTGGATGGCTTGCCTGTTCGTACCATGTCTATTCTTTTTAACATGGTGACAGGGGTGGCCATTGCCCTTATGATTCCAGCTGCGGGAGCTCTTCTGGTATCGACCATTATGGTCTTGCCAGCTAGTATTGCCCTGCGTCTGGGGAAAAACTTTAAATCGGTTATGCTGCTAGCCAGTGCTATTGGATTTTTGGGAATGGTAGCAGGACTTTACATTTCCTACTATGCAGAAACGCCTGCAAGTGCAAGTATTACCATTATTTTTGTAACTGTCTTTTTACTCATCAGTTTAGTAAGACGTTTTATCAAATAGGAGATTAACGTGAAAAAAATTAGCTTATTGCTAGCCAGTCTATGTGCCTTGTTTTTAGTGGCTTGTTCCAATCAAAAGCAGGCAGATGGCAAACTAAATATTGTGACAACCTTTTACCCTGTCTATGAATTTACCAAGCAAGTTGCAGGAGATACGGCTAATGTAGAACTCCTCATCGGTGCTGGCACAGAACCCCATGAATATGAACCGTCTGCCAAGGCAGTTGCCAAAATCCAAGACGCAGATACCTTCGTTTATGAAAATGAAAACATGGAAACATGGGTACCTAAATTGTTAGATACTTTGGATAAGAAAAAAGTGAAAACCATCAAGGCGACAGGCGATATGTTGCTCTTGCCAGGTGGTGAGGAAGAGGAGGGGGACCATGACCATGGAGAAGAAGGACATCACCATGAGTTCGATCCCCATGTTTGGTTATCACCGGTTCGTGCTGTTAAACTTGTAGAGCACATCCGTGATAGCTTGTCAGCAGCTTATCCTGATAAAAAAGAGACCTTTGAAAAGAACGCATCTGCCTATATCGAAAAATTACAAGCCTTGGATAAAGCTTATGCAGAAGGCTTGTCTCAAGCCAAACAAAAGAGCTTTGTAACGCAACACGCAGCCTTTAACTACCTTGCCTTGGACTATGGACTCAAACAAGTCGCAATCTCAGGCCTCTCTCCAGATGCAGAACCATCAGCTGCTCGTCTGGCAGAATTGACAGAGTACGTCAAGAAAAATAAAATTGCCTATATCTACTTTGAGGAAAATGCTTCACAAGCCCTTGCTAATACACTTTCAAAAGAAGCAGGTATCAAAACAGATGTCCTCAATCCTTTAGAAAGTCTGACAGAAGAGGAGACCAAGGCTGGCGAAAACTATATTTCCGTGATGGAGAAAAATCTCAAGGCTCTAAAACAAACAACAGACCAAGAAGGCCCAGCAATCGAGCCTGAAAAGGCAGAGGATACCAAGACAGTTCAAAATGGTTACTTTGAGGATACAGCTGTCAAGAACCGCACCTTGAGTGACTATGCAGGTAACTGGCAATCAGTTTATCCTTTCCTTGAAGATGGTACTTTTGACCAAGTCTTTGACTACAAGGCTAAGTTGACTGGTAAGATGACCCAGGCTGAGTACAAGGCCTACTATACAAAAGGCTATCAGACAGATGTGACTAAGATTAATATCACTGATAACACTATGGAATTTGTTCAAGGTGGACAAAGTAAGAAACATACTTACAAGTATGTTGGTAAGAAAATCTTGACTTATAAGAAAGGCAATCGTGGTGTGCGCTTCCTCTTTGAAGCGACAGATGCTGATGCTGGACAGTTCAAGTATGTTCAGTTTAGTGACCACAATATCGCCCCAGTTAAGGCAGAACATTTCCATATCTTCTTTGGAGGAACAAGCCAAGAAGCCCTCTTTGAAGAAATGGACAACTGGCCAACCTACTACCCAGATAATCTATCTGGTCAAGAAATCGCTCAAGAAATGTTGGCGCATTGATGAGAAACCGACTAGTTCATAGGAGCTAGTCGGTCTTTGGGTACTAGATGGTAACTTCATTATATACCTTTCAGATACCTAAGGAACTTTAAACAATGAATAAAATTCTTGAAATCTTAGCGCTTGTGTGTTAGAATAAATTTAATGGGTAAGGTTCATTAGAACACCAAATCCCTTAACTATTGCAGTAGTTAAGGGATTTTTTGACGTATCTTAGCGATTTAACGGGTGTTTATAGGCTAGTCATTCGGTCTACTTCTTACCATCTAGCCATTTGCAGACGAAATACAAGATAATTCCTGCTATGACGTCCGCTACAATAGTAAGAACGAGCTCTGGGGCAAGGTTCATTAGTTTCACCTCCTCTCACGAACCGTAAGGAACGTAATCGGTAACCGATGACAAAAATAGTATATCACATTAAATTTAGATCATCAACCTCACCTAATGCTTGAAATACAGGGTCTAGGCAAAAAGTCTTTAAAATCATAAAACGTATAGTATCAGATTTATAAAATCTTGATGTTATATCAATCATAAAAGTGGATAGGAAAGTTTTCTGATTATCAGAATTCCTTCCTATCCACTTTTTGAAGATTGTAAGTTAGCTTTATTTTATATAGAATCAGCTTATTTGTTTTATTTATCAAAACCTTGTAAGGCTTTTTGGCGTTCTTCTACTTGACCTTTAGCATCTAGTTTGTTACCACCGTATACAGCTGATTCCCATGACCCGTACATTGGATTTGGGAAGATGATGAATTTTTCACCGAATTCTTTTTGCAATTCTTCAAGTTGTTTATCACGGTCAGATTCAGAAGTCTTAGAAAAATCTGCAAAGTCTACGAGGTTATCACCAAACAATAAGATAAGATTTGTTTTTTCTTGAACTTTTTGGCGACGACCTTCTTTGGATTTTACACCGCTTTCTAAGAACATGAGATGATCACGTCCTTGAACAGGAATTCCTTCACTTTCAAGATTTTTAATGGTAGCATCTACTTGATTAGCTGAGCGGTCAGAAATATAGTAGATTTGGACACCGTTTTGATCAGCAAACTGAAGAAAATCTTTTGCACCTGGGACGGCTTTTGCTGTAGCTTTTTGAACCCAAACATCCCAATTTTCAGGTGTGAATGCTGTACCATCTTTGACATTTTGTACTTGATAAGGGCTATTATCTAGGACAGTTTCATCCAAGTCTAAAACGATGGAGTAAGGTTTGTCTGATTCTGTTTTGAGCAATTCTTTTAGATGATTTGTTGCAACGTTATAACCCTGTATGTATAAAGCTTTAGTTTCAGCTGATTTTTGATACCAAAGGGTTGACATAGTGTTTTCTCTTGATCGTAGTTGGTCATATGTCAATGTAATCTGATTATCAGATGAGCTATTATTGCTTGTCTGTGTTTCTGTAGACTTTGTTGCACAACTAGCTAATAAGACGACAGAAGCAAGTGCAGAAAGGATTGTAACAGTAGTTTTTGCTGTTTTCATGAAATATCTCCTATTCATTAATTTCAATCACTAGTATAGCACGAGGGAAAAGTTAAGGCAAGTTATTCCCTGACTATTGATGTAGATTCTACAGAAGTTAATGTAATGAAAAAAGCGATTGCATTTTATAAAGAGTTGTTTTAGCCAGAGATTAGACGACAATGTGACAATTCACCTCTAATTATTGACATTTCAGGAAAAATCGCAGCAAAAAGTCACAACCTTCTTTAAATGTGCTATAATACAGGAAAAAATAATGATGGAGGTCGTCGCGATGATAACAACATTTTTGATGATTTTTGTGGTGGTTTGTGTGCTCCTATTGCTGATAGTCACACTGAGTACAATTTATGTGGTTCGTCAGCAGTCGGTGGCGATTATTGAACGCTTTGGGAAATACCAAAAGGTTGCCAATAGCGGTATTCATATTCGCTTGCCTTTTGGGATTGACTCGATTGCGGCACGAATCCAGTTGCGCTTGTTGCAAAGCGATATTGTGGTTGAGACCAAGACCAAGGACAATGTGTTCGTTATGATGAATGTGGCGACTCAGTACCGTGTCAATGAGCAGAGCGTGACAGATGCCTACTATAAACTCATGCGTCCTGAATCTCAAATTAAATCTTATATCGAAGATGCCCTTCGCTCTTCTGTTCCAAAATTAACCTTGGATGAATTGTTTGAGAAAAAAGATGAGATTGCCCTTGAAGTTCAACACCAAGTAGCAGAAGAAATGACTACTTACGGTTATATTATCGTGAAAACCTTGATTACAAAGGTTGAGCCAGATGCAGAAGTCAAGCAATCCATGAATGAAATCAATGCGGCGCAACGTAAGCGGGTCGCAGCGCAAGAATTAGCGGAAGCCGATAAGATTAAAATCGTCACTGCAGCTGAAGCCGAAGCAGAAAAAGACCGCCTTCATGGTGTGGGGATTGCCCAACAACGTAAGGCGATTGTGGATGGATTGGCAGAGTCTATTACAGAACTCAAGGAAGCCAATGTTGGCATGACAGAAGAGCAAATCATGTCCATTCTTCTGACCAACCAGTATCTGGATACCTTGAATACCTTTGCTTCTAAGGGAAATCAAACTATCTTTTTACCAAATACGCCAAATGGTGTGGATGATATCCGTACACAAATATTGTCAGCCCTTCGTGCTGAGAAGAAATAATAGACTAATACTCTTCGAAAATCAAATTCAAACCACGTCAGCGTCGCCTTGCCGTACTCAAGTACAGCCTGCGGCTAGTTTCCTAGTTTGCTCTTTGATTTTCATTGAGTACAAAGAGCTTGTCAACAGGCTCTTTTTGTATTGCTTTTGTTAAGAAGAGCAAAGAACATTGATATACATTTAAATAAAAATTATTGTATGTTGTCTCCCTCAACTTGGAATGATAAGGGAATAACTAGAAAGATTTGTGAATACAAACTATTTCTGATATACTAAATATACAGTAATAATGAATGATAGGATATGGGATGAAAGAATTTCAATTTGAGAGAAAGCAGCGTTTTTCTTTGAGGAAATATACAATAGGAGCTTGTTCGGTCTTGCTAGGAACGAGTTTATTTTTTGCTGGTATGGGTGCTCAACCTGTACAGGCTACAGAAACGACTTCAACACTAATTTCAAGCCATTATTTGGATGAGCAGGATTTATCTGAAAAGCTGAAATCTGAGTTGCAATGGTTTGAAGAAAATAAGATTGAGGTAGAAGAAGGAAAAGAATACTATTTTGTCTATCGAAAATTGGCTACAAGATTACCAGAAACAGGTCTGTTTTCTAATGATGGGATGTTTATCTTGGGAGCAGGATTATTATTGCTTTCCTTCACTTTAATCAAGAGAAAAAAGGGAGCGTCTTACTTCCTTGTGACCGTCTTTGCTGTTGGTGGCTGGGGAGCATCCATCTCTGCTATTGAAAATCTGGTAGAATTGCAGCCAGCCCTTGTTAAGAGAGTAGAAGGTCAGTTTCTACCAAGTCCTGAAAGAGTTCAAGGATATGAATTTACGGGATATTATTTGGTAAGAGATAGTGCTAGCAAGGAACTTTCTGCTGATAAGGTAGAGTCGCCAGCATTATCTCAAAAGGAGAACAGTTCAGAATCTCAGTCTAAGAAGATTGTACCACAGACTGCATCTCAATTTGACTCGACTGAGGATCTTGTGCAATCTTCTCAACCAACCTACGCAGTTGAGCCCGTTTTAAATCCATCTCCTGAAAAAAGTATGAGTATTGAGTCTAAAAAAGTACCGGATGAAGGAATGAAAACTGTTATTGAAGACAAGCCAGAACTGGAAGTTAGGGTAGGGGAGATAGAGTTTGAAACTCAATTGCAGTCTGACCCAACTCTGGCTAAGGGAGAAAAAAGAATTTCTATAGAAGGTGCCAAGGGACAAGAACGAATCTTAACAGAAGTAAGGGTTATCGATGGTGTTGTAAGGCGAAATGAAGTGGGGAGAGAAGTGCTTCGTGAACCAGTTACTCAGGTGATTCTGGTCGGGACAAAAGAGAAGGCATCTCAAGAAAATGGCATAAGCCTAGCCCCGGAAGTCCAACCACCTCTTCCATCTTATGAAGGTGGTGTTTCCAGCGAATCCTTGGTGGAACCGTCCCTTCCATCTTATGAAGGTGGCGTTTCCGGTGAGTCCTTGGTAGAACCAGCGCTTCCATCTTATGAAGGCGGTGTTTCTGGCGAATCCTTGGTGGAACCACCCCTTCCGCCTTATGAAGGTGGTGTTTCCGGTGAGTCCTTGGTAGAGCCGTCCCTTCCATCATATGAGGGCGGTGTTTCTGGTGAGCCTTCGGTAGAGCTGCCTCTTCCATCATATGAGGGCGGTGTTTCCGGCGAGCCTTCGGTAGAGCTGCCTCTTCCATCATATGAAGGCGGTGTTTCTGGTGAGTCCTTAGTGGAACCACCCCTTCCATCATATGAGGGCGGTGTTTCTGGTGAACCTGAGATACAGGAGGCTCTCCCAGAGTATAAAGAAGACACTCAACTTCCTCAGACCAAAGTAGAGACAAAAGCTGTTCCTTATGAAACCGTTTATGAAAAGAATGAGGAACTAGACCACGGCGTTACAAGAGTAAAAATTTCGGGTGTTGAGGGACAAGAACAAGTTACTACTACCTATACTAAAGATCAAGCAAGTGGAAATATTTCTGAGAATAAAACTGTCAAAATAGTAGCTAACAAAGTTGATCAAGTTGTAGAAGTTGGAACTAAACCGAGTGTTGAAACTACTGTCCTATCTCATAAAACGATTTACCAAGTGAATCCTGCTTTGGAGTTCAGAAAAGAGGAGGTAGCGGTTGCAGGGCGTGATGGTTCGGTGGAAACTAGGACGACTTATCAATTAGATAAGGCAACAGGTCAGGTGACGGTATCTGACACTACTAGACAAGTAAATCCAGCAGTCGATAAAGTGATTCAAGTTGGTAATGTGGAAAAAGTAATTCAACCGATTGATGTTACTGAGGAGCGAAGAGAGGATTCTTCACTTGCTAAAAATATAGAAAAGGTAGCATCTGAAGGAGAAGTTGGTGAGAATACACATACAAGAACCTACGCTATCAATGAACAAACTGGTGAATTGGTTAATCCTCAAGAAGTGAGTCAAATAACAAAACCAATGAAACCCAGAGTTATTTTAGTTGGTAGTCAGGAGGATAAACCACACTTACTTCCGGCTAATAGTGAGAGAGAAGATGCTGTGGATGTGTCTGCTCTTACCACAAGCGCGAGATCAGTAGATTTCTTAAATGACAGTAAATTAAAAGCACAGTTAGAGCCTGTCTATGATCCTCGAGATATTACCATGCGTAAAATCTTGCTCAGAAAAACACACCCAAATATCACTGACCAAGAAGTCAAAGATATGTTGCGTACAGAGTATCTTCAAAAACTGTCAATTCAAGAAAGCTTTGATCAGACGAAGACGCAAGCTGAGTCAAGTTTCAAAAAGATTGCCTCTCATACTTTGGGGATTATAGGAGATACCCCTGAAAATCGCAGCAAGGTCAAACAAGAGCTGGAGCAATACAAAGAGCAGATCTTGTTGGGACTGTCTTATATCAACCGTTTTTATAATATTCAATTTGGGGACACGAATGTTCGTGATATTCTGGCCTTTAATCCAAGCTCATTTGGTAATAAAACAATGACAGCCTTGGATAGTTTGAAAAAATTAGGATCCATGTCTTATGAAGAGATGAAATTGACCAATAGTCCTCAAACATTTACAAAGTATTTATCTACCATTACAGGTAAGGCTAGCTTGAAGGAATTTTTAGACAGCAATCGCCAACTCTTTACGTCAGATGATGCGGATACTTGGCTTAAAAAATCTAGCCAAGCTATGATTGTTGAAAAATCATCTAAGGAAAATCCTTCAGCGCATGTCGGGCTGTATAGCAAGTTGACAGCTGGGGAAAAGGATCCTCGTAAACAAGAGGCTAATATGGCTGCTATTTTGGGACTTTTGAATGTGAAAGAACCACATGTTTACGTGATTAGTAATATGGCGACGATTACCTATGGTAATATTGGTTCCTATATAGATACTTCTCTTGCCCAGTCTAATCCAACTAAGTATCAGGCTGAGCTTGCTAGAGTCAAGTCTTTAATTGAAAAGGCGGCTGTACAACAAGCCAACTATGTTGATACTCTTTATCGTATAACAAAACCAGAAAATCGTGATAAGTTGCTGACAAATCGCTTGATTATTGATACGATGAAGAAATATACAAGCAATCCGAATGCCCAGATTGATAGCACTTGGTCACCAGCTACTGGTAGTGGAGCTGATAAGGGGGTTGACCAGTTTATGACTCCTATGAATTACTATTCTCCAGTAAGTAAGGTAGGAGCTGAGGCCAATGGCTTAGGTGTCCGTTACTTTATAGATAGGGTTCTGGATGATAGAGGTTCAGCGACTTATTCTCATGAAATGACGCACTTACTAGATAGAACAGTCTTGTTTAATAATCACGGTCGTCGAGATGGCACAGGAGCAGAGTTTTATGCGCGTGGTATTTTTGAAAACTCCTATAATTCAGAAAAGGATACTTATTTTAATCTCAACTTTGTATATGATGAGAGTGATAAGAATGGATTTTACAATAAAACACCTGATCGATTTAAAACGGCAGAAGATTTGCAATCTTATATGAAGGGAAGTTTTGATGTTCTTTATACTCTAGATTACCTAGAAGCAGAGGCAAGTAGAAACTTATCTGCAGAAGACAAGATGAGTTATTTCAAAAAAATAATGCCAATCACTTCAACAGGTTCTAGAACTTGGGTATATTACCGTAATCCAGCAGTTAAACCGACTCATAAGAGTGAGGAGATTCAAGCTCTGACCTTAGAAGATGCCAAAAAATTGACAGATATTGATAGTTTGATTGACAATCATATCATGGTTAATCGTTATATCATTGCTGGTTTTTCAGATAAAGGTAAAATTGTAGCAAATGGTTACTATACTGTTGATATGTTTGATACAATTTTTGGAGTTAGTGAAAATGATAAAGGTATGAGTGGGGATATTACATTCAGAAAACAAGCCTTTGAATTGATGGCTGCTTTGGGCTATTATGAAGGATTTGTTCCTTATGTTTCAAATCAATATAAACAAGTAGCAGAGGCTGAAAACAAGCCTTTATCTGATACTTACATTTTCAATAAAATTTTGAATGGTAAGAGCTATGCTGAGTTCAAAAAAGCACAGATCAAGGAAAGAGTGGATAGGCTCAATCAATTGAAACCTTTGACAATACAATATGAAGGTCAGGAAATAAGTCTGACAAGTCAGAAGTTAAGTGAATTGATGCAGAAAGCTGTCCAAGAGGAGTTGAAACAGATTAAGGCAGGCAAAACAACTGCTCACACCTATAGCTTTATCGAAACACCCGTTCAAAAACTGAAAAAAGCGATTTATAAAGCTTATCTCAAAGATTCAGATGACTTTAGACAATCGATTTACAATAGCTAAGACAAAAGGAACATCTCTCTGGAATGAATATTCAGAGGGGTGTTTTTTGGTTCTTGTCAGATTTGATACTCAATGAAAATCAAAAAGCAAACTAGGAAGCTAGTCGCAGGTTGCTCAAAGTCCAGCTTTGAGATTACAGATAAAACTGACGAAGTCAGCTCAAAACACCGTTTTGAGGTTGTAGATAAAACTGACGAAGTCAGCTCAAAACATGGTTTTGAGGTTGTAGATAAAACTGACGAAGTCAGTAACTATACCTACGGTAAGGCGACGCTGACGTGGTTTGAAGAGATTTTCGAAGAGTATGACCTTGTTTCTTGAAAATGACAGTTTATATGAACATGGAGTGATTTTCAGACTTCTCCACAAATTATAGCATCTTTTCTAAGGATTTAGGGAGTGATGGAGGAAGTATTGAAAGCGCTTTTGTTTTGTGATATAGTCAAATTGATAGACTTGTTTAAAGAGGAATGCTTGTATGAGAAGAGAAGAAGTTTTACGAAATCACTGGTTTTTTAGTCAAGAGGTGGGGAAAGAAGATGCCTTGGCACCGGATTTTCAGAGGGAAAATTGGCAGGCTATTCAAGTACCACATGACTGGAGTATTTACAATGATTTTGACCAGTATTCGCCAGCGCAAAATGAGGGTGGCCAGTTAAACGGGGGTCAAGCCTGGTATCGGACGCAGTTCTACTTGGAAGAAGATGCCAGTCTTGTTTCGGTACGTTTACTCTTTGATGGGGTTTACATGAATGCCCAAGTCTATATCAATGGGCAAGTGCTGGGCTATTATCCCAGTGGCTATACGCCCTTTTCTTATGATATAACGCCTTATCTAAGAAATGATGGGACAGCCAACCAGCTTGCGGTTTTTGTGGAAAATCAGCAACCTAGCAGTCGTTGGTACTCTGGTAGCGGTATTTACCGAGAAGTAAAATTATTGATTACAGATTCGGTGCATCTGGATTTGTATGGGATTAAGATAGAAAGTCCCAAGCTCAAGGAACAAAGAGATGGATGGGTGGAAACTCAGCTTGAAAGTAAGGTTTCAAATGACGGACCTCAGTCCGTGTCGGTGTATTTGGAGCAGAGTATCTGGTATGATGGACAACAGCTGTCAGACTGGCAGGCGACAGACTCTGTAGTGATTGAAGCTGGGGACAAATATTCTTTCCAACAAGCCATATCAATTTTCCAACCTTTGCTTTGGGATATTGAACATCCTCACCTTCACCAATTGAAGACTCGCCTTTACAAAAATGGCATTTTGGTTGATGAAGAAGAGGAGACTTTTGGTTACCGTTATATGGATTGGCAAGCGGATAAGGGTTTCTTTCTAAATGGTCGCTGGTTGAAGATTCATGGGGTTTGTTTGCACCATGACTACGGAGCGCTGGGAGCTGTGGAAAATAGGTCAGCTGCCGAGAGACGCCTGCGCCAGATTAAGGAAATGGGAGTCAACGCTATCCGAATAACACACAATCCAGCTAGTAGTATTTTGCTGGATGTGGCTGCCAGAATGGGCCTACTCATCCAAGAAGAAGCCTTTGATACCTGGTATGGAGGCAAGAAAGAGTATGACTATGGTCGCTTTTTTGAGGAAGAAGCAACTCATCCAGAAGCAAAAGCAGGCGATTTCTGGTCGGATTACGATTTGCGTACTATGATCGAGCGTGGTAAGAACAATCCAGCGATTTTTATGTGGTCCTTGGGAAATGAAGTCAGCGAAGCAAATGGCGATGCTCATTCATTGAAGACTATCAAACGTTTGCTAGGAAGAGTCAAAGAAGTGGATGATAGCCGTTTTGTGACCATGGGAATGGATCAGTTCCGCTTTGGAGATGGGTCTGGAGGTCATGAAAAGATAGCTGATTTGCTAGATGTGGTGGGCTTGAATTACTCGGAAGATAATATTGACGCGATTCGCAAAAGACATCCCAAGTGGCGACTTTACGGGTCTGAAACCTCATCGGCTACAAGGACGCGTGATAGCTATTTTCGCCCAGATAAGGAATGGGTTGGGGATAATCGCCGCGTGCGAAATTTTGAACAGTCGGACTATGGCAATGACCGGGTTCCTTGGGGGAAGACGGCGACGGCTTCTTGGATAGCAGATAGAAATCGGCTAGATTACGCAGGTCAGTTTATCTGGACAGGAGTGGACTATATCGGTGAGCCAACTCCTTGGCACAATCAAAACGACACGCCTGTAAAGAGTTCCTATTTTGGGATCGTGGACACAGCAGGGATTCCTAAAAATGACTATTATCTCTACCAAAGTCAGTGGTTGGACCTAGATCAGCATCCCATGGTTCATATCCTGCCCCATTGGAATTGGGAAATCCACAAGAGTTATCAACAAGTTGTGGATAAGTATGGGGATATTCCTGTTAGAGTGTATTCAAATGCTGATTCAGTAGAGATATTTCTCAATGGAAAATCCAAAGGCAGGAAGGCCTTTCAGGAAAAATGGACTTCAGACGGTCGAAAATACCAAGAGGGAGAAGGTTCTGGCCAACTCTATCTCGAATGGCGTTTGGATTATCAACCAGGAGAATTGCGTGCTGTGGCCTATGACCGTCAAGGTCAGATTGTGGAAGAAGATAGGGTGGTGACTGCAGGTAAGGCAGCCAAAATCGGGTTACATGCCGAGAAAACACAACTGGAGCCAGATGGGCAAGACCTCCTCTATCTCTATTTTGATGTATTGGACAAGGATAGAAATTGGGTGCCGAGTGCTTCCAATCAGCTTCATTTTGAAATTGAAGGCCCTGCTCGTATTGTGGGTGTGGATAACGGTAGACAGGCCAGTCGTGAACGTTATCAGGCTCAGAAAAATGGTCGGTTTAAGCGAAAAGTCTTTCATGGCAGAGGTGTCCTCTTAGTTCAGAGCTTGGAGCAGGCAGGTCAGGTAAGAGTAAAAGCCAGTGCCAGAGGGCTAGAGCCAGCAAGTTTTGATATATTAGTGGGAGAGGCTTTGGATTGCCAGCCAGTGAAAAATCAGCGCTTGTTTGAGATTCGAGTGGACAAGCAGGCAGGTTTGCAAGAAGGAGATTTCCCAGCTATTGGACTTTATCCACAAACTGTGGATAACCCTGTGAACAAGGTGGGGAATAGTGAAGTGATTTGGGAGACGAGTGGTAGTGCCCACGCCATTATCAAGCAGGGGGTGCTTCATTGCTTGTCTGCAGGTGACTTGGCTATCCGCGCCATTTATCAAGGGAAGACCTATCAAATGCACCTGCAGGTCGCAGAAAATACCTCGCTAGGGCAGGCAGTTTCTGTAAGACCACTTCGCTTGTATACAGATAAGGGGACTTATCCACAGCTTCCATCTTCGGTCTTGGTGGACTATGAGTCTGGTGGTGCAAAACGAGTCAAGGTTGTTTGGGAGGTAATATCCGAAGAAGATATAGCAAGCTTTCATGAGTTTACGGTATCTGGTCAGCTAGAGGGTTTGGATTTAAAGGCTTCTGCTCAGGTTTGTGTCCAAGGGATTTGCGCTATTGAGCCTGAAAAGGTTTGGACGCTTGTCAAGGAAGTCCCACATTTACCAGACCGAGTCAAGCTAGTCTTATCAGATGGCAGACGAGATACGGCCAAGGTGACTTGGGATGAACTCGAACCTCAAGTCTATGCTCAGGTAGGAGAAAGTGTGCTCACAGGACAAGTAGCGGGCTGTGAGTTGCCAGCAACAGTCACCATTCATGTGACAGATGTCAGTGTAGATGGGGAAGTTATTTCCGATCAGTGGACAGGGTCCAACCTGCCTCTTGTCTTTGCTTCCCACTCAGAGCCAAATCACCCAGCCTCTTACCTCAATGACAAGGTCATTGCTCGGAAAAAATCGACAGCCAATACTTGGATTGCCAAGTCAGAGAAAGCCAGCGTGGGCATTCTTTTTGGAGATGCAGGGATTTTAAAACCGCGATTTGTGGATAACGTGACCTTGTATTATGTTGAGAATCAAGAATACGTGGCGGTGGAGCCTACCTTTATTGATTATTATGTGGGGAATGAGCCTGCCTTGCCTCGGACTCCAAACCATTTGGATAAGGATTCCCTGCTCAAGCAAGAGGAGAATTGGCGACCTGTATCAGCTATCCGAAAAGTTTCAAGCGACAAGGATGAAGGGCTTCGTTTTGAATTTGACAAGGTGGAAACCTATGCCCTTCGTCTTCGATTTGAAAACTTAACCAGTCCCCTAGCCTTAACAGAATTGCAAGTGTATGCTAAAAAAGTAAAGAAAAATGTAGATAGGAAGTAGTATGGTAAGAGAAATAAAACCGCATGGCCCCTTGCCTAGTCAGGCCCAACTAGCTTATTTAGAGGATGAACTAGCAGCCTTTATCCATTTTGGACCAAATACTTTTTATAATCAGGAATGGGGAACCGGTCAGGAGGATCCTGAACACTTTAATCCGATAAAGTTAGATGCGCGTGAGTGGGTTCGCGTGCTCAAGGAAACGGGCTTTAAAAAGTTGATTTTGGTGGTCAAGCACCATGATGGCTTTGTCCTTTATCCGACAGTTCACACAGATTATTCGGTCAAGGCCAGTCCTTGGAGGAATGGAGAGGGGGATTTGCTCCTTGAAGTATCCCAAGCTGCCACAGAGTTTGATATGGATATGGGGGTCTACCTATCACCCTGGGATGCCCATAGTCCTCTCTATCATGTGGAGAGAGAAGCGGACTATAATGCCTATTATCTGGCTCAGCTGAAGGAAATCTTATCAAATCCTGCCTATGGAAATGGAGGGAAATTTGCTGAGGTCTGGATGGATGGTGCTAGAGGAGAGGGCGCTCAAAAGGTCAATTATGAATTTGAGAAATGGTTTGAAACCATTCGTGAACTGCAGGGAGATTGCTTAATTTTTTCAACAGAAGGCACCAGTATACGCTGGATTGGTAATGAACGAGGGTATGCAGGTGATCCACTGTGGCAAAAGGTGGATCCTGACAAACTAGGAACAGAAGCAGAGCTGGACTATCTTCAGCACGGAGATCCCTCGGGCACGATTTTTTCAATCGGAGAGGCAGATGTTTCCATCCGGCCAGGCTGGTTTTACCACGAGGATCAGGATCCTAAGTCTCTCGAGGAATTGGTAGAAATCTACTTTCACTCGGTTGGGAGAGGAACTCCACTCCTGCTTAATATTCCGCCGAATCAAGATGGTCTCTTTGATACAAAGGATGTTGAACGACTTTATGAATTTGAAGCTTATCGTAATGAGCTCTATAAAGAAGATTTGGCTCTGGGAGCTGAGGTATCTGGTCCTGCTCTTTCCGCAGACTTTGCTTGTCACCATTTAACAGATGGTCTTGAGACCAGCTATTGGGCAAGCGATGCAGATTTGCCCATCCAGTTAGAACTTGACTTAGGGTCACCGAAAACTTTTGATGTAATTGAGTTAAGAGAAGATTTGAAGCTAGGGCAACGAATCGCTGCTTTTTATCTGCAAGTAGAGGTGGATGGCGTCTGGCAAGAATTTGGCATGGGCTTTACAGTTGGTCAAAAGCGCCTCTTGCGAGGTCCAGTAGTAGAGGCACAGAAGGTGCGCGTGATCATTACAGAGGCACAATCTATGCCTGTATTGACCAAGATTGCCCTCTATAACACTCCGAGCTTATCACAAAAAGTAGCTGTTCAGGGACTAGCATTTGCAGAAAAAAGTCTAGCTGTGACAAAGGGAGAGACTCTTCATTTTAGGATTGAACGTAGCGAAAGTAGCACCCCTTTGGAAGCTAAGATTTCGATTCAACCGGGGACAGGTGTTCATGGTGTCGTCTATCAGGACGAGATTCAAGTCCTTCAATTCCAAGTAGGGGAAAGCAGAAAAGATTTGTGCCTACCAACCCTGTATTTTGTTGCTGATAAGACCCTCGATTTCTATCTGAATCTGACTGTTAATGGACAACTGGTTGATCAAGCTCATATTTTAGTTGAAACGAGATAAAATATCTTCACAATTCATTTCCTTTCCGAATAAAGAGATAGTGGCAGTGAATCTAGTAAACCTAGATTTAAAACTATGGTATAATAAAAGGAGGAAGTGGATGATTCTAAGACATCCGGGCATCAGCCCAACCAATGACTTGGTTGCTAAGAAAATCTTTAGCAATCCAGAAATCACTTGTCAATTTATCCGCGATATGTTGGATTTACCAGCAAAAAATGTGACCATTTTGGAGGGAAGCAATATTCATGTCTTGCCTTCCGTACCATACTCAGCTCAGGATTTTTACACTAGTATAGATGTCTTGGCGGAGTTGGACAACGGTACTCAAGTAATTATTGAGATTCAGGTGCATCATCAGAATTTTTTCATCAATCGCCTGTGGGCTTATTTGTGCAGTCAGGTCAATCAAAATCTTGAAAAAATTCGTCAACGAGAAGGTGATACACACCAGAGTTACAAACACATCGCACCAGTATACGCTATCGCAATCGTGGATAGCAACTACTTCTCAGATGACTTGGCTTTTCATAGCTTTAGTATGCGAGAGGACACGACAGGTGAAGTCTTAACCATCACCAATAATGGACAAGAACACCATCTAGTCAAGATGGCATTCTTGGAATTAAGAAAGTACAGAGAAACCAGCAAGGATAGCGTTCGCAAGCCGTGGTTGGAGTTTTTCGGTAATAAACCCTTTACCCAACAACCCGAGCGAGCCATCAGCCAGGCAGACCAACTGCTGGACTACAAGAGCTGGTCCGAGGAGGACAGGAAGATGTTTAGCCAACTACGTATGCGAGAAGAACAAGCCTTATTGGCTCAGGATTATGCCTTGGAGACTGCTAGGGCGGAAGGGATTGAACAGGGATTGGAACGTGGTATTGAACAGGGACTGGAGCGTGGGAAAGTTGAAGGGAGTTTGTCTATGCTATTAAATCTAGTCCGTCAAGGCCTTCTGACAGCTGAGGTTGCAAGTGAACAATTAGGAATGACCGTCACTGAGTTTGAGGCCTTGTTGTAAGACCAGCACTAATGGTCAAGAAATCATTTAGTCAAGATGGCATTTTTGGAATTAAAAAAATATAGAGAAACCAGCAAAGACAAGGTTCGCAAACCGTGGTTGGAGTTTTTTGGGAATAAGCCCTTTACCCAGCAACCTGAGCGAGCCATCAGCCAAGCAGACCAACTGCTGGACTACAAGAGCTGGTCCGAGGAGGACAGGAAAATGTTTAGTCAACTACGTATGCGAGAAGAACAAGCCTTGTTAGCACAGGATTATGCCTTGGAACAAGCTGAAGAAAAGGGACTAGAACGTGGTCGAGCTGAGGGTATCGAAGAGGGATTGAAAGTAGGTTTACTAAATCTCGTCCGTCAAGGTCTCCTGACTTCCGAGGTTGCAAGTAAACAGTTGGGTATGACTGTCTCTGAGTTTGAGGCGCTGTTGTAAGTAGAAAGTGATGACATGTTACCGAAATGAGGTAGCATGTTTTTGTTTGGAATAGATTTTATATTTTGTACGAAGGATTTTAGTGTATAGAGATACAAATACACTATTTTTATACTTCAAACCTATTTATTTTACTAAAATTAAAAAATATATCCGCTGTTTTTCCGAACTAGCCTAAATTCTTATATAAGATTAGTTGGATAATATCATATATATTTATTCAAAAAAAGTAGAAAAAATTCAATCGGAAATTTTCTGAAAATTCCTTGATTTCCCAAAACGCTTTTTTTTTTTTGCGAAAATTTAAAATCAAATTATTTGCATATATATTGAAAATAATATAAAATGTAAATTGTAGATTTCTGTGTGCAGGTGTCATGTGGAAATCAAATCAATTAACCTTATAAAAGGAGAAAAGAAAATAATGGAAAATAAACCATCTATGAGTCGTGTTGAACGTCTGCACCGTGAAAAGGTCACGCGTTACTCGATCCGTAAATATAGTTTTGGGGCGGCTAGTGTAGCGGTCGCTGCTCTTTTCATGTTCTTGGGGAATGGAGCTGTATCAGCTAATGAACTAAGCAAACAAGAGACATCTGTAGAAGCAACAACTCCAACTTTGGACAAGACCCAACTTGAAAGCTACATTTCAGAAATTGAAACAAAACTTTCTAACGGTTCTTACGATAACAAAACAGAAGAAAGTGTTGCAGTATTAAAAGCTGACTTAGAAGCTGCAAAAGCTACATTAGCGAATGCAACTACTCAAGCTGAACTAAAACAAGCTTACAGCAAACTTGTCACTACAGCTAACGCTGGATTAAGAAACAAGCCTGTAGAGAAAAAAGAAACTCCAGCAGTAGACACAACTAACGGACAACCAACTGTAGGTAAAACAGCAGAAAATACTGAACCTAAATCAGAATCTAACTCAATCGAAAACTCAGGTTCAAAAGACGAACGTAATGGACAAGCATTAGACAAAAACAATGCTTTCCGTACTGAAACTGCAAAAACTGTAGGTGATATTACTTACACTACAGAGTTTTCAAATGATACAACAAAAGAAATCTATGTTTATAACAAAGAAGAAGCTAATGTTGAATTTAAAATCAACTCAGCAACAAACAAAGTAACATCTGTTGAAATAACAAAAGGATCAAATCAGAAGTTCACAACTGTAAATGACACAACTGTTACAGATGGATATGGATATAACTTTGAAAAAATCACTACAGAAACAGATACCCCATTAACAGTGAGAATGACAGGTCAACCGAATGATTTCATCATGGGGAATAAAAACTATACGAAGACGGAAGCTCAAAACTTTGCAATGGGGGATCGTTACCTTCGTGTAACAGCAAAAGATGGTTCGACAATGTCTGCTGCTGGAAGTGGTGTAAATGCAGAGGGATACTTTAAGATTGTTCTTAAATCACAAACATACAAATATAGCATCCAAGAGCCAGAATCAAATGCTGATAAGATTGCTGTTTCAAATATTGATAGCTTAACTGAAGCAGATATTGCTAAAATTAAAGCTCAGATTAAAATTGAACATTCTAAAACAAGTACAGATGCAAGATTAGAATCTAAAAAAGGACAACTTGTAGACAATCAAAGATCAATAGTAAAAAGTATTGCTGTTGATACTACAAGCAAAAAAGTAGTAGTAACATATACTGACGATTCGACAGATGAAACTCCACTTTCAAATGTTGCGCGTACAAACGTCGATCCAGTCGTAGAGATTCCATACTCAGATGAAGCTAAACGAGAAATCTATGTCTATGGTGCAGAAAAGAACTCGTTTGATATTAAAATCAAAGACGATGCGGATAAGATTTCAAGAGCTACATTGCTACAAGGGGGTAATAGAGTATTTAATCCTGTAGCAGGTGAAACAGATAAAATCAATACTCAGTATGGATATACAGCAAATGAGTTTAAAACTGAAACGCCAGCATCGGACGCGACACCAGCGGTTATCAGATACTCAGGTACTCCAGCGCCAGAAGGGGCATTTACGCAAGCTAAATTAGAGACTGCAACTAAAGGAGAAAAACCTGCTGGATTCCCACTAGGTTGGCGTTATGTGCGAGTTACTGATGTTGAAGGGACAGATTTCACTGGCTCTGGAACTCAGGTTGCTAATAATCAGGCGTTCAATGTAGTGCTTAAACCTCAAACTCAAAAGTATGATGTTACAACTCCAGCAGAAGAATCTGCTAAGTTCCCCGTAGTTGATGCTAATAACGTAACAGATGCAGAGTTTAAGAAACTAGTTGGTGAAAACAATGCAAATATTAAACTTCACTATTCTAAAACGAATACAGATGCTAACTTAGTTGCGAAACAAGGTCAAAATGTTGACGATAAAGCCGACAAGATTAAATCTGTTGAAAAAGTAGCTAATAATATGGTGGTAACGTATAACGATGGATCTACAGATACATTACCATTAACTGACTTTGCACGTACGAATGTTGCTCCAACAGTGGAGATTCCATACTCAGTAGACGGTAAAAAAGACGTTTACGTATATGCGAACGAAGATTTTGAAATTCCTGTTAAATTTACAGATGATTCAGGGAAAATAGCATCTGCGACAATTAAACGTGGTGGGAATCAGGATTCACCAGCTAAAGATGCATCCAATCCTGATGTTTTAGATAATGAGTACAATACAACAGTTGAAAAAATTTCTACAGAAACACCAGCAACAGCAGAAAATCCAGCTATTGTAAAAATTAAAGGTAACATTTCAAAAGATAACTCTGGAATTGCTGAGAGTAAATTCCCTAAAGAACCAGCTCAAGAACTTACAATTGTAACTCGTTATGCAACAGCAACTGATACAGATGGGGCATTTATTGAAAATACAGCTAAAGGAAATACTTATGCTACAGATCCAGGTGCGTTTACTATTAAATTAAAAGCTCAAACAGCAAAATATGATATTAAAGACTTGGATGAATCGGATAAAGTAGCAGTAGCTGATCCAACGGCTGTAACTGATGATGAGTTTAATGCAATTAAAGAAAAGATTAAGATTGAGTTTTCTAAAACAAATGAAGATAAAAACTTAGAATCTAAACGTGGACAAGAAGTAACCGACAAAGATTCTAAGATTGATACAATTACAAAAGATGGTAACAACTTAGTAGTAACATATAAAGATGGTTCTAAAGATGTAAGACCATTAACAGACTTCACTAAATTAGATAAACAACCTGCTATTGATGCAGTAAAAACAGCAGCAACTGAGAAAATTGCAGCAATTAACGCTACTCCAAACGCTACAGATGAAGAAAAAGCAGCAGCAGTTGCTAAAGTAAATGCTGATAAAGAAAAAGCATTAACAGCAATTAATGATGCTACTACAAAAACAGCTCTTGATACGGCTAAAAACGCAGGAACAAGTGCAATTGTAGCAGATAACCCAGTAGTAGCTAAGAAAGACGCAGCAAAAGCAGATGTTGAAGCAGCTCGTAAAGCTAAAGAAGATGCAATTAAAGCAAATCCAAATCTAACACAAGCAGAAAAAGATGCAGCTATCGCGAAAAATAATACGGCAGCAGCAGAAGCAACTAAAGCTATTGATGCAGCAACAACAAACGATGCAGTAGATCAAGCTAAAACAGCTGGAACTACAGCGATTGGGAAAGTTAACCCAGTAGCAAAAGAAAATGCTAAAGAAGCAATTGCGAATGCTTTAACGGCTAAAAATTCTGAAATCGACAAACGTACAGATTTAACAGATGCTGAGAAAAAAGCTGCTAAAGATGAAGCTCAAAAATTAGCAGATGCTGAACTTGCTAAAATTAACGCACAACCTGATAATGCGGACACACCAGAAGCAGCAACAACAGCTCAAACTGCGGTGGATAATGCAAAAGATAAGGGTGTAGCGGATGTTAAATCTGTAAATCCAGTAGCTAAAGAAGCAGCTAAGAAAGCAATTGCGAAAGAATTAGAAGATAAAAATTCTGAAATTGATAATCGTACAGACTTAACAACAGAAGAAAAAGCAGCAGCAAAAGCTGAAGCTAAAGCAAAAGCTAAAGAAGCAACAGATGCAATCGATGCTCAACCAAGCAACGCAGAAACACCAGAAAAAGCAGCAGAAGCCCAAACAGCAGTAAATGGTGCAAAAGATAAAGGTGTAGCAGACGTTAAAGCTGTAGATCCAGTAGCGGCTAAGAAACCAGCAGCTAAGAAAGCAATCGATGACGCATTAACAGCTAAAAACAACGAAATCGATGCTCGTACGGATTTAACTCCAGAAGAAAAAACTAAAGCGAAAGAAATTGCAAAAGCAAAAGCAGATGCAGCTAAAGATGCAGTTGATAAAGCAACAACAGACGCAGAAGTTGATAAAGCAACAACAGATGGAACTACAGCAGTTGCAAACGTAACTCCAGTAGCGAAAGAAGCAGCGAAAACAGCAATTGCAGATGCATTAACAGCTAAAAATAAAGAAATCGATGCTCGTACAGACTTAACTGACGAAGAAAAAACAGCAGCTAAGAAAGAAGCAAAAGATAAAGCTGATGCACAACTATCTGAAATTGCTAAACAGCCAGATGCAGCGGATACACCAGAAGCAGCGAAAACAGCACAAGATGCAGTGGATGCAGCTAAGAAAACAGGTGTAGATGAAGTTACAGCCGTAAATCCAGCAGCAGTTAAGAAACCAGCATCTAAGAAAGCAATTGACGATGCGTTAACAGCTAAAAATAATGCTATTGATGCCCGTACAGACTTAACAGATGCAGAGAAAAAAGTAGCTAAAGATAAAGCAGCAGAAGAAGCTAAGAAAGCTAAAGAAGCAATCGATGCAGCAACAACAGATGCAGCAGTAGATACAGCGAAAACAGCTGGATTAGATGAAGTTGCGAAAGTGAATCCAGTAGCGAAAGAAGCGGCTAAGAAAGCAGTAGCAGACGAATTAGCTAAGAAAGAAGCAGAAATCGATGCTCGTACTGATTTAACGCAAGAAGAAAAAGACGCGGCTAAGAAGGATGCTCAAGATAAGGCTAAATCAGCAACAGATGCAATTAATGAACAACCAGACAATGCAGATACACCAGAAAAAGCAGCTGAAGCTCAAAAAGCAGTGGATACAGCTAAGAAAACAGGTGTAGATGAGGTTGTAGCTGTAAATCCAGAAGCAGTAACGAAACCAGCAGCTAAGAAAGCAATCGATGATAAATTAGCTGAGCAATTGAAAGCAATTGAAAACACTCCAGATGCTACAGATGATGAGAAGAAAGTTGCAGCAGATGCAGCTAAAACTCTAGCAGAAGAAGCTAAGAAAGAAATTGATAAAGCTGGAACAGATGCAGCAGTTAAGCAACTTCAAGACGAAGCTGAAAAAGAAATCGAAAAATCTGTCCCTGTTGTAGAAGATAAGCCAAACGCTCGTAAAGCAATTGATGACGAAGCAACAGCTAAAAAAGCAGCAATCGATGCTCGTGACGACTTGACTCCTAAAGCTAAAGAAGATCTTAAAGCTCAAGTAGACAAGATTGCAGAACAAGCTAAAAAATCTGTAGATGCAGCTAAAACAGCAGAAGCTGTCAATGGAATTGAAGAATCAGATAAAGCGGCTATTAAAGCTGTAGGTGAAGTGAATATTCCGGCTGATAAAGTTCTTGTAAATGATCCAAGTGCTTTAACAGACGATGAAAAAGCTAAGGTCTTAGAAGCTGTTAAGAAAGTAAATCCAGATGCTAAAGAAATTACTCAAGATGCAGATGGAAATATTACTGTTACAACTCCAGATGGTCATCAGGAAATCATCACTCCTGAACAAGTTGTGAAAACTGCTGATACAGCAAATGATCCAAAAGCAGGAAATGACGTAGTTAAGCCAGCAGATAAAGTAGTCGTAAATGATCCAGCTAAGTTGACAGATGCTGAGAAGGAGAAAATTAAAGCAGCAGTTGAAACTGTAAATCCAAACTCTGTAGTAACAGTAGATGAAAAAGGAAATGCTAAAGTTTCAACTCCAGATGGTCAAACACAAGTGATTCCTGTAGAAGAATTAGTACGTACTGTTGAAGATACTAAGAAACCAAACGCAGGCAATGACATCGTTAAACCAGCAGATAAGACAGTAGTAGCAAATCCAGATGCGTTAACTCCAGAAGAGAAGAAAGCGATCGAAGAT
>JAWERV010000008.1:0-53732 GCA_032481955.1 Streptococcus mitis | reverse complement strand
GGAACATCATGGGTGACGGTGCATTCAACATGTGCTACCCAGACGTTATCACAAACGTTCAATACGACCTTCCAGTTATCAACGTTGTCTTCTCAAATGATAAATATGCCTTCATCAAGGACAAATACGAAGACACAAACAAACACTTGTTTGGTTGTGACTTCACAAACGCTGACTACGCTAAAATTGCTGAAGCTCAAGGAGCTGTTGGATTTACAGTAAACCGTATCGAAGACATCGATGCAGTGGTTGCAGAAGCTGTTAAATTGAACAAAGAAGGTAAAACTGTTGTTATCGATGCTCGCATCACTCCACACCGTCCACTTCCAGTAGAAGTACTTGAATTGGATCCAAAACTTCACTCAGAAGAAGCAATCAAGGCCTTCAAGGAAAAATACGAAGCAGAAGAACTCGTACCATTCCGTCTCTTCTTGGAAGAAGAAGGGTTGCAATCACGCGCAATTAAATAATTCTTCTCGTCGAAAATCAAAGATAAATTTATAGACTTCTTTATTAGATTACTGCCGACGATTCCATCATTGAAACCATAAATTTCAATGATGGAATCTAGTGTGGAGCCTAGAAAAAGTCCCAAAGGATTTTTCGTAGTTTGATGAGCAAAGATTTGCCATCAAACTTGGTTTCACCTTGTTTATTCTTTGATTTTTATAGAGAGAAACTTAAAAAGATCGGAGCAATCCGGTCTTTTTATGGAGGATAGTAAATGAATTTAAATCAATTAGATATTATCGTTTCAGATGTTCCCCAAGTTTGTGCTGACTTGGAGCGTATTTTGGATAAAAAGTCCGATTATGTTGATGACAGTTTTGCTCAGTTTACGATTGGCAGTCACTGTCTGATGTTGTCCCAAAATCATTTGATTCCTTTGGAAGATTTTCAGTCAGGAATCATTCTTCATATCGAGGTTGAGGATGTAGACCAGAATTACCACCGGTTGAAAGAACTTGGTATCCAGGTTTTAAACGGACCAACTGTAACCGATTGGGGAACAGAATCCTTGCTTGTAAAAGGTCCTGCTGGTCTAGTGCTTGATTTTTATCGTATGAAATAAGGCGCTTAGTCATTTGAAGATAACCTTAGTTATTCTTAAAACAGAATGTGAGAATATGAACTATTGAAAGATCGGAGAAATCCGGTCTTTTTTAGGTAAACCTAATAGTAACTTCTGAGCTTGACTATCGTGAGGTAACGAATTAAAACAGTCTCGTGATAGACCGTTTTAAGTATGACGCTGGACATAAGAATCATCAGAGGAAGGAATAGCGAGATTGTGTCTCTACGAATAGAAATGTGACAGTACGGCATGTATAGTAGATAAGGGTATTTGAAATTAGTTTATACTAGATTGAAAATTATTAAAATGTAGAACTTTTCTAATTTTCTGACTTTTTATTGAATTATCATCTTAATAGGTATATAATGTATTTAAAGAAATCAAAGAATAAAGAGGTGGTAATATGAAATTATCACGATATGTCTTAAGGTATGATACTGAAGATGGTAGTGTATATTTTAATACCAAAAATAATCATTCATTTTTGATTACGAATGAATTGAAGAAGAATATACAAGAAAATAAAACAACGGGAAGTGACTATATTGCCTATTTGGAAGAGAATAGATATTTACTTGAAGACAATGAGGTAAACAAATATTTAAAACAGATAGAAGATAGGAATAATGAGATACTAGAGTTTACAATTCTTACTCATGGAGATTGTAATTTTCGATGTAAGTATTGTTATGAACACTTTAAAAATATTGAAATGTCTATTGAAACAGAAAATGCTATTTTGAAATTTGCTGAAGAAAAATTGAGTAATTCTCAATATCATTTCCTAAGGATAGCATGGTTTGGTGGAGAACCTCTGTTAGGCTATAAAACAATTCAACGGCTTTCACTAGAATTTTTGAAAATTTGTGAGCGATTTGGAATAACGTATTCAGCAAGTATTACTACTAATGGATTTTTGTTAACATCTTCCAAATTTGAAAAATTAGTAAGAGAGTATGATGTTACTAATTTTCAAATTACTATTGATGGTGATGGAGAGAGTCATGATTCTCAACGTGTGTTAAAAAATCAAAAAGGTTCCTATGTGCGAATTTTAGACAATCTTCATAAAATGAAGGATAGTGATTTAGACTTTATTTGTACGTTAAGATTCAATATATCGAAGGAAAATTATGACCATATGGAGTCATTTCTATTAAATGATGGTCGTTACTTTAAAAATGATGATAGATTTTTTCTTCTATATCATAATATTGGTAACTGGGGACAAGGAGATCGTTCTAAAGACGACTGTGTTACAGTATTTAAAAATGATATGAGTTTTGGTATTTCTAAGAAAGCAGTTGATTTGGGGTACCATCTATCTTTGCCAAGCATTGTGGTTCACAATTCCTTTTCTTGTTATGCCAATCGTTTAAATCACTATATGTTTAATGTTAGAGGTATTGTACAAGCATGTACAGTTGCTTTGTACGATAATCAAAATGTTTTTGGAAATATCAATACTGGATTGATTAACAAAGATAAAATGAAAGGATGGTTTTTATCTGTTAGAGAAGATTGTAAAACATGTCCCTTTGTTTTGATTTGTAAATCAGGCTTTTGTCCAATGGCCAAGCATATTACGAAATTAAGCTCTTCTGTGATTTGTAAGAATATGCAAGAGAAAATTCGTAAAAATCTAGCACTTTATGCTATTTCTGGATGCTATGAAGATATTTTAGATGTGGACTAGAGAGGGGTAAGCAAAAATGTCTATCAAGAAAAACAAAAAGGTTGTAAAAAAACCTGAAGTTGTAAGCAATAATTGTAATATTTGTTAAGTTTATATAGTAAAAATAGAGAGGAGTGCTAGCCTCTCTCTTTTTCTAGGAGGGCATTATGAATAAAATATTTCACTATCTGGATAAGAAAACGAAGTTTTATACTATCATCGGTGCACTGGCAAATGGAGGTTTAGCTCTTGCTCAACCCTTAGTCGTCTCACAAGCCTTGTCCTTAAATCAAGAAGAACTGACTTATTCTAAAATCATACAGTTTGCTATTTTTGGCTTTACAGTATACTTCGTCTTGTATAGCTTAATGCTCTTTTGTAATCATACACATAATGTTTTTCGACGTGAAATTCAAATGAATATGAGAGCAGATTTATTTGACAAGCTGATGATAAAAAAAGATTTTAGCGAAGATGAAAAAATCACCATGCTCACACAAGATATGGAGTATTTGGGGGATAATTACTTAGAAAAATACGTCAATATCATTTGCTGGAGCTTTGTAGCATTACTAACAGCGATTTATATTATTTCGCAAAATTTGTTACTAGGTAGTATTTTTGTCTTTTTCACTATTTTACGCCCTATTCCTCAATTCTTGATGAATAAAAGACTCAAACATACTGGTGATGATATGGCTCAAGGCAGAGTAGAAGTGCATAATCAAGTATCTGATAGTATCCGAGGAGCACATACTCTACTCATGAACCAAGCAATTTCTGAAAATCAGAACAGATTTTGGAAGATTAATCGAAATTATCAACTAGCCATTCAAAAATTTTGTTTTACCCATAATATAATTTTCTTTTGTAACGGTTTCATGGTCTTTTTAAGCCAAGTTTTACCACTTGTTTTAGGTTTTTACTTTGCTATGGCTGGGCAGAAAGTGTCAGTGGCAAGTCTTGTTGCCATGTACATCGCAGCAGGTCAGCTAGTGAGCCCTATTCAGACTATTATGTATGATGCTGTAGATATACAAGGGGCAAAAACGACAGCAGATAAGATTTTTGGAGTATTAGAAATTGGAGATGTAAAACAGATAGATAAAAAAGATGCGCAAGAATTGAATGCTCTGCACATTAAAAATATAAGTAAATCCTATGGTGACAGACAACTTTTTACTCATCTAAATTTGGATGTTCAAGCAGGTCAGAAAGTTTTAATCAAAGGACCGAGTGGTTGTGGTAAGTCAACCTTGTTTCGACTCATTACTGGAGAAGAAATAGCAGATGAGGGAGAAATTATCGGTGTGACAACTGTTAATGAATGTACATCAAGTTTTGTATCCAGTATAGGAATTATTAGCCAACACCCATTTCTCTTTAACGATACAGTGCGTTATAATTTGACATTAGGACAAGAATTTTCTGAGGAAGAGTTGCTTGCTGTTTTGAAACAAGTCAAACTAGATTTTGAATTGACGGGTGGGTTGGATTTTATTATCAAGAATAACGGGGAGAATATTTCTGGGGGACAAAGAGTAAGGGTTGAATTGGCACGTTTTCTTCTTCGTAGAAAAAATCTGTTATTGGCTGATGAAGTGACCGCAGCCCTAGATAAAGAAAACGCCTTCATGGTACATGAACTACTATTTTCTCTTCCTGTAATGATGTTAGAAATTGCCCATCATATTGATGATGAAAGTAGATATCAACAAGTTGTAGATTTAGGAAAATATTGATTCTGGCTTAAAAGTTAGTTTTATCAGAAAATAAAGTAAATATTTCAGCATTAAAACACCCAGTATCAAGATTTTTCAATATATAACAATATGCGTTTTTCTGATTATATATACTTTTCCTAACTTCACTCTTCTTTCTTATCACAAGATTGTAATAGTTTACATTTTTATAGCAAAACTCTCAAACTCTTACTTGTTTTTGCATCATATTATAAAATAAAAAGCATAAAAGAATAAAAGATGTTTTGAAAATGTCCGAAAACAAATGAACGTTTTGGGTTGGGTAACGACCTTCATGTCCGTTATGATGTATGTGTCTTACTTCCCACAAATTATGAACAATCTGGCTGGTCAAAAAGGAAATTTCATCCAGCCCTTGGTTGCTGCCATCAACTGTAGTCTCTGGGTTTACTACGGTCTTTTCAAGAAAGAAAGAGATATTCCCCTTGCTGCTGCCAATGCTCCAGGTATCGTTTTTGGCCTTGTGACGGCTATTACAGCTTTGATTTAAAAAGAAGACTGGTTTCAGTTTTGTTCGTTTATGAAAATAGATGCTTCATTAAAGTAATTTTTGAATGAGAGTTGAGGGAAAAAGTCCAGTTACAGCTAGCTTTACGAGAGTTTTTTATGTTCGTTTCTATCAAAGAAAAAAGTATATCGTTACTATTTTTATAAAATCTTCTCCCTACTTTATAAGATGTTAAAAAGAGTTCAATTCGAACTCTTTTTTTGCTATAATGAGGGGAGAAAAATCAGACAGGAGATCGACATGTCAGAACCATTATTTTTACAATCAGTTATGCAAGAAAAAATCTGGGGTGGTACCAAGTTACATGATGAGTTTGGCTACGACATCCCAAGTGAAAAAATCGGGGAATACTGGGCCATTTCAGCTCACCCAAATGGTGTTTCAAAGGTCGCAAATGGTCGCTACGAGGGAACAGACCTTGCTACTTTGTATGCAGAACACCGTGAGTTGTTTGGCAATCGTCCAGAACCCGTATTTCCACTTTTGACCAAGATTCTCGATGCCAATGACTGGCTCAGCGTCCAAGTTCACCCAGATGATGCTTATGGACTAGAGCATGAAGGCGAACTCGGAAAAACAGAATGCTGGTATATCATCGCTGCGGATGAAGGTTCAGAGATTATCTACGGTCACAATGCCAAGTCAAAAGAAGAACTCCGCCAGCAAATCGAAGCGAAAGACTGGGATGGTCTATTAACAAAAGTACCAGTTAAATCTGGAGATTTCTTCTACGTACCAAGCGGGACTATGCATGCTATTGGTGCGGGCATCTTAATTCTTGAAACCCAACAGTCTAGCGACACCACCTACCGTGTCTATGACTTTGACCGTAAGGATGATAATGGTAACTTGCGTGAACTTCACCTTGAAAAATCTATTGATGTATTAAACATTGGTGAGCCAGCAAATAGCCGTCCTGTAACTGTCAAAGCAGATGATTTGCGTTCCACTCTCCTTGTATCCAATGATTTCTTTGCAGTTTACAAGTGGGAAATCACTGGAAAAGTTGACTTCGAAAAGACAGCTGACTACAGCTTGTTGAGTGTCTTAGCTGGTCAAGGTCAACTGACTGTTGACGGAAAAAACTATCCAATCCAAAAAGGCAACCACTTTATCCTACCAAGTGATGTTGAAGCGTGGATCTTGGAAGGGCAAGGTTTGGAATTGATTGTTAGCCATCCATAAAAAAGAAAGGGCCTGAGTTCATTACTCAAGTCCTTTTTGATTACATAAATTGGGCGATAAAGACTACAATGATGATGATTGGAATGATGAAACGAAGAAGGAAGAGCCAGACTTGGAACAGTCCCTGTTTCCATGCTCTTTCATCGAGATGGAGTTCCTCCATTGCAAGAGCCTTTTTAAAGATGTAGCCTGTAAAGAGTGAAAGGCAGAGAGCTCCAAATGGCATGAGGAGATTGGAAACCAAGAAGTCCATAGCGTCAAAGAAGGTCTTCCCAAAAATGTGAACATCTGCCATAACACCGTAAGAAAGGGCTGAAGGGATTCCAAAGACAAAGGTCAAAATTCCTAAAATAACACTCCACTTAGCACGCTTGCTGTTGTCCTGGTTGGTGATATTGCCCACATTGATTTCCAGCATAACGACGGAAGAAGTGACCGTCGCAAAGAGGAAGAGCAAGAGGAAGAGGATGTAGAAAATAGTTCCAAAAGGCATCTTGTCAAAGAGTTGAGGCAAGACGATAAAGAGAAGGCTTGGTCCCCCTTCAGACTGGATATTGAAGGCTGACATGGCTGGGAAAATGGCTAGACCTGCCATGATGGATACCGAGATATTCATGGCTACAATAGAAATTCCTGACTGGACCAGATTGGTTTTCTTATCCAAGTAAGAAGCATAGGTCAGCATGGCTGTAACCCCTAGTGAGAGGGCAAAGAAAGATTGTCCCAGAGCATAGAGGAGACCAGCACTAGTCAGTTTTGAAAAATCTGGTTTGAGGAAGTAGAGAACGCCTTCCATGGCATTTGGCAAACTGAGAGAACGCCCGATGATGACGACAAAGATGATAAAGAGCAGAGGCATCATAACCTTAGATGCTCTTTCAATTCCTTTTTGAACACCACGTGATACAATAAAGATATTCAACAGGATAAAGGCTGCTTGAGCTCCTAGGGCAATGGCTGGATTTGAAATGATTGAAGTAAATAACTGAGCATAATCACCTGTTCCACTAAGTTGGAACAATTTTCCAAACTCAATGCCTAGATAGACTAAAATCCATCCTCCGATAACACTGTAAAACGATAAGAGGATAAAGAGGGCAAAGGCACCAATCCAACCGATGAAGTTGTACTTATTATTCTTACCAAGTTTTCCAAATGTTTTAATCCCAGAGACACCAGCGCTTCGGCCGAGGGCAAATTCAGCTAGCAAAAGAGGGAAACCGATTAAAATGGTAGAAACGAGAAAGACCAGTAAAAAGCCTCCTCCACCGTTAGCAGCAGTCATATAGGGGAATTTCCAAACAGCACCAAGTCCGATGGCTGAACCAGCAGATGCGAGGATAAAGCCCAGTTTAGAACCCCATTGCGATTTTTCAGACATAGTTAAACTCCTAAAATTAGTATTACAAAAGAAAAAGCTACTGCCCTTGGCAAATAGCCTCATAAGTACTCAAAATGAGCGTTTCTTTTGATCGATAGACTTGACTATCCTATCATGTTTTCTAAGGTCTGTCAAGAAAACCATTTTCAGGATTTTAGACCTTTCTTTAACAGTTTAAAAAATCTCACAAAAACACTTGACTCTGACCTAAGGGGAGGGGTTATACTATTAGTGTAAGGAGGAAATCATGTACCATATAAAAGAAGCTGCCCAGCTTTCAGGTGTCTCAGTCAAGACCCTGCACCACTACGATAAGATAGGCCTTCTGGTCCCTTTAAAGTCAGAAAATGGATATCGAATCTACAGTCAAGAGGATTTGGAACGCCTACAGGTCATTCTTTACTACAAATATCTAGGCTTTTCTTTAGAAAAAATAGCAGAGCTGTTAAAGGAAGAGGAGTTAGATTTATTGCCTCACTTGAGCAGACAGTTGAACTATTTGACCAGAGAAAGGCAACATCTGGATACCTTGATTTCCACCTTGCAAAAAACCATTCAAGAACATAAAGGAGAAAGAAAAATGAGTATTCAAGAGAAATTTGCAGGATTTAACTATCAAGATCATCAAAAATACCACCAAGAGGCGGTAGAACAATATGGACAAGAAGTCATGGATCAAGCGCTCGAGCGCCAAAAAGGTCACGAAAACGAAGCTACGGCTGCCTTCAATCAAGTATTTCAAGCATTGGCACAAAATCTTCAAGCTGGTCTACCGACAACAGCGTCTGAAAATCAAGAAGAAGCAGGCAAACTCTTGCAAGCCATCCGTACTTATGGATTTGACTGCTCTATTGAAGTCTTCGGCCATATTGGAAAAGGCTACGTCTATAACCCAGAGTTTAAGGAAAACATTGACAAATTTGGAATTGGAACATCCCAGTACACATCAGATGTGATTGCCTACTATGTCCAAACTCAGAAAAAATAAAATCGGAGGAGTATTCTTCCGATTTTTGCTAAATTCAAGCACTACTTGCTTAATAATTTTTCTACTACATTTAGTTTTCGCATGGTCAAATCTACATTAAAAAGCTTTTCAAGATAGTTGGTATGGAGTTTCTTTTGTTTTGCAGTTCTAGGGAGATAGAGGTAAAGACAATGGTTACCGATACAAATTTCTTCTTCACCGTAATCAATTTTCAATTTTTCTAAGGGGAGATTTTGAATAGATTCTTGATAAAAAATCACGTGTATACGGTCATAAAGATAGTGTTCTCCAAACGGGTTTTCTTGGACAATGTTTTTAAAAATATCCTTATTCTTAATGATTATTTTGAGATCGGCTCCAATCTTTTCCTTTATTAGAGTATGAACCTGTTCTCGTATTTCTTCGAGAGCTAAGTTACTTTCAAGAATAATATTTCCACTTTGAATATAAGTTCGAACGTGTTGAAAACCAGCTTCTGTTAAAATATCTACCAAATAAGACATTTTCGGGATAGCATTTTTTCCATTAGGAGTAACACCTCTTAGTAAAATAATATGTTCCAAAGGACCTCCTTTCTTATTTGGTATTTTAGTCATTCAATTATTTATATATTTGATTTGATCCTGCCACCCAGCCAGTGCAGAGGGCAGAAGTGATGTTAAAGCCACCCGTGTGGGCGTTAATATCCATGACCTCGCCTGCAAAGTGGAGTCCAGAGACCAGCTTACTTTCCAGAGTTTTAGGATTGATTTCCTTAATACTGACACCACCCTTGGTAACAAAGGATTTGGCAAGGGACATTTTACCAGTCACAGGGATTTTGAGGTTTTTGATAGACTGGAGCAGTTGTTCGCGTTCTTTTTCAGTCAGCTGTTTAACTTTTTCAGGAAATCCTTGTACAAAAAATTCGGCCAAGCGTTCTGGTAACAAGGTTTTTAAAGCATTTTTTAGAGATTTTTCCCGATTTTCTTCTAGAAATGCAGCTAAGTCCTTCTCAGAAAGTTGAGGCAAGACATCCAGTGAAAGGATTTCGCCACCCTTGACAAAGCTGGACATACGTAGGACAGCAGGACCTGACAAACCAAAGTGGGTAAAGAGTAAATCATGAGTGATGACATGCTTGCCATAACTTAGAGTCACATCGTCCAATGAGATTCCCTGCAAGGCCTTGTGTGGAAAATCTGTCAATAAAGGACTTTCAGCGGCCTCAAGCTCGGTAATGGTATGCTTAAAATGGCGAGCAATCTCGTGACCAAAACCAGTCGAACCAGTAGAAGGATAGGATTTTCCACCAGTTGTGACAATGAGTTTATCACAAGTGAAGGTTTGGTCAGCTGATTTAAGGATAAACTGGTCGTCTATCTTTTTAACCGAAACAATTTCGGTTTGAGTAGCAACTTGACCACCTAGCTCAGTGATTTTCTTTTCTAAAGCTTCGATAATGGTACGAGACTTGTCACTAGCAGGAAAGACACGGCCGTGGTCTTCAACCTTTAGTTTAACACCATTTTCCGTAAAAAAGTTGATGATATCATGGTTATCAAACTGGGAGAAGACACTGTATAGAAAGCGTCCGTTCCCAGGGATACCAGCTAGCAGGTCATCTAGAGTTCCGTTGTTGGTTACATTGCAACGTCCCCCACCAGTCCCAGCTAGTTTTTTTCCAAGTTTCCGATTTTTTTCGATGAGGAGAGTTTTCTGTCCATAAAAGCTACTGGAAATTGTAGCCATCATGCCAGCAGGACCCCCACCGATGACGATAGTATCAAAATGTTTCATAGCTCTATTGTACCACAAAAAACAAGAGATGATGGTCACCTCTTGTCAAGAATGCAATTAATCAATTTCATATCCCATTAGCAAACCACCATCTTCTGCATAGAAACTGCAGAGACCAGATGTCGGTAGAATCTTAATATCCGCCTGTGGGAAGGTTTCGCGGATTCGTTCTGAGAGCTGTTGACAACATTTCTCGTTATTGTGTTGGGCCATGACAATACGGCCACCAGCATATCCAGCTTTTATCAACTCTTCATAGGCTGCTTGAACTGATTTCTTTGGTCCTCTTGCTTTTTGTAGCAATTCGAGTGTCCCAGTTTCACTAGCTTCTCCGACCATGCGGATATTTAGAAGGCCTACTACTGTACCGATAAGCTTGCTCAAACGGCCGTTTTTCACCAAGTTATCGACTTTGGCTAGGACAAAGAGCAACTTGGTTTTTTCTTGATAGGCAGTGATAGCTTTAATTACTTCTTCAAAAGATAAGCCCTGGTCAATCAAGTCATTTAATTTTTCTACGATTAAATCAACCTCACCACCAGCAGATAAACTATCAATCACATGAATCTTAGTGTCAGGATGATCTTCCAGATAAATATTCTTAGCCAGTTGAGCACTATTGTGACTACCAGAAAGAGTACCTGTGATGGTTACTAGGAAAATGTTTTTGGCTCCTTCAAATGCTCGTAAATAATCATCTGGGCTTGGACAAGCTGATTTTGAAGCTTCTGCAGTTGCATACATAGTTTCCATCATTTGGTCAATATCAAGACTGGCATCATCAACAAAGACCTGATCAGCTACTTGAATGGTTAAGGGAACACTTACAAAGGTCGTGTCAATAGCTGGTTTTGCTAGTTGACGATAATCACAACCAGAGTCAGCAATAATCTTCCAAGTCATAGAAATTCTCCATCTTTGTCAGTTATACATTGACAAAGGTTCTGTCTTTTTTTACAATTATATCATGAAAGCCCTTGAAACAAAAGCCTCATCCGTCTGTTGTGACAAGTAGAAAGAAAATGTTATGTCTGAACGTAGAATCTCTGAAAAATCTCTTGAAAATCTCAGAAAATCAAACCAGGAATCTAATTTATTAACTAGAGAAGCCATCGAAACAGCCCTCTTGCAGCTCTTGGAAAAAAAGGATTTGACCAAGATTAGTATTTCTGAATTGGTCAAACGTGCAGGTGTTTCGCGGGCGGCCTTTTACCGCAATTATGGTTCCAAAGAGGAGATTTTAGAAAGCGTCTTTAAACGAACTGTCCACAATATTATGGAACAGTTGCATCATTATGATTTAAAGACAGACCTTTATCTGGTCTGGGTTCACCTTTTCCGAGAAGCCAGAAAAGAAGCCAGAGTGATTCAACTGGCTTTAGATTACCACCTGGAAAAAATCTTTGTCCAAGCCATGCAGGAGTTTCTGGAAAAATACCATGGAAAATCAAAAGGTGTCAACTCTTATCTTCATTCCTTCTGGAGCTCGGCCATCGTCTCAGTCCTTCTAAAATGGATCAAGGATGGCATGAAGGTACCTGCTGAAAAGATTGCGGATTTAGGTTTACCATTTTTTAAAAAATAGAGAAAAAGGAGAAAAGAGATGACTGAAAAAAGACTGGCATGGGATGAGTATTTTGCAGCTCAAGCCCTACTAATTGCCAATCGTTCCACTTGTAAACGTGCCAAAGTGGGTGCAATTCTGGTAAAGGATAATAAAGTTATTTCCACTGGTTACAATGGTTCGGTGTCAGGAACCGAGCATTGTATTGACCACGAATGTCTGGTCATTGAAGGCCACTGTGTTCGCACCCTTCATGCCGAGGTCAATGCTATCCTTCAAGGTGCAGAACGTGGTGTTCCTAAAGGCTTTACAGCCTATGTGACGCATTTTCCTTGTCTGAATTGCACCAAACAATTACTTCAAGTTGGTTGCAAGCGCGTGGTTTATATTAACCAGTACCGAATGGACGACTATGCCCAATACCTTTATCAAGAAAAAGGAACAGAATTGACCCATTTACCACTTGAGACCGTACAGGCAGCTCTTAAAGAGGCAGATTTAATGTAAAAATTATCAAAAATAAATGGTTTAGAAAGATTTTTAAACCGTTTTTTGGTATAATAAGAGGAATAAATTGAAAGAAGGAATTCCAAAAATGGGAAAAATTGAAGTTATTAATCACCCACTGATTCAACACAAATTGTCAATCTTGCGTCGTACAGATACTTCTACAAAAGCTTTTCGTGAGCTAGTAGATGAGATTGCAATGTTGATGGGGTATGAAGTACTTCGTGATCTTCCACTAGAAGATGTGGAAATCGAAACACCAATTACAAAAACAGTTCAAAAACAATTGGCAGGTAAGAAATTGGCTATCGTTCCAATCTTGCGTGCAGGTATCGGGATGGTCGATGGGCTCTTGAGCTTGGTTCCAGCTGCTAAAGTTGGTCACATTGGTATGTACCGTGATGAAGAAACACTTCAACCGGTTGAGTACCTAGTGAAATTACCTGAAGATATTGACCGACGTCAAATTTTTGTAGTAGACCCAATGTTGGCAACAGGTGGATCAGCAATCTTAGCTGTTGACTCGCTTAAAAAACGTGGGGCATCAAATATCAAATTTGTCTGCCTTGTATCTGCTCCAGAAGGTGTAAAAGCCCTTCAAGAAGCTCATCCAGATGTAGAAATCTTTACAGCAGCCTTGGATGAGCGCTTGAACGAACACGGTTATATCGTTCCAGGTCTTGGAGATGCTGGAGATCGCTTGTTCGGTACGAAATAAGATCGAAAAGAAGATTGACTTGGAAAAGAATTCCCAGTCACGAAAGGAGGTTGAATTTTTGTTTCTGTCTAATGAAAACAGAGCAAAAATTTGACCTTTTTTGACCAAAATATTATAATAGTCTTATCTTCAGTCATTCGACAAACAAAAATAAAACTCAAAAGGAGAAATAAATGATTCCTGTAGTTATTGAACAAACAAGTCGTGGAGAACGTTCTTACGATATTTACTCACGTCTTCTCAAAGACCGCATCATTATGCTGACAGGTCCAGTTGAAGACAATATGGCTAACTCTGTTATTGCCCAATTGCTTTTCTTGGATGCCCAAGATAGTACAAAAGATATTTACCTTTATGTCAATACACCTGGTGGTTCCGTTTCAGCTGGTTTGGCAATCGTTGATACTATGAACTTTATCAAAGCGGATGTCCAAACCATCGTTATGGGAATGGCCGCATCTATGGGGACAGTCATCGCATCAAGTGGAGCCAAAGGCAAACGTTTCATGCTTCCAAATGCTGAATACATGATCCACCAACCAATGGGTGGTACAGGTGGTGGTACCCAACAAACCGATATGGCGATTGCTGCAGAACACTTGCTCAAAACTCGTAATACCTTGGAAAAAATCTTGGCTGAAAATTCAGGACAGTCAATCGAAAAAGTCCATGCGGATGCAGAACGTGATAACTGGATGAGTGCCCAAGAAACACTTGAATATGGCTTTATTGATGAAATCATGGCCAATAATTCATTGAATTAATGATTAAAGAAGGCAAACTCGACTGGGTTTGCTTTTTTTGGTATAATAGGGGGAGATTTCTTAGAAAGAGGATTTACCATGTTTGAAAAAGTCAATCGATCTGGCTTGATTATCTATCTTTACTATAATCGTGATGCAAAAAAACTGCAGGATTATGGAGATATTACCTATCATTCCAAGAAACATCGTTACTTACAACTCTATGTTCCAACTCAAGAAGTGGAGCAATTAGTCGGGCGCTTGAGCAAGGAAAAGTTTATAAAAAAAGTCAGAATTTGTCATATCCAAGAGCTGGAAACACCCTTTGTGGGCAATCTTTATCGAGAGGAAAACGTTATCATCGAAAAAGTTCGAGAAAAGTGTTGACAATTTTCTGATAATTCGGTATATTCTTAACATGCTATTTATTTAAGAAATAAGGAGATAAAAAAGATGAAGAAAAAATTTGCCCTATCGTTTGTGGCGCTTGCAAGTGTAGCACTTCTTGCAGCCTGTGGAGAAGTGAAGTCTGGAGCGTCAAACGCTGCTGGTAACTCAGTAGATGAAAAGACAATTAAAATCGGATTTAACTTTGAAGAAACTGGTGCCGTAGCAGCCTACGGAACATCTGAACAAAAAGGTGCTCAACTTGCCGTTGATGAAATCAATGCCGCAGGTGGTATCGATGGAAAACAAATCGAAGTAGTCGATAAAGATAACAAGTCTGAAACAGCAGAAGCTGCTTCAGTAACAACTAACCTTGTAACCCAATCTAAAGTATCAGCAATCGTCGGGCCTGCGACATCTGGTGCAACTGCAGCTGCGGTAGCTAACGCTACAAAAGCAGGTGTTCCATTGATTTCGCCAAGTGCGACTCAAGATGGATTGACTAAAGGTCAAGATTACCTCTTTATCGGAACATTCCAAGATAGCTTCCAAGGAAAAATTATCGCAAACTATGTTTCTGACAAATTGCAAGCTAAGAAAGTTGTTCTTTACACTGACAATGCCAGCGACTACGCTAAAGGTATTGCCAAAGCTTTCCGTGAAGCTTACAAAGGTGAAATCGTTGCAGATGAAACTTTCGTAGCAGGCGACACAGACTTCCAAGCAGCTCTTACAAAAATGAAAGGGAAAGACTTTGATGCTATCATTGTTCCTGGTTACTACACTGAAGCTGGTAAAATTGTAAACCAAGCGCGTGGTATGGGAATTGACAAGCCAATAGTTGGTGGTGATGGATTCAACGGTGAAGAGTTTGTGCAACAAGCAACTCCTGAAAAAGCATCAAATATCTACTTTATCTCAGGCTTCTCAACTACTGTAGAAGTTTCAGCTAAAGCTAAAGCCTTCCTTGACGCTTACCGTGCTAAGTACAATGAAGAGCCTTCAACATTTGCAGCCTTGGCTTATGATTCAGTTCATCTTGTAGCAAACGCAGCAAAAGGTGCTAAAAACTCAGGTGAAATCAAGAATAATCTTGCTAAAACAAAAGACTTTGAAGGTGTAACTGGTCAAACAAGCTTCGATGCGGACCACAACACAGTTAAAACTGCTTACATGATGACCATGAACAATGGTAAGGTTGAAGCAGCAGAAGTTGTAAAACCATAATAGAAAAATGTTGAAATAGGGAATGAGCCTCGGACTCACTCCCTGTTTCGATGTTTAAGAACCTATCAAAAAGTGAGGGAAAACCCTCGAAATTATAAATAGAAAGAGTGAATCTTATGCTCCAACAACTAGTAAATGGTTTGATTCTAGGTAGTGTATACGCGCTGTTAGCCCTAGGATATACCATGGTTTACGGAATTATCAAGCTCATCAACTTCGCCCACGGTGATATTTATATGATGGGAGCCTTTATCGGTTATTTCTTGATTAATTCTTTTCAAATGAATTTCTTTGTAGCGCTTATTGTAGCGATGCTAGCGACAGCCATTCTTGGTGTCGTGATTGAATTTCTTGCTTACCGACCTTTGCGTCACTCTACTCGTATTGCTGTTTTGATTACGGCTATTGGGGTTTCTTTCCTATTGGAATATGGGATGGTCTACCTGGTTGGTGCCAATACCCGTGCCTTCCCTCAAGCGATTCAAACAGTTCGCTATGATTTGGGACCAGTTAGCCTAACAAACGTGCAGTTAATGATCTTGGCCATTTCCTTGATTTTGATGATTTTGTTACAAGTCATTGTCCAAAAGACTAAGATGGGGAAAGCCATGCGTGCAGTATCCGTAGATAGCGATGCAGCGCAATTGATGGGGATCAATGTAAACCGTACTATCAGCTTTACCTTTGCTTTGGGTTCTGCTCTTGCGGGTGCGGCTGGTGTTCTGATTGCCCTCTATTATAACTCTCTTGAGCCTTTGATGGGGGTTACTCCAGGTCTTAAGTCATTCGTTGCCGCAGTACTTGGTGGTATCGGAATCATTCCTGGTGCGGCTCTTGGTGGCTTTGTAATTGGTCTATTGGAAACCTTTGCGACAGCCTTTGGAATGTCAGACTTCCGTGATGCCATTGTTTATGGAATCTTGTTGTTGATCTTGATTGTCCGCCCAGCTGGTATCCTTGGTAAAAATGTGAAAGAGAAGGTGTAAGCGATGAAAGAAAATTTAAAAGTTAATATTCTATGGTTACTCCTTTTGTTAGCTGGCTATGGCTTGATTAGTGTACTGGTTTCAGTTGGAGTACTCAATCTATTCTATGTACAGATTTTACAACAAATTGGAATTAATATTATTCTGGCTGTTGGTCTCAACTTAATCGTTGGTTTTTCAGGCCAATTTTCACTTGGGCATGCTGGTTTCATGGCGATTGGTGCCTATGCAGCAGCTATTATTGGTTCTAAATCACCAACCTACGGTGCCTTCTTTGGAGCCATGCTGATAGGTGCTTTGCTTTCAGGGGCAGTTGCCTTGCTTGTCGGAATTCCAACCTTACGCTTGAAGGGGGATTACCTTGCGGTGGCGACTCTCGGTGTATCTGAAATTATCCGTATCTTTATCATCAATGGCGGAAGCCTTACAAATGGTGCGGCAGGTATCTTGGGAATTCCTAACTTTACAACTTGGCAAATGGTATACTTTTTTGTCGTGATTACAACCATTGCAACCTTGAACTTCTTGCGTAGCCCGATTGGACGTTCAACCCTATCCGTTCGTGAAGATGAAATTGCTGCTGAGTCAGTTGGGGTTAATACGACTAAAATTAAAATCATCGCCTTTGTCTTTGGTGCTATTACTGCAAGTATTGCAGGGTCACTTCAGGCAGGGTTTATCGGTTCAGTTGTACCGAAAGATTACACTTTCATCAACTCAATCAACGTTTTGATCATTGTTGTATTTGGTGGACTTGGTTCCATTACAGGTGCCATTGTTTCAGCTATTGTTCTGGGAATTTTGAATATGCTTCTCCAAGATGTTGCTAGTGTGCGTATGATTATTTACGCTTTGGCCTTGGTATTGGTAATGATTTTCAGACCAGGTGGACTCCTTGGAACATGGGAATTGAGCCTATCACGTTTCTTTAAAAAATCTAAGAAGGAGGAGCAAAACTAATGGCATTACTTGAAGTAAAACAGTTAACCAAACATTTTGGCGGTCTAACAGCTGTTGGAGATGTGACTCTTGAATTGAACGCAGGGGAACTGGTTGGACTAATCGGTCCAAATGGAGCTGGAAAAACCACCCTTTTCAACCTTTTGACTGGTGTTTATGAACCAAGTGAGGGAACAGTTACTTTAGATGGTCACCTTTTGAATGGAAAGGCACCTTATAAGATTGCCTCTTTAGGGCTTGGACGTACTTTCCAAAATATCCGTCTCTTTAAAGATTTAACAGTTTTGGACAATGTTTTAATTGCTTTTGGCAACCATCACAAACAACATGTTTTTGCTAGTTTCTTACGCTTACCAGCTTTTTACAAGAGTGAAAAAGAATTAAAGGATAAGGCTTTGGAATTGCTGAAAATCTTTGATTTAGATGGTGATGCAGAGACTCTTGCTAAAAACCTCGCCTACGGACAACAACGTCGTTTGGAAATTGTTCGTGCTCTCGCTACGGAACCTAAAATTCTCTTTTTGGATGAACCAGCAGCAGGTATGAACCCGCAGGAAACAGCAGAATTGACTGAGTTAATTCGTCGCATCAAAGATGAATTTAAGATTACAATCATGTTGATTGAACACGATATGAATCTGGTCATGGAAGTAACAGAACGTATCTACGTACTTGAATATGGTCGTTTGATTGCTCAAGGAACTCCAGACGAAATTAAGACCAATAAACGCGTTATCGAAGCTTATCTAGGAGGTGAAGCCTAATGTCTATGTTAAAAGTTGAAAATCTTTCTGTGCATTACGGTATGATCCAAGCAGTCCGTGATGTAAGCTTTGAAGTGAATGAAGGAGAAGTTGTTTCCCTTATCGGTGCCAATGGTGCTGGTAAGACAACCATTCTCCGTACCTTGTCTGGTTTAGTTAGACCAAGCTCAGGAAAGATTGAATTTTTAGGTCAAGAAATCCAAAAAATGCCAGCTCAGAAAATCGTGGCAGGTGGTCTTTCACAAGTACCTGAAGGACGCCACGTTTTTCCTGGCTTGACTGTTATGGAAAATCTAGAAATGGGAGCTTTCTTGAAGAAAAACCGTGAAGAAAATCAAGCTAACTTGAAGAAGGTTTTCTCACGTTTCCCACGTCTTGAAGAACGGAAGAACCAGGATGCAGCCACTCTTTCAGGAGGGGAACAACAAATGCTTGCCATGGGACGCGCTCTTATGTCAACACCAAAACTTCTCCTTTTAGATGAACCATCAATGGGACTTGCCCCAATCTTTATCCAAGAGATTTTTGATATCATTCAAGATATTCAGAAACAAGGAACAACCGTCCTCTTGATTGAACAGAACGCTAATAAGGCACTCGCAATCTCTGACCGAGGCTATGTACTGGAAACAGGAAAAATCGTCCTATCAGGAACAGGAAAAGAACTCGCCTCATCAGAAGAAGTCAGAAAAGCATATCTAGGTGGCTAAAACAATCCAGTGGATTGTTTTAGTCGACGGATAGAGATTGCGAGGCAATTCTCATCTACACTGGAAGGTTAGCTTCTGATAATTGAAATAAAATCGAATGAAGCGTACCTATCCTTCATTCACAGAGCTCGATTTTAGAGCTCTTTTTGCTAGCTTATTCATACTTTTCTGAATTTTGAAAAAGAAATGTAAGCGTTTGATAGATTTACAAAAAGATTGTATAATAGGGATAAGAATAGAAAAGGAGAAGTCTCATGGCAGTTAAAGATTTTATGACCCGCAAGGTAGTTTATATTAGTCCAGATACAACAGTATCTCATGCAGCAGATTTGATGAGAGAGCAAGGGTTGCACCGCTTGCCTGTTATCGAAAATGATCAATTGGTTGGTTTGGTGACTGAGGGAACCATTGCGCAAGCTAGTCCATCAAAAGCAACCAGTCTTTCTATCTATGAGATGAACTATCTTCTAAATAAGACAAAAGTAAAAGATGTCATGATTCGCGATGTTGTCACTGTTTCAGGCTATGCGAGTCTAGAGGATGCAACTTATCTGATGTTGAAAAATAAGATTGGTATTCTTCCTGTCGTAGATAATCATCAAGTATACGGAGTTATTACGGACCGTGACGTTTTCCAAGCCTTTCTTGAAATTGCTGGTTATGGAGAAGAAGGAATTCGTGTGCGCTTTGTTACAGAAGATGAAGTTGGTGTCCTCGGAAAGATTGTTTCTTTGATTGTAGAAGAAAATTTGAATATCTCGCATACAGTCAATATTCCACGTAAGGATGGTAAGGTGATTATAGAAGTTCAAATTGATGGTTCAGTTGATTTGAATGCCTTAAAGCAGAAATTTGAATCTGAAAATATTCAAGTAGAAGAGATTAGTCGCACTTCTGCGAAAGTTTTATAAGAAGAGAAGCCGAAAGGCTTCTTTTTACGTGTAATAAGGGATTAGAGCAAAAGATGGAAAGAAATAAGAGATTATGGTATAATAAAACGATACAAAAAAGGAGTATTTATGGACATTTCAGTAATTCGTCAGAAAATTGACGCAAATCGTGAAAAATTAGCTTCTTTCAGGGGGTCTCTTTGACTTAGAGGGTCTAGAGGAAGAGATTGCCATCTTGGAAAACAAGATGACAGAACCTGATTTTTGGAACGATAATATTGCGGCCCAAAAAACGTCGCAAGAATTAAATGAATTAAAAAATACCTACAATACCTTCCATAAAATGGAAGAGTTGCAGGATGAAGTCGAAATTTTATTGGACTTTTTAGCAGAAGACGAGTCGGTTCAAGAAGAACTGGTAACGCAGTTGTCAGAACTTGATAAGATGATGACCAGCTACGAGATGACCCTTCTCTTGTCAGAACCTTATGACCATAATAATGCGATTTTGGAAATCCATCCAGGATCCGGTGGCACAGAGGCTCAAGACTGGGGTGATATGCTACTTCGTATGTACACTCGCTATGGAAATGCTAAAGGCTTTAAAGTAGAAGTTTTGGATTACCAAGCAGGAGATGAAGCTGGTATCAAGTCAGTAACCTTATCATTTGAAGGGTCTAATGCCTATGGTCTTCTCAAGTCAGAAATGGGTGTTCACCGTTTGGTTCGTATTTCACCATTTGACTCTGCCAAACGTCGCCATACCTCTTTCACATCTGTAGAAGTGATGCCTGAGCTGGATGATACCATTGAAGTGGAAATCCGGGAAGATGACATCAAGATGGATACCTTCCGTTCAGGTGGTGCTGGTGGACAGAACGTCAATAAAGTTTCAACAGGTGTGCGTTTGACACACATTCCAACTGGGACTGTTGTTCAATCAACAGTGGATCGTACCCAATATGGAAATAGAGATCGTGCCATGAAGATGTTGCAGGCTAAGCTCTATCAAATGGAGCAAGAAAAGAAAGCTGCGGAGGTTGATTCCCTCAAGGGTGAGAAAAAGGAAATCACATGGGGAAGCCAAATCCGTTCTTATGTTTTCACGCCATATACTATGGTAAAAGATCACCGAACTAGCTTTGAGGTTGCACAAGTAGATAAGGTTATGGATGGAGACCTAGATGGTTTTATCGATGCCTATCTCAAGTGGCGAATTAGCTAAGATAGAAAGGAACTCACATGTCAATTATTGAAATGAGAGATGTTGTTAAAAAGTATGACAACGGGACGACTGCCCTACGCGGTGTTTCGGTCAGCATTCAACCAGGGGAATTTGCTTACATCGTAGGACCTTCAGGAGCAGGGAAGTCAACCTTTATTCGTTCTCTATATCGTGAAGTAAAAATCGATAAAGGAAGCCTATCAGTTGCTGGCTTTAATTTGGTTAAGATTAAAAAGAAAGATGTTCCGCTTCTACGTCGAAGTGTTGGGGTTGTCTTTCAGGATTATAAATTGTTGCCAAAGAAAACTGTCTATGAAAATATTGCTTACGCTATGGAAGTAATCGGGGAAAATCGCCGTAATATCAAAAAACGTGTGATGGAAGTCTTAGACCTCGTTGGATTGAAGCATAAGGTTCGTTCTTTCCCAAATGAACTTTCGGGGGGAGAACAACAGCGGATTGCGATTGCGCGTGCTATTGTAAATAATCCAAAAGTATTGATTGCGGACGAACCAACAGGAAACTTGGATCCAGATAATTCATGGGAAATTATGAATTTGCTGGAACGCATCAATCTCCAAGGGACAACTGTCTTGATGGCGACCCACAATAGTCAGATTGTAAATACCTTGCGCCACCGTGTCATTGCCATTGAAAATGGCCGTGTCGTTCGTGACGAAGCTAAAGGAGAGTATGGATACGATGATTAGTAGATTTTTTCGCCATTTATTTGAATCGTTAAAAAGCTTGAAACGAAATGGTTGGATGACAGTGGCTGCTGTCAGCTCAGTCATGATTACGTTGACCTTGGTGGCAATATTTGCTTCTGTTATTTTCAATACAGCGAAACTAGCTACAGATATTGAAAATAATGTCCGAGTGATGGTTTACATTCGTAAGGATGTAGCTGATAATAGCGAGACTATTGAAAAAGAAGGTCAAACTGTTACAAATAATGACTACCACAAGGTATATAATGCTTTGAAGGGGATGTCTACAGTTAAGAGTGTTACTTTTTCAAGTAAAGAAGAACAATATGAAAAATTAACTGAGACAATGGGGGACAACTGGAAAATCTTTGATGGTGACGCCAATCCTCTATATGATGCCTATATCGTTGATACAAATACACCAAGTGATGTAAAAACTGTAGCCGAGGAGGCTAAGAAAATTGAAGGTGTATCAGAAGTCCAAGATGGTGGTGCCAATACAGAACGCTTGTTCAAGTTAGCTTCATTTATTCGCGTCTGGGGACTTGTTATCGCTGGATTATTGATTTTCATTGCAGTCTTCTTGATTTCTAATACGATACGTATCACCATTATTTCACGAAGTCGTGAAATTCAAATCATGCGTTTAGTAGGGGCTAAGAACGGTTATATCCGTGGACCTTTCTTGCTTGAAGGAGCCTTCATTGGTTTGCTTGGAGCAACCCTTCCGTCAGTTCTGGTATTTGTTGTTTATCAAATGGTTTACCAATCGGTCAATAAGTCATTAGTCGGTCAAAACCTTTCAATGATTTCACCAGAGGTATTCAGTCCACTGATGATTGCCCTATTATTTGTGATTGGTATTTTCATCGGTTCACTGGGATCAGGAATTTCAATGAGACGTTTCTTGAAAATCTAAAACAGAAGATAAGTATATTTGAGGAGATTTTAATATCTCCTTTTTTGCTAGAAAAATTTTAGAAAAAAGTATACTTTTTTTTATAAAAGCCTTTACAAAAAAATTTAAAGTGGTATAATGAATACATAGTTAAGTGCAAACGTTTTCGTAAAACGTTTGCCTAAATAAAAATAAAGGAGATTTGAATGATGAAAGATACATTCAAAAATGTCTTGTCTTTCGAGTTTTGGCAAAAATTCGGTAAGGCTTTGATGGTGGTTATCGCGGTTATGCCGGCTGCTGGTTTGATGATTTCAATCGGTAAGTCGCTTGTGATGATTAACCCTAACTTTGCTCCACTCGTTATTACTGGTGGTGTACTAGAGCAAATCGGTTGGGGAGTCATCGTTAACCTTCATATCTTGTTTGCCCTCGCTATTGGAGGAAGCTGGGCTAAGGAACGTGCTGGTGGTGCGTTTGCTGCAGGTCTTGCCTTTATCCTAATCAACCGTATCACTGGTACAATCTTTGGCGTATCAGGAGATATGTTGAAAAATCCAGAAGCTATGGTAACAACACTCTTTGGTGGATCAATCAAAGTTGCTGATTACTTCATTAGTGTAATGGAAGCACCAGCACTTAACATGGGTGTCTTCGTAGGGATTATTTCTGGTTTTATTGGGGCAACTGCTTACAACAAATACTATAACTTCCGTAAGCTTCCTGATGCACTTTCATTCTTTAACGGAAAACGTTTTGTACCGTTTGTAGTTATTCTTCGTTCAGTAATTGCTGCAATTGTACTTTCAGCTTTCTGGCCACTTGTGCAAACTGGTATCAATAGCTTTGGTATCTGGATTGCTAACTCACAAGAAACTGCTCCAATCCTTGCACCATTCTTGTATGGTACATTGGAACGTTTGCTCTTACCATTTGGTCTTCACCACATGTTGACTATCCCAATGAACTACACAGCTCTTGGTGGTACTTATGAGGTCTTAACAGGTGCAGCTAAAGGTAGTCAAGTATTTGGTCAAGATCCACTTTGGCTTGCATGGGTAACAGACCTTGTAAACCTTAAAGGTACTGATGCTACTCAATACCAACACTTGTTAGATACTGTTCACCCAGCTCGTTTCAAAGTTGGTCAAATGATCGGTTCATTCGGTATCTTGATGGGTGTGATCGTGGCTATCTACCGTAATGTTGATGCTGACAAGAAACACAAATACAAAGGTATGATGATTGCAACAGCTCTTGCAACATTCTTGACAGGGGTTACTGAACCAATCGAATACATGTTCATGTTTATCGCAACACCTATGTATCTTGTTTACTCACTTGTTCAAGGTGCGGCCTTCGCTATGGCTGACGTCGTGAACCTACGTATGCACTCATTTGGTTCAATTGAGTTCTTGACTCGTACACCTATTGCGATTAGCGCTGGTATCGGTATGGATATCGTTAACTTCATTTGGGTAACTGTTCTCTTTGCTGTAATCATGTACTTTATCGCAAACTTCATGATTCAAAAATTCAACTACGCAACTCCAGGACGTAACGGAAACTACGAAACTGCTGAAGGTTCAGAAGAAGCTAGCAGCGAAGTGAAAGTTGCAGCAGGTTCTCAAGCTGTAAACATTATCAACCTTCTTGGTGGACGTGCAAACATCGTTGATGTAGATGCATGTATGACTCGTCTCCGTGTTACTGTAAAAGACGCTGACAAGGTCGGTGATGCAGAACAATGGAAAGCAGAAGGAGCTATGGGTCTTGTCATGAAAGGACAAGGAGTTCAAGCTATCTACGGTCCAAAAGCAGACGTATTGAAATCTGATATCCAAGATATTCTTGACTCAGGTGAAATCATTCCTGAAACTCTTCCAAGTCAAATGACAGAAGCGCAACAAAACACTGTTCATTTCAAAGGTCTTACTGAGGAAGTTTACTCAGTAGCTGACGGTCAAGTTGTTGCTTTGGAACAAGTAAAAGATCCAGTATTTGCTCAAAAAATGATGGGTGACGGATTTGCTGTAGAACCTGCAAATGGAAACATTGTATCTCCAGTTTCAGGTACTGTATCAAGCATCTTCCCTACAAAACATGCCCTTGGTCTTGTGACTGAAGCAGGTCTTGAAGTACTTGTTCACATTGGTTTGGACACAGTAAGTCTTGAAGGAAAACCATTTACAGTTCATGTAGCTGAAGGACAAAAAGTTGCAGCAGGTGACTTACTTGTCACAGCTGACTTAGATGCTATCCGTGCAGCAGGTCGTGAAACTTCAACAGTGGTTGTCTTCACAAATGCTGAAGCTATTAAATCAGTTAAATTAGAACAAACAGGTTCTCTCGCAGCTAAAACAGCAGTTGCTAAAGTAGAATTGTAATATACTTGAGGTTGGAAGCTGTTTTCCAACCTTTTGTTTTAGGAGAAAAACATGAAATTTTTAACACTCAATACTCACAGTTGGATGGAGAAAGAAGCAGAGGAAAAATTCCAGATTTTGCTTGAGGATATTCTTGAAAAGGACTATGATTTGATTTGTTTCCAAGAAATCAATCAGGAGATTACATCGCCAGAGGTGGAGGTTAATGATCTTTATCAAGCTTTGCCAGCAGCTGAGCCTATTCATCAAGACCACTATGTTAGACTTTTGGTTGAAAAGTTGTCTGAGCAAGGGAAAAATTACTACTGGACTTGGGCCTATAACCATATCGGCTATGACCGCTACCATGAAGGTGTGGCTATCTTGTCTAAAACACCTATTGAAGCCAGAGAAATTTTGGTTTCAGATGTGGATGATCCAACAGACTATCATACTCGCCGTGTCGCCCTGGCTGAAACTGTAGTCAATGGCAAGGACCTTGCAGTTGCCAGTGTCCACCTTTCTTGGTGGGATAAAGGGTTCCAAGAAGAATGGGCACGATTTGAGGCTGTCTTGAAAGAATTAAATAAGCCACTTTTACTTGCTGGAGATTTCAACAACCCAGCTGGTCAGGAAGGTTACCAAGCAATTTTATCTAGTCCATTAGGCTTACAAGACGCATTTGAAGTTGCTCAAGAGAAAAGTGGTAGTTACACTGTTCCACCAGAAATTGATGGCTGGAAAGGGAACACAGAACCCCTTCGAATCGACTATATTTTTACTACCAAAGAGTTAGCGGTGGAAAAATTACATGTCGTATTTGATGGTAACAAGAGTCCGCAAGTCAGTGATCACTATGGCTTGAATGCTATTTTAAACTGGAAATAATAACTGATACTCTTCGAAAATCTCTTCAAACCACGTCAACGTCGCCTTGCCGTATAGATGTTACTGACTTCGTCAGTTCTATCTGCAACCTCAAAACAGTGTTTTGAGCAACCTGCGGCTAGTTTTCTAGTTTGCTCTTTGATTTTCATTGAGTATGAAAAGAGGTTGGAATCACGAAGTTCCAGCCTTTTTCTGACTAGAGAAACTACTGGAATAGCTTAAATAAGTGAGGCTACTGAAATAGAATAAAATGTGGTATAATTGAACAGATAGATAGAATCGAGGATATTATGTCATTTACGAAATTTCAATTTAAAAACTATATTAGTGAAGCCTTGGAGGAGTTGAAGTTTACAACTCCAACAGAGGTGCAAGACAAGTTGATTCCGATTGTTTTGGCAGGTCGTGACCTAGTCGGTGAATCAAAAACAGGTTCAGGTAAGACTCATACTTTCTTGTTGCCGATTTTCCAGCAATTAGATGAAACTAGTGATAGTGTACAGGCAGTGATTACTGCACCAAGCCGTGAGTTGGCTACTCAGATTTACCAAGCAGCTCGTCAGATTGCAGCCCACTCAGAAGTGGAAGTTCGTGTGGTTAATTATGTGGGAGGGACAGATAAGGCTCGCCAGATTGACAAATTGGCAAGTAACCAGCCTCATATTGTTATCGGAACGCCAGGTCGTATCTACGACTTGGTCAAATCTGGTGATTTAGCTATTCACAAGGCCAAGACCTTTGTGGTTGATGAGGCAGATATGACCTTGGATATGGGATTCTTAGAAACTGTTGATAAGATTGCTGGAAGCCTTCCAAAAGACCTGCAATTCATGGTCTTCTCAGCGACTATCCCACAAAAGTTGCAACCATTCTTGAAAAAATACTTGTCAAATCCTGTTATGGAGAAAATCAAGACCAAAACAGTCATTTCTGACACTATTGATAATTGGTTGATTTCGACTAAGGGACGTGATAAGAATGCTCAAATTTACCAGTTGACTCAGTTGATGCAACCTTATTTGGCAATGATTTTTGTTAACACTAAAACGCGTGCTGATGAATTGCATTCATACTTGACTGCTCAAGGTTTGAAAGTTGCCAAGATTCATGGAGATATTGCCCCTCGTGAGCGCAAGCGTATCATGAATCAGGTGAAAAATCTGGATTTTGAGTACATTGTCGCAACAGATTTGGCAGCGCGTGGAATTGATATTGAAGGTGTCAGCCATGTCATCAATGATGCCATTCCGCAAGATTTGTCCTTCTTTGTTCATCGTGTTGGTCGAACTGGAAGAAATGGCCTACCAGGTACAGCTATTACTCTTTATCAGCCAAGTGATGACTCGGATATCCGTGAGTTGGAGAAATTGGGAATCAAGTTTACTCCTAAGATGGTCAAAGACGGTGAATTTCAAGATACTTATGACCGTGATCGTCGTGCCAACCGTGAGAAAAAACAAGATAAACTTGATATCGAAATGATTGGTTTGGTTAAAAAGAAAAAGAAAAAAGTCAAACCGGGTTATAAGAAGAAAATTCAATGGGCAGTGGATGAAAAACGCCGCAAGACTAAGCGTGCTGAAAATCGCGCTCGAGGTCGTGCAGAGCGTAAAGCTAAACGCCAAACATTTTAATAGTAATTGTTGGAGTACTGAGCTCCAACTTTTTTATTTATGAGAACGAACTATCTAAACAGAAACACTGCATTAAAGACTGCAAATTGCTCTTAAAAATGGTATAATGGTAAAGTTATATAGTCCCGATAAGATGGTAGAAATTTCTATTTTTTCTTTCGAGTCGCAACTCGCAAAGAATGACAGCTCCAAAGTCGCTCGTCATTTTACGGATGCTGCTATAAGGCGGTCACCCTATGCGCCTTACTAGCTTTAGGAATAAAAAAGTATCGTTTTTATTCCTTACGCGTTGTAACTCTTAGAAAATGAAAATACCTATCAGTACTTTGTAACTCTATAACACTATTTTTAAGGGGGGACATTTTTATGTCAGAACGTAAATTATTCACGTCTGAATCTGTATCTGAGGGGCATCCAGATAAGGTTGCAGATCAAATTTCAGATGCGATTTTGGACGCCATTTTAGCTAAGGATCCAGATGCGCACGTTGCTGCTGAGACAGCTGTCTATACTGGTTCCGTCCACGTTTTTGGTGAAATTTCTACAAATGCCTATGTGGATATTAACCGTGTGGTGCGTGATACCATTGCAGAGATTGGTTATACCAATACAGAGTATGGTTTTTCTGCTGAGACGGTGGGAGTTCATCCGTCGCTTGTTGAGCAGTCACCAGACATTGCCCAAGGTGTTAACGAAGCCTTGGAGGTTCGTGGAAATGCAGATCAAGATCCACTGGACTTGATTGGAGCTGGAGACCAAGGGCTCATGTTTGGATTTGCAGTTGATGAAACAGAAGAGCTCATGCCGTTGCCAATTTCACTAAGCCACAAGTTAGTTCGTCGTCTGGCAGAACTTCGTAAGTCTGGGGAAATTAGCTATCTTCGCCCAGATGCTAAATCACAAGTTACTGTTGAGTATGACGAAAATGATCGTCCAGTACGTGTGGACACAGTCGTGATTTCAACTCAGCACGATCCAGAAGTCAGCAATGAACAAATTCACAATGATGTCATTAACAAGGTTATCAAAGAGGTTATTCCAGCTTCTTACTTGGATGAGCAAACAAAATTCTTTATCAATCCAACTGGTCGATTTGTAATCGGTGGACCTCAAGGAGATTCAGGTTTGACTGGTCGTAAGATTATCGTAGATACTTATGGTGGCTACTCTCGTCACGGTGGTGGTGCTTTCTCTGGTAAAGATGCGACTAAGGTAGACCGTTCAGCCTCTTATGCGGCTCGCTATATTGCCAAGAATATCGTTGCAGCGGGTCTTGCTAAGAAAGCAGAAGTGCAATTGGCTTATGCTATCGGTGTTGCACAGCCTGTCTCTGTTCGTATTGATACCTTTGGTACAGGAACAGTAGCTGAAAGCAAACTTGAAAAAGCGGCTCGTCAAATTTTTGACCTTCGCCCTGCAGGAATTATCCAAATGCTGGATCTTAAGCGTCCAATTTACCGTCAAACAGCGGCTTACGGTCACATGGGACGTACGGATATTGACCTTCCGTGGGAACGTTTGGATAAGGTAGATGCTTTGAAAGAAGCAGTCAAATAAATGAATTGAATAAAGAGGGAAATCCCTCTTTTTTCGATATATTATAATCTCCGTTAATCATTGAAATTATAGCTTGAATTTGATATGATGGTCTTATGGATAAAAGTAGAGCAAATCGTGTTGAGCACGATAAGATAAGAATGAGTTTAATAGCCCTAGTAGCTATCTTTTCAGTAAGTATTTGTGTTCTTGGATCGATGATTGGCTACAAGGTATTTTCAAAACAAAGCTTTGAACAAAATATTGAATCGCTTAAAAAAGAGAAAGATGATCAATTGAGTGAGGCTAATCAGAAAGATCATTTTCGTAAGGGACAAGCTGAAGTGATTGCCTATTATCCTCTCCAAGGGGAGCAAGTGATTTCGTCTGTAAAAGGAATCATAGTGCAGGATATTAAGGAAAATTTAGAAGACAAGGAAAATCTGGTTTTTTATTATACGGAGAAACAGGATTCGACTTTAAAAGGGATTGTTAACCGAAGTGTGATGAAACAAGTCTATGATTTAACTTCGTTAAAAGTTGAAGAGACGGAAAAAACTAGTCTAGCGAAAGTACATTTGACGGAAGACGGTAAACCTTTTACCCTTGATCAATTATTTTCAGATGCTAGTAAAGCCAAAGAAAAGCTGACAAAAGAACTGACTTCTTTCTTACAGGATAAGAAATTGGAGCAAGAAAAGTTTGATCAGATTGTTAAAGGTTTCTCTGACCAAGACTTGTCTGCATGGAACTTTGATTATAAGGATAGCCAAATTATTCTTTATCCCAGTCAATCAGTGGAAAATCTAAATGAGATTGCCTTGCCAGTATCTAGTTTCTTTGAGCTTATTCAGTCCTCATATTTGCTAGATAAGGATGCGGAACTTTATAAAGCTTATTTGGAGAAGAAAAATCGTAAAGTAGTAGCCTTGACTTTTGATGATGGACCAAATCCTGCAACAACAAATCAAGCATTAGATACTCTTTCTAAGTATGGAATTAAGGCTACTTTCTTTGTTTTAGGTAAGAATATTTCTGGCAATGAAGAGATTTTGAAACGAATGAAAGCAGATGGGCATGTCATTGGAAACCATAGTTGGAGCCATCCAGTTCTTTCAAAACTTTCTCTTGATGAAGCTAAAAAACAAATTACTGATACGGAGGATGCGCTAACTAAGGTGCTGGGTTCTAGCTCTAAACTTATGCGCCCCCCTTATGGAGCCATTACAGACGACATTCGCAAAAGCTTAGATTTGAGCTTTATTATGTGGGATGTAGATAGTCTGGACTGGAAGAGTAAAAATGAAACAGCTATCTTGACAGAGGTTCAGCGTCAGGTTAAGAATGGTTCAATTATTCTTATGCATGACATTCATGTTGAGACGGTACATGCTCTACCGAAAGTTATTGACTATTTGAAAGAGCAAGGTTATGAATTTGTCACAGTTCCAGAAATGCTTCATTCACGATTAAAATCACACGAATTATTCTATGACCGTAATCAGTAAGAAGGTTGCTGAATGACCAATTCAATAGTAAGTAGTGTTTCAATAAAGAAATTTAGTTTTGTATCACTCGAAACTAAATTTTTTTATGTTTAAATCGCATGAGAAGAGTGGTTAATATTACAACTTTGTTACAAAATAAGATTTTGATAGAATTTTCTGATAATTTAGGATATAATACTTTTAATTTAAATAAAAAGGAGTGATTTTATGGGAGATTGCAAAGATTTTTGTCATAAAAAGTACCAAGTAGCAACGATTTTTCTGCTATCGGTCTTAGCATGCGGATTTGCTTTCGCACAGGTTAGTGCTGATGAGGGGAAATTTGAAACATCCAATCAAGTTACACATGCGGTAATAACAAATAAATTAGATGATTCAAATAAGCTCGCACCGCTAGTCACGGCTGACAAGAATGCTCTAGATTCTTCTTCAAAGGAAAAAACAGAAGTGACAGAGTCATTAAAACAAGATGATTCTATAGAATATAGAGATAATAAGTCAGACAAGAATGTAATCACACAGAAAGAAAAGACTGCTATAAAAAGTGAAGAGAAGAAGGAAGAATCAGCAGTAAAAAGCAGTTCTTCTTCCGAAAGTTCACAATTACAGTCCTTATCTCAAAGTGGGCATAAAGAAAAGCCAAATAGTATCTCCAGTAATGAAATGATTACTGTCCCTAAAACATGGGAAGCAGGACACAAAGGGCAAGGAACTGTAGTCGCCGTTATAGATTCAGGCCTTGATTTGAATCATGAAGTTCTGCGTATTTCTGATCCGTCAAAGGCGAAATTTAAAAATCAGAATGATATAGAAAAAGCTAAAAAGACTGCTGGTATTGACTATGGGAAATGGTACAGTGACAAGGTAGTATATGCTTATGATTACTTTGATGGAACAGATAATATAAAAGAGGCTGAAAAAGAGTCTCATGGAATGCACGTTACTGGTATTGTAGCTGGAAATCCAGTTAATAAAGCTCCAAATTCTGAGAAGGTATATGGAGTTGCACCAGAAGCTCAAATAATGTTTATGAGAGTTTTTTCAGACAGAGATAAAACTACAGCCTCTGCCCTCTATGTAAAAGCTATTGATGATGCAGTTGCGTTAGGTGCAGATGTGATCAATATGAGTTTGGGTGCAGGTGCGGGTTCAACGATAGATGCAGGTTCAGATATCATTGATGCAGTAAAAAGAGCACGCGCTAAAGGAGTATCTGTTGTTATTGCTGCTGGTAATAGTAATACTTTCGGTAGAGGTTTTTCACAACCATTGGCAACAAATCCTGATTATGGTCTCGTCGGAAATCCCTCTACAGTGGAAGATTCAATTTCTGTTGCTTCGATTAATAATAAAATTCTAACTACTGAAGTTTTTGAAGTAAAAGGTTTAGAAAATGACGCTACCCTTGATTATGGTAAGTTTGATTTTAATAGACCTGAAACAGAAAAAGATTTTGAAAAAGGGAAAGAATACGAATATGTAGCAGCGGGTATTGGTCGTGAAGAAGATTTTGCTAATATTGATGTAAGAGGCAAGTTAGCACTGATTCAACGTGGTAAAATCCATTTCTCTGATAAGATTAAAAATGCTCTTCAACACGGTGCAGCTGGAGTTTTAATTTATAACAATGTTGAAGGTGCAAATGTTAGTATGTCTGTTACAGGTGATGCTAAGAAAATCCCATCTGTCTTTATTTCAAAACATTATGGTGAAATTCTTAAGTCTGGTCAGTATAAAATTGTCTTTAATCACAAGATGGATAATCGTAAATCAGACGTTGCAGACCAATTGTCAGATTTTTCAAGTTGGGGAGTTACAACAGATGGACAATTGAAACCAGATGTTACTGCACCTGGTGGAAATATCTATTCATCATTTAACGACAATAGCTATGGAAGTATCAGTGGAACAAGTATGGCGGCCCCTCATGTAGCCGGTGTCGCAGCATTAGTCAAAGAATATTTAGCAAAGAAACATCCTGAATTATCAGCTAGTCAAATTTCAGAGATTGTAAAAGCTTTAATTATGTCTACTGCAAAACCACATTTTAATAAACAAATTGGAGCCTATACTTCTCCACGCCAGCAAGGTGCGGGCGTAGTTGACACGATGGCGGCAACAAGCACAGATTTATTTGTAACAGGTGTAAATAACTATCCAAGTGTTACTCTTGGCAATGTTGGTGATAAATTTACCTTTGAAGTTACAATTCATAATATTTCGGATAAAGACCAAACATTGAAGATGATTGTAAATACAAATACGGACGAAGTTGAAGAAGGGAAATTCACTCTCCGTCCACGAAAACTAACTGAAACAGTTTGGCCTGAAGTAACTGTGAAAGCTCATAGTACGAAGACGGTAACAGTTAGTGTAGATACAAGTAAGTTTACTGAAGAACTTAGCAAAATAATGCCAAATGGATATTTTCTAGAAGGATTTGTTAGATTTGTCAATCCTGCAGATGATGGTTCTGTTATTGGGTTGCCATTTATGGGATTTAAGGGAGAATTCCAAAATCTACCTGCAATTGAAAAACCAATTTATCAATTGATTAAGGAAGGAAACAGTGGATTTTACTCTGAAATTGATAAAGATAATCCAGGAATTTCACCTTCAGACGATGCAACTTATTTAACAAGTTCTGAAAATGATGTAAATGTTTTAAAAGCAGAGCGTCAAGGAAATCGAGTGACTGTACTCGGAGTGAAACAAGATGCTGAAGGAAAATACCATCTTCAGTTAGATGAAAAGGGTAATGTTCGCCTTGCTATCTCGCCGAACGATGATGGTAATAAAGATTCTGTTCAATTTAAAACTCTTGTCTATAGAAACTTGGTAAATCTTCGTGCAACTGTTTATGATTCTTCGGATACAACACACAGTCAGCCTATTTGGCAAAGTCGTCCAACAGACCTTGTGAAAAATTATTTTGATGGCGATACTAGAAATCCAAGAAGTTACATTATAGATAAAACAGCTTGGGGAGGACAGGATTCTAATGGAAATCGAGTCTCTGATGGAATTTATGACTATGTTATTAGTTATAAGCCAGATGTCCCTGGAGCTGAAGAACAATACACAATATTTAAAATTCAAATCGATACACAAAAACCTCTGATTACTTCGGGATATATTCGTTCTCAAAAAGATCAAGAACAATTTATAGCTCGTAAACCTCAGGATGTAGGAAATGGCGGAATTCTTCTAGAAAAAGTCTTTTATATTCGTCCTTCTGAAAATAGAGAGGCGACAGATTCAGAAATCGAACAGTATCAAATTATCAAACAAAATGAAGATGGTAGTTATACACTTCCTAAGAACGTTGATAAATCGAAAATCTTCTATTATGTAGAAGACTTTGCGGGAAATGTAGATTTTATATCTCTCAAAGATCTTGTAGGTGAAGAAAATAGTGGTCGTGTAAAAATTGCTATACTAAACAATAAAACCAATGATGAGATTGATACAACATATGTTTATCGCATTAAAAATAGCGAAGGTCAATATGTAACCGTTGATAAGTCAAAAGATATTAATTTCTTGAAATTTGGGCATTATGTTGCGGAAATTTTTAGCTATGACCGTACAGAGTTGAAATTTGTGAGTGCTATATCTAAGGAATTTGATTTAACGAAAGAAAATAGTTTTCAAACTATTACCTTTTTGGCTAACAAAATGAAATATGCCCCAGTAACGGTTGGCTTTAATCAAGCTGTTCCTGGAACTACAACGATTACTTTAGTAGGTGAAGATGGTCAGAGTCAAGTCTTGCCAGCTGAAACATATGGTAAACATTCTTATGGTAAGAAAGTAGTTACTGGTGAGTATAAAGTTCTTGTAAATCTATCAAACGGTTATGAATTACTTGATAATCTTCAACCATTTAAAGTTCTGTTTGGTAAAAATAATGTTTTGTCACTTTCAGTTGTTTCTAAGTTAGCTCTAATTGCAGCTTTAAATAAACAAATAGAAGTAGTTAAAACTCCGAGATATTATAATACAAAACAGAAGTTAAAAGAGATTTTTGATCAAAGTGTCAAAGATGCGCAACTAGCATTGGGAAGTAAACTTAACCAAGATAAAATTGACCAAATTGTTAAGGCTTTAGAGTCTGCTATGCAAACATTGGATGGTAAGGAATCTGATATCACATCATTGAAGAATGCCATTAAAGCATATGCTGAGACAGTTAAAAAAGGTAAATATATAAATTCTGATCAAGAACGCAAAGGTCAATATGATCGTGAATTCAAACTCTTGGCATTATTAATTACAAAAGATTTGATAACTCAAGATGAAATCGACCGTCTATTGACCGCTTTCTTGAAAGCACAAGACCAGCTGAATGGGAAAGAAACAGATTTCATGAGCCTAAAAAATGTTATCGTGGATGAAGTGAAGTTCCAAGACAAAGATCCAAGATTTTTGACAGCTAGCAAAGAGGAGAAGGATGCATATAATCTTATTTTCAACAAAGCTAAGCTACTTTTGGAAAATGCAGAAGCTAGTCAAGAAGAAATTAATGCAGTAATCAATGCTCTAAAAGAAACGGCTGTAAAACTTAAGGCTAATAAAGTAGAGATTCCAACTAAAGCAGTTGCACCAGTTAAGCCAGTTTCTCAAGTGCAACCTGTTAAATTAGTAAGTCACAATAGACAGGTGTCAACTATCAAGCCTTCAATTAGCAATAATAAAATCGAGAAAGCTACATCAATTGCAATACTTCATTCCAATATAGAAGCTAAGGATGAGAATAAAACACTAGCTGGAAGTGCTCAACAAGTGCTTTTAGCTACAGTAAATAAAGAAGGAAAACAATTGCCAGCCACTGGTGAGAATAACATGATTTCTATTATTCTAAGTATTTCAGGAATTTCTCTCTTATTGTCAGTTATTGGATTTGCAACTTTTTCAAAAAGTGAATAGAGAATACTATACATCTTTCTATAGTTTTTGATTTACAGTATGTTACAATTCTGATATAATAGTCAACAGGAAAGAAAGTCTTATGGCGTTCTTCAAGCGAGCTTGGGATAGTGGGAGCCAAGTAGGGCAAAATAAAGAACTGGCGCTTTCTGTAGTATTTTCAAAAACAATGAAGTAATAAATTAGGGTGGAACCGCGTTTCTGACGCCCCTAGTCGCAAGGCTCGGGTGTTGAAATTCGGTTCTTTTTGAATTCGTCTAATGCCTAAGTAGAAAGGAGCATAATGCTTAAAGGATCTTGTTTATGTAAATCAGTGACCTACACTCTAGATGAGGAATTATCGGAATTAGTTTTTTGTCATTGCTCATTTTGTCGGAAAGCAACTGCGTCTGCCTATACAGTTAATGCTAAAGTTAGCAGTGAAAAGCTAGTATTGCATGGGAAAGAAAAACTTGTTTCCTATAGTTCTTCTCCAGGAAAACAGCGTTATTACTGCCAGAACTGTCATAGTCAAATTTTCACTACTCAAGAAAATATACCAGAAGTCTGTGCTTTGAAATTAGGTACAATAGATGAATGCGATCAGAATTTACAAACTGTTCCCAAACGTCATATTTTTCAGGACTCAGCTTTTTCTTGATTGCTTGATAAATAAAGCTAAAAAGATAATATAAATTAAAGGAGAAAATAATGTCTAAAAAATTGACTTTCCACTGCGTCAGTGGCAGAAACCTCCTTACAGTCGGACTGCCCCACGCTCAGAACTAGGGTGCTGAGCTAGAAGCAGTACTAACTCGTCTTGCCTCGTATAATCGACGAGGCAGACTCGTGTCGCAAGAAATCATTTTTTATTAAGGAGTATTCAATGTCTAAGAAATTAACATTTCACTGCGTCAGTGGCAGAGACCTCCTTACAGTCGGGCTGCCCCACGCTCAGCACTAGAGTGCCTGAGCTAGACGCAGTACTAACTCGTCTTGCCTCGTATGATAGACGAGGCAGACTCGTGTCGCAAGTAATTTATAAAAAAGGAGTAAACAATGTCTAAAAAATTGACTTTCCAGGAAATCATTCTTACTTTGCAACAATTTTGGAATGACCAAGGTTGTATGCTTATGCAGGCTTATGACAACGAAAAAGGTGCAGGGACAATGAGTCCTTACACTTTCCTTCGTGCTATCGGACCTGAGCCATGGAATGCGGCTTATGTAGAGCCATCACGTCGTCCTGCTGACGGTCGTTATGGGGAAAACCCTAACCGTCTCTACCAACACCACCAATTCCAAGTGGTCATGAAGCCATCTCCATCAAATATCCAAGAACTTTACCTTGAGTCTTTGGAAAAATTGGGAATCAATCCTTTGGAACACGATATTCGTTTTGTTGAGGACAACTGGGAAAACCCATCAACTGGTTCAGCTGGTCTTGGTTGGGAAGTTTGGCTTGATGGGATGGAAATTACTCAGTTCACTTATTTCCAACAAGTCGGTGGATTGGCAACTGGCCCTGTGACTGCGGAAGTTACCTATGGTTTGGAGCGTTTGGCTTCTTATATTCAAGAAGTAGACTCTGTCTATGATATAGAGTGGGCTGATGGTGTAAAATACGGGGAAATCTTTATTCAGCCTGAGTATGAGCACTCAAAATATTCATTTGAAATTTCAGATCAAGAAATGTTGCTGGAAAACTTTGATAAGTTTGAAAAAGAAGCTGGTCGTGCTTTGGAAGAAGGTTTGGTTCACCCTGCCTATGACTATGTTCTCAAATGTTCACACACCTTTAACCTGCTTGATGCGCATGGTGCAGTATCTGTAACAGAGCGTGCAGGCTATATCGCTCGTATTCGTAACCTAGCCCGTGTCGTAGCCAAAACCTTTGTCGCAGAACGCAAACGACTAGGCTACCCACTTTTGGATGAAGAAACACGAGCTAAACTCTTAGCAGAAGACGCAGAATAAAGAGAGTGACAAATTACGAAAATGGGCGAGCAGAGTGAGCCCTGAGCCAGTTGCCGCAGTGATGAAGGTATCCTTAGTGAAGCTAAGGATACTAGGCAAAATTGGAGACTTTTGGCTCCAATTTTAGCAATGAAACAACGAAGTTGGTTGCTTGCGTGCCAATCACATAAGGCAAACTGGAAAATAAAAAGATACTTTTCGGAGAAAAAACATGACAAAAAACTTATTAGTAGAACTCGGTCTTGAAGAATTACCAGCCTATGTTGTCACACCAAGTGAAAAACAACTAGGAGAAAAAATGGCAGCCTTCCTCAAGGAAAATCGCCTGTCTTTTGAAGCTATTCAAACCTTCTCAACACCACGTCGTTTAGCTGTTCGTGTGACTGATTTAGCAGACAAACAGTCTGATTTGACAGAAGATTTCAAGGGCCCAGCAAAGAAAATTGCCTTGGATAGTGATGGAAACTTTACCAAAGCAGCTCAAGGATTTGTCCGTGGAAAAGGCTTGACGGTTGAAGATATCGAATTCCGTGAAATCAAGGGTGAAGAGTATGTCTATGTCACTAAAGAAGAAGTTGGTCAAGCAGTTGAAGCTATTGTTCCAGGTGTTGTGGATGTCTTGAAATCCCTGACTTTCCCAGTCAGCATGCACTGGGCTGGAAATAGCTTTGAATACATTCGTCCTGTTCACACTTTAACTGTTCTTTTAGATGAAGAAGAGTTTGATTTGGATTTCCTTGATATCAAGGGAGGTCGTGTCAGCCGTGGTCATCGTTTCTTGGGGAAAGAAACCAAAATTCAGTCAGCATTGAGCTATGAAGAAGATCTTCGTGCACAATTTGTAATAGCAGATCCACGTGAACGTGAGCAAATGATTGTTGACCAAATCAAGGAAATTGAGGCAAAACATGGTGTACGTATCGAAATTGATGCGGATTTGCTGAATGAAGTCTTGAACTTGGTTGAATACCCAACTGCCTTTATGGGAAGCTTTGATGCTAAATACCTTGAAGTTCCAGAAGAAGTCTTGGTGACTTCGATGAAGGAACACCAACGTTACTTTGTTGTTCGTGATCAAGATGGAAAACTCTTGCCAAACTTCATTTCTGTTCGTAACGGAAACGCAGATCATTTGGAAAATGTCATCAAAGGAAATGAAAAAGTCTTGGTAGCTCGTTTGGAAGACGGAGAATTCTTCTGGCGTGAAGACCAAAAATTGGTGATTTCTGACCTTGTTGAAAAATTAAACAATGTGACTTTCCATGAGAAAATTGGTTCCCTTCGTGAACACATGATTCGTACTGGTCAGATTGCTATTCTCTTGGCAGAAAAAGCAGGCTTGTCAGCGGATGAAACGATTGACCTAGCCCGTGCAGCAGCCATTTACAAGTTTGACTTGTTGACAGGGATGGTTGGTGAGTTTGACGAACTCCAAGGAATTATGGGTGAGAAATATGCCCTTCTTGCTGGGGAAACTCCAGCAGTGGCAGCTGCTATTCGTGAACACTACATGCCTACATCAGCCGAAGGAGAACTTCCAGAGAGCAAGGTTGGAGCCATTCTAGCCATTGCAGACAAATTGGATACGATTTTGAGTTTCTTCTCAGTAGGCTTGATTCCATCAGGTTCAAATGACCCTTATGCCCTTCGTCGCGCGACTCAAGGTGTGGTTCGTATCTTGGATGCCTTTGGTTGGCACATTGCTATGGATGAGTTGATTGATAGCCTTTATGCTTTGAAATTTGACAGCTTGACTTATGAAAATAAGACAGAGGTTATAGAATTTATCAAGGCTCGTGTTGATAAGATGATGGGCTCTACTCCAAAAGATATTAAGGAAGCAGTACTTGCAAGTTCGAACTTTGTTGTGGCAGATATGTTGGAAGTAGCAAGTGCTCTTGTAGAAGCAAGTAAGGAAGAAGACTTCAAACCTTCTGTTGAATCACTTTCTCGTGCCTTTAACTTGGCTGAGAATGCAGAAGGAGTAGCTACAGTTGATTCAGCACTCTTTGAAAATGACCAAGAAAAAGCCTTGGCAGAAGCAGTAGAATCACTCGTTTTATCAGGTTCTGCAAGTCAGCAATTGAAACAACTCTTTGCGCTTAGTCCAGTTATTGATGCTTTCTTTGAGAATACCATGGTAATGGCAGAAGATCAGGCTGTCCGTCAAAATCGTTTGGCTATCTTGTCTCATTTAACTCAAAAAGCAGCTAAACTTGCTCGTTTTAACCAAATTAACACTAAATAAAATTTGATAAACGGACTTTATCTTATCACAAAGGAGAAGAAATGGATCAGAAAAAAATTGATCGTATCAACGAGCTTGCTAAAAAGAAAAAAGCAGAAGGCTTGACACCAGAAGAAAAAGTGGAACAAGCTAAACTACGTGAGGAGTACATCGAAGGTTATCGTCGCTCTGTTCGTCACCACATTGAGGGAATCAAAATTGTGGATGAAGAAGGAAACGATGTTACACCAGAAAAACTACGCCAAGTCCAACGTGAAAAAGGTTTACATGGTCGTAGTCTTGATGACCCAAATTCATAATAAGTATTCTTTCTTTTAATAAAGATAGATGAAATAATAACCAAAAGACTAGCAGACACAAACTGCTAGTCTTTTGTCACTAAAAAAGGAACCAAGATGGTTCCTAAAACTACTATTAGTTGCTTGCACCAGATGTAGCGTCTGCGCCACCACCGTGACCTCCAGCATCACCTGCATCAGAAGCTCCAGATGTAGCATCTGCATCGCCGTGACCGTGTCCACCAGCAGGAGCTGATGCATTTCCACCAACTAGACGTTGACCAGTTGTTTCTAAGTACCAATCAAGCCATGGTTGGAAATTAAAGATAATTTCATTAATTCCAGCATATGAGCCATCTGGATAGTACATTGCTTTATAGTTATGAGTATTAATTACACCTTCTGGTTGTCCCGGAACAATTGTACGAACATATTCTTGATCACCATTACGTAATACGCCTACAACCCACTCAACGTTTTTCATTCTTGCAGGTGGTAGAGAAGCATGCACAGTTCCTAATCGGCTACCTGCTTGAACTCGCACACGTTTACCATACATTGTGTTTGGATCTTGATGTGCGTTATTATAGTACAAGAATTGGTTATTATCATCCGCATATGTCAACTCAAATGGCATTGCTTTCAAGAACATATCAATTTGGTTAACTGTCAAGATACCGTGGTCTAATTTAACGTAAGTATCTCCAGAAACAGCTCCAACAAGCTCAGCAGCTTTTTCTACCCATTCAGGATCATCAGGGTCAACTCCTTGAATGGTAGTTGCGATTGGATTTGTACAATATAAATCTTCTGGTGCGATTGGTTTTGGTTTTTTCAATTTTGAAACGACTCCCACATATTTCACAAAGTTGTCCAAACATGTTTCAAGGAAATTAATAGTTCCTTCATTTGTGATATTCCCATTAACATCAAAGGCTTCTTTAGCTTTACCGAGAAGGAATTCATTTCCTGGAAGAGTATAGGCATTGACACCTGGAGCGTCAAGAATCTTACGAAGGTGAACTTGGGCACGAGAAGTACCTTGGTCATAGTAAGATGCTCCCACAATCATGACGGGTTTATTTTCAAATGGATGAACTTCATATGAAAGCCATTCAAGAACAGATTTTAGGGAAGCTGAGATTGTATGGTTGTGCTCAGGAGTAGCGATGATAACACCATCAGCACGAGTAATTTTATTATATAAATAACGTAATTGGAAACTTTCGTCCCATTTTTCGTCTTGGTTAAACATTGGAACTTCATCAATTTCAAGAACTTCTAATTCAAATTTAAGTTTGAAGTGACGACGGATAAATTCCAAGAGCTTACGGTTATATGATTGATCGTAGTTTGATCCTACAAGTCCAACAAATTTCATTCTTTTTGGTCTCCTATCTTACAAATTTTCCCAGTCAAAGTCTTCAGCATCTTTACGAAGTAGTTCTTGTGCGTTACGCAATTTTTCTGTGATTTTTACAAAGATACGGAAGTCGTCAAAAGTAGCATCCAGTTTTTTGATAACATCAAGATCTACTAGGTCTCCACTTGGGGTGAAGGCTTGAAGAGAATGTGAAAGCAAGAATTCATCTGGAAGGACACTTGCTTTAATTTCTGGAGCATTCAAGATTTGCCGAAGTTGTAATTGGGCACGTGATGAACCAAGAGTACCATATGAAGCACCTGTAATCATGATTGGTTTGTTCAAAAGTGGATAGATACCATAAGACAACCAAGCAAGAGCGCTCATTAAAACAGCTGGGATAGAGTGGTCATACTCAGGAGTACCGATAATAACGCCATCTGCCTCTTCAATTTTAGCAGCAATTTCTAAAATTTCAACAGGTACTTGCTTGTCGGCTGGTTTATTGAAGACAGGAATGTCTTTAATTTCAACAAGTTCAATTTCAGCTTTTTCAGCAAAGTGTTTTTGCATGTATTGAAGCAATTGGCGGTTTGTAGAACGTTTTGAATTTGTTCCAACAATAGCAATAAGTTTTAACATGAGATTTCCTTTCTCTTTTTACATAATACGATTTTAAAACTCCATTGAAACATCTATTTCTATAGAGTAGGAATTCCTGAAGAACAGCTTAGGTGACCTTCCTTATCGATGAGGATAGCTTCTATGCCCTCCAAACTTTCGACTTGCCAAAGGATAGAAGCAGGTCTTTCTCCAAATAGACGAGTTGTCCATATTTCACCATCGACTGATTTATCAGAGATGATTGTCAGACTAGCTAGTTCCGTTTCAACAGGATATCCTGTTTGACTGTCAAAAATATGATGGTAATCTTGTCCATCAACTGTCAGGTGACGTTCATAAATGCCTGAAGTCACGACAGATTTATTGACAACAGGGATGGTCATTAAGTGATTTCCCCTCGGATTGGCTGGGTCTTGAATCCCAATTTGCCAAGGCTGATCGCCTCTTGCCTGATTTTTTCCAATAGTCAGGATATTCCCTCCCAGATTAATCAAGGCAGATGTCACTCCCTCTTCTCTAAGAAATTGGGCAACCTTATCCGCACTATAACCCTTGGCTAAACAACCAAGATCGATTTTCATTCCTTTCTGTTTCAAGAACACAGTGGAAGTAGAAGAATCTAACTCGATATAATGAGGATTGATTAAAGGAAGTACTGATTCAATTTCTTGGGGTTGGGCGACCTTGGCATCTGAAAAACCGATGCGCCAGGTTTGAATTAAGGGACCAATGCTGATGTTGAGATGACTAGAGGGAGCTAGGCTATGCTCTAATCCAAGTGAAATCAGTTCAAACAAATCAGGATGAACTTTGACTGGAGCTATTCCAGCTTGATGATTGATTTCCATCAACTCCGATTCTTGGCTATTGGCATTGAAACGGTATTCAAGCTCTTTAAGCAAATCAAAGGATTTTTGGAGCAAGATATCAGCTTGCTCATCTACTAATGAAATAGTGATAGTAGTCCCCATTAGCCGTTCGGAATGTGAACTAAGAGGCAAGCTACCAACTCCTTTCTCTTGTGAAAAGAAGGCTGAAATATAGTAAATTTATATTAAATTTAACCCCTTACATTTTCTTTCCATGATACTAGCATACCATAAAGTCAGCGTTTTCACAAATAAAATTTGTAAACTTGTCAAGAAATATGCTCAGAAAATAAAGAGTAATTGTAAGAAAGGCTGATAAAATACAGATTATTTACATTTTTTTACAAAAAAATCGGGAAAATTAGCTAAACTCTTGTAAACGCTAACAGTAAATGTTATACTAGAAGAGTAAATTTAAAATTGAAGGTAGGAACTTTTCTATGAGTAAAATCGTTGTAGTTGGTGCTAACCACGCTGGTACAGCATGTATTAATACTATGTTGGATAATTTTGGCAATGAGAACGAAATCGTTGTATTTGACCAAAACTCTAACATCTCTTTCTTAGGATGTGGAATGGCACTTTGGATCGGTGAACAAATTGACGGTGCTGAAGGCTTGTTCTATTCTGATAAAGAAAAATTGGAAGCTAAAGGTGCTAAGGTTTACATGAACTCACCAGTTCTTTCAATCGACTATGATAACAAAGTAGTTACAGCAGAAGTTGAAGGGAAGGAGCACAAAGAATCATACGAGAAATTGATTTTCGCTACAGGTTCTACACCAATCTTGCCACCAATCGAAGGTGTTGAAATTGTTAAAGGAAACCGCGAATTTAAAGCAACTCTTGAAAATGTACAATTCGTTAAATTGTACCAAAACGCTGAAGAAGTTATCAATAAACTTGCTGACAAGAGCCAGCACCTTGACCGTATCGCCGTTGTTGGTGGTGGTTACATCGGTGTTGAACTTGCTGAAGCCTTTGAACGTCTTGGAAAAGAAGTTGTCCTTGTTGATATCGTTGATACTGTCTTGAACGGCTACTATGACAAAGACTTCACACAAATGATGGCGAAGAACTTGGAAGACCACAACATCCGCTTGGCGCTCGGTCAAACTGTTAAAGCAATTGAGGGTGACGGTAAAGTTGAACGCTTGATTACTGATAAAGAAACTTTCGACGTGGATATGGTTATCCTTGCAGTTGGTTTCCGTCCAAACACAGCACTTGCTGATGGTAAGATTGAACTCTTCCGCAACGGTGCTTTCCTTGTAGACAAGAAACAAGAAACATCTATCCCAGGCGTTTACGCTGTAGGTGACTGTGCAACTGTTTATGACAATGCACGTAAAGACACTAGCTACATCGCACTTGCTTCAAATGCTGTTCGTACTGGTATCGTTGGTGCATATAACGCTTGTGGACATGAATTGGAAGGAATCGGTGTGCAAGGTTCAAATGGTATCTCAATCTACGGTCTTCACATGGTTTCAACTGGTTTGACACTTGAAAAAGCAAAAGCTGCAGGTTACAATGCGACTGAAACAGGCTTTAACGATCTTCAAAAACCAGAATTCATGAAACATGATAACCATGAAGTAGCGATTAAGATTGTCTTTGACAAAGATAGCCGTGAAATTCTTGGTGCCCAAATGGTTTCACATGATATTTCAATCAGCATGGGAATTCATATGTTCTCACTTGCTATCCAAGAGCATGTAACAATTGATAAATTGGCATTGACAGACCTCTTCTTCTTGCCACACTTCAACAAACCATACAACTACATCACAATGGCTGCCCTTACAGCTGAAAAATAAAAATGAATGAGCTATCTGGCCTTAAGTTAAGGTCAGATAGTTTTTAGTCAATCTGTACCCATACAATTATGATTTTTTTATCTTGTGGTTCATCCTTTTCTGACTTAAAATGAAATAGTAGCTACCAATACAAATGATGAGGATAAAACAAATGACTGAAAATCGTTATGAATTAAATAAAAACTTGGCGCAGATGCTCAAAGGTGGGGTTATCATGGACGTTCAAAATCCTGAACAGGCTCGTATTGCAGAGGCTGCTGGTGCGGCAGCTGTTATGGCCTTGGAGCGGATTCCAGCTGATATTCGTGCAGCTGGTGGGGTTTCCCGCATGAGTGACCCAAAGATGATTAAGGAAATCCAAGAAGCGGTTAGCATTCCAGTAATGGCCAAGGTCAGAATCGGGCATTTTGTTGAGGCTCAGATTTTAGAGGCTATTGAGATTGACTATATCGATGAGAGTGAAGTTTTATCTCCAGCAGACGACCGTTTCCATGTGGACAAGAAAGAATTTCAAGTACCTTTTGTCTGTGGGGCTAAGGACTTGGGTGAAGCCTTGCGTCGTATTGCTGAGGGGGCTTCCATGATTCGTACAAAAGGAGAACCGGGTACAGGGGATATCGTCCAAGCTGTTCGTCATATGCGTATGATGAATCAGGAAATTCGCCGTATTCAAAACCTACGTGAGGACGAACTTTATGTTGCTGCCAAGGACTTGCAAGTCCCTGTAGAATTGGTTCAATATGTCCATGAGCATGGAAAATTGCCAGTTGTAAACTTTGCGGCTGGAGGCGTTGCAACGCCAGCAGATGCTGCGTTGATGATGCAATTAGGGGCAGAGGGTGTCTTTGTCGGTTCAGGTATTTTCAAGTCAGGAGATCCTGTTAAACGAGCGAGTGCCATTGTCAAAGCGGTAACCAATTTCCGAAATCCTCAAATTTTGGCTCAAATCTCTGAAGATTTAGGAGAAGCCATGGTTGGTATCAATGAAAATGAAATCCAAATTCTCATGGCTGAGAGAGGAAAATAGATGAAAATTGGAATATTGGCCTTGCAGGGTGCCTTTGCAGAACATGAAAAAGTGCTAGATCGATTAGGTGTCGAGAGTGTTGAAATCAGAAATTTAGAAGATTTTCAGAAACATCAGAGTGATTTGTCGGGTTTGATATTACCTGGTGGGGAATCTACAACCATGGGCAAGCTCTTACGTGAGCAGGAGATGCTGATTCCCGTTCGAGAAGCAATTCTATCTGGTTTACCAGTATTTGGAACTTGTGCAGGCTTGATTTTGCTGGCTAAGGAAATCGCTTCTCAAGAAGAAAGTCATCTTGGAACTATGGATATGGTGGTCGAGCGCAATGCCTATGGACGTCAATTAGGAAGTTTCTACACGGAAGCAGAATGTAAGGGAGTCGGTCAGATTCCAATGACCTTTATCCGTGGTCCAATTATCAGTAGTGTTGGAGAGGGTGTAGAAATTCTAGCAACAGTTGATAATCAAATCGTTGCAGCCCAAGAAAAAAATATGCTGGTAACTTCTTTTCATCCAGAATTGACTGATGATGTTCGCTTGCACCAGTACTTTATCGAAATGTGTAAAGAAAAAAGTTGAGATTGAATTTCTCAACTTTTTTACATGTAATAAACAATGGCGATGTATTGGAGGGCAGATGCGGCTAGTATAAAGAGATGCCAAATCATGTGGAAATAAGGTTTTTTCTTGGCGTAAAATCCAGCTCCAACTGTATAAGAAAGTCCGCCAGTTACCATGAGACTCCAGAAAATCGGTGTGGTTTGACTGATAATGGCAGGAATGATAGCTAAAACCAACCAGCCCATAATCAGGTAAAGAGCAAGGCTAAATTTCTCATTGACCTTTTTAGCAAAGATTTTATAGAGAATACCAAAGATGGTCGTTCCCCATTGGATGGCAATAATCAGATAGCCAAACCAGTTATTCATTAAGGTCAAGACGACGGGCGTGTATGAGCCTGCAATAGCAACATAAATCATAGAATGGTCAATGATTCGTAAGACATATTTGTGGGTCGAACCATAGGCCATAGAGTGGTAAATGGTGGATGAGAGAAACATGAGAAAGAGACTAATAACGAAAATGGATACACCGATAGATGATAAAAATCCGTGTGCTTCATAACTATAGGTGGATGAAATAGGCAGTAAGATGAGCATGATGACTGCACCTACTGCGTGGGTCACACTATTAGCAATCTCCTCTCCAAAACTGAGTTGTTTGCTGAGCTTTAGGCTTGTATTCATTAGATTTCCTCCTCTTCAGTATGATGGATTAAGGCTAGGGTTTGATGATAGAGTTTAACCGTTTGGCAGCTACTCTGGATAATAGGGTTAGCTGGGTCAATTCCTTGGTTCATGTAGTTCACAAAGGCATCGTAGAGTTGCTCTGAACTTGCTTGAGTTTGTAGAGTATTAAGTGTCTGGGCTATTTCTTGAATAGAAAATACAGACTTGAGGGTTGTGATAGCAATCAAACGGGCAATCTGTTGGCGTTGGTATTTTTTCTTGTCAGGTTTTGTTAGGTAACCATGTTTGACATAATTGTTGACCATAGATGCTGTCAGGCCCTTGTCTTTATCAGGAGAGATAGGGGCGCAGACCTGATTGACATAGAGCAAAACCTGGTCCAGATAGAGGTCAATGTTTGGAATTTCTGCCCATTTAGGGTAAGAAAAAGTAGTTTTCATTTCCAACTCCTTTTTATCTAGTTTTAATAACTAGATTATAAAACAATAAAAACAAAAAGTCAAGTTTTAACTGCTTGTAGAAAGACTTAAATTATGCTATGATGGGAGAAACTAGTCAGAAATGAGGAGAAAAGATGGAGATTCGTTTAGCTTTTCCAAATGAAGTAGATGCCATCATGCAGGTGATGGAGGATGCTAAGAAATGTTTAGCAGAAGCTGGTAGTGACCAGTGGCAAAATGGCTATCCAAATGCTGATATTATTATTGAAGATATTATCTCAGGTCAAGCCTACGTAGCCTTGGAAGAGGGAGAACTACTAGCTTATGCAGCTGTGGCCAAGAGTCCAGAGGCAGCCTATGAAGCCATTTATGAAGGAAAATGGCAAGCTGGGGAGTCAGAGTACCTAGTCTTTCACCGTATTGCTGTGGCAGCAGATGTGCAGGGACAGGGGGTGGCTCAAACCTTTTTAGAGGGCTTGATTGAAGGTTTTGATTATCTAGATTTTCGCTCAGATACGCATGTTGCAAACAAGGCCATGCAGCATATTTTTGAAAAACTTGGTTTTAAACAGGTTGGTAAGGTTCCAGTTGATGGCGAACGCTTGGCCTATCAAAAATTGAAGAAATAATGCAAAAGAAGTACGTAAAAATGCTCTATTCTTCGCCAATTGGCTCCCTTTCTCTCGTAGCTGATGACCATTATTTGTATGGCATTTGGGTTCAGGAGCAGAAGCATTTTGAGAGGGGACTAGGAGATGAAACGATAGAAGCAGTTGTTAGTCATCCCATTTTAGAACCAGTTATTGCTTGCTTAGATGCTTACTTTAAAGGCAAGTCGCAGGATTTATCCAACTTACCCTTGGCTCCAATCGGGACGAATTTTGAAAAGCGAGTTTGGTCCTATTTACAGGGAATTCCTTATGGTCAGACAGTGACCTATGGACAAATAGCCCAAGATCTGCAAGTTGCTTCTGCTCAAGCAATTGGTGGAGCAGTGGGGCGCAATCCTTGGTCTATCCTAGTACCTTGTCATCGTGTGCTAGGAGCAGGCAAGCGTCTGACAGGTTATGCTGCAGGAGTGGAAAAGAAAGCTTGGCTATTGGAGCATGAAGGCGCAGATTTTAAAGATATAAAATAGAAAGTGAAAGACATGTTAGAATTTATCGAATACCCAAAATGTTCAACTTGTAAAAAAGCAAAACAAGAATTAAACCAACTCGGTGTGGACTACAAAGCTGTTCACATCGTGGAAGAAACACCTAGTCAAGAAGTCATTTTAAACTGGCTAGAAACCTCAGGATTTGAATTGAAGCAATTTTTTAACACTAGTGGAATCAAATACCGTGAATTAGGGCTGAAAGATAAGGTAGGAAGTCTGTCAAATCAAGAAGCGGCTGAGTTGCTAGCAAGTGATGGTATGTTGTTAAAACGGCCAATTTTAGTAGAAAATGGAACTGTTAAGCAAATCGGTTATCGAAAAGCTTACGAAGAATTGGGATTGAAATAGTTTTTACTTATCTCTTTGATAGATAAAATATATAACCTCCCTGTTTCAAAGTATGATAAACTAGTAGGTAGACAAAGTCTGTATCTGACCGTAGCAAATAATTTCATTGACGGCAGAAGTATGGTAGAATGAATCATTATCAGGAGAGGATGTTTTTATGAATGTTACAACGATTTTAGCATCAGATTGGTACCAAAACTTGATGCAATTGATTCCGGATGGCAAGCTGTTTAGCCTGCGTTCGGTCTTTGATGGAATCCCAAGAATTGTCCAACAACTTCCAACAACGATTATGTTGACAATAGGTGGTGCCCTTTTTGGCTTGGTTTTGGCGCTTCTTTTTGCCATTGTGAAAATCAATCGTGTCAAGATTTTATATCCCTTGCAGGCATTCTTTGTTAGCTTCTTAAAAGGGACACCGATTTTGGTGCAACTCATGTTGACCTACTACGGAATCCCTTTGGCTTTGAAAGCTCTCAATCAGCAATGGGGTACTGGTCTCAATATCAATGCGATTCCAGCTGCTGCTTTTGCGATTGTAGCCTTTGCCTTTAATGAGGCAGCTTATGCTAGTGAAACCATTCGTGCAGCCATTCTCTCAGTCAATCCTGGTGAGATTGAGGCGGCACGAAGTCTGGGTATGACCCGAGCGCAAGTTTATCGTCGCGTGATTATTCCAAATGCAGCGGTGGTAGCTACTCCAACCTTAATCAATTCCCTCATTGGCTTGACTAAGGGAACATCTCTAGCCTTTAGTGCGGGTGTTGTGGAAGTTTTTGCCCAAGCTCAGATTTTAGGTGGGGCTGATTACCGCTATTTTGAACGCTTTATCTCCGTTGCCCTTGTTTATTGGGTAGTCAATATCGGAATTGAAAGCCTAGGTCGTTTCATCGAGAGAAAAATGGCTATTTCTGCACCAGATACCGTGCAAACAGATGTGAAAGGAGACCTTCGTTAATGATTAAGATTTCGAATTTAAGTAAATCCTTTTCAGGACAGACTGTCTTGGATCATCTGGACTTGGATATTCAAAAAGGGGAAGTTGTAGCCTTGATTGGTTCTTCAGGAGCTGGAAAATCAACTTTCCTTCGCAGTCTCAATTATCTTGAAACACCTGACAGTGGCTCTATTCAGATTGATGATTTTTCAGTTGATTTTTCTAAAATCACGCAAGAAGAAATCCTTGCTTTACGCCGTAAGCTGTCTATGGTTTTCCAACAGTTTAATTTGTTTGAACGCCGCACAGCACTTGATAATGTGAAAGAAGGCTTGGTTGTGGTTAAAAAATTATCTGACCAAGAAGCAACTAAGATTGCCAAGGAAGAGTTGGCTAAGGTTGGGCTTTCTGATCGTGAAAACCATTATCCTCGTCATTTATCGGGTGGACAGAAGCAACGGGTTGCCCTCGCGCGTGCGCTCGCTATGAAACCAGATGTCTTGCTCTTAGACGAACCAACTTCAGCCCTTGACCCAGAATTGGTTGGTGAAGTAGAGAAGTCCATTGCAGATGCTGCTAAGTCAGGTCAAACCATGATTTTGGTCAGTCATGACATGTCCTTTGTAGCCCAAGTGGCTGATAAGATTCTTTTCCTAGATAAGGGGAAAATCATTGAGTCTGGAACACCAGATGAGATTATCCACCATCCAAAAGAAGAGCGGACAAAAGAATTCTTCGCTAGTTACAAACGGACTTATATTTGATATAATAGATAAAGAAAAACTCAGTTAGCTGGACTAGCTGAGTTTACTCTTTAAAAAAGATAGAAATGAGAGAAATCATGCTACTGCAACTATTTTCTTTATATTTCGAGAGTTTGATCTTGACCACCATCCTCGTCCTGATTTTTTTAGGGATTTGGATTGGACTAAGAGCCATGTCGGGAGTTGATAAGACAGCCAAGGCTCGCCAAGCCCATCTCTATGATATGATTATGATAGGGGTCTTGGTTGTTCCAGTATTATCCTTTGCGGTTATGAGTTTAATTCTTGTTTTCAAGGCATAATCCTTGCGTGATTGACAAGAAAGAGTTAGAATAAAGATAGTTACAACAAGAAAGAAGGAAACTATATGTACGATACTATTATTATCGGTGCTGGACCTGCAGGTATGACTGCAGCTTTGTATGCTGCTCGAAGCAATCTGAAAGTAGCCTTGATTGAAGGCGGTCTGCCAGGTGGTCAGATGAATAATACATCTGATATCGAAAATTACCCAGGGTACGCTAATATCAGTGGACCAGAATTGGCAGAAAAGATGTTTGAACCGCTTGAAAATCTTGGTGTTGAGCACATTTATGGTTATGTTGAAAATGTTCAAGACCATGGTTTTTTTAAGAAAGTGATTACTGATGACCAAACATATGAAACTCGTACCGTTATCGTAGCGACTGGCTCTAAACACCGTCCTTTGGGAGTACCTGGAGAAGAAGAACTGAATAGTCGTGGTGTTTCATACTGTGCCGTGTGTGATGGTGCTTTCTTCCGTGACCAAGATTTGTTGGTAGTTGGTGGTGGAGATTCAGCTGTTGAAGAAGCCCTCTTCTTGACTCGCTTTGCTAAGACTGTTACCATTGTTCACCGTCGTGACCAACTTCGTGCTCAAAAGCTTTTACAAGACCGCGCCTTTGCGAATGAGAAAATCAGCTTTATCTGGGATTCTGTAGTCAAGGAAATCAAGGGTGAAAACCGAGTAGAATCTGTCGTTTTTGAAAATGTGAAAACAGGTCAAGAGACAGAACAAGCATTCGGTGGCGTCTTTATCTATGTTGGATTGGACCCTCTTAGCGATTTTGTTAAAGAATTGAATATCCAAGATCAGGCAGGTTGGATTGTGACAGATAACCACATGAAAACTGCAGTTGACGGTATCTTTGCAGTTGGAGATGTTCGCTTGAAAGACCTTCGCCAAGTAACAACAGCAGTTGGAGATGGAGCTATCGCTGGTCAAGAAGCCTATAAATTTATCACAGAACATAGTTAATACACTTCGAAAATCTCTTCAAACCATGTCAGCTTCGCTTTGCCGTAGGTATGAGTACTGACTTTGTCAGTTCTATCCACAACCTCAAAACCGTGTTTTTAGCTGACTTCGTCAGTCTTATCCACAACCTCAAAACCGTGTTTTTAGCTGACTTCATCAGTCTTATCTACAACCTCAAAGCAGTGCTTTGAGGTGTCTACAGCTAGCTTCCTAGTTTGCTCTTTGATTTTCATTGATTATAATCATAAAAAGTTTCCAATCAGATGACTGGAAACTTTTTATAGTCTATTTCGGAAAACTTCGTACATGAGAATGGCTGCAGCAACACTGGCATTGAGACTTTGAACATGTCCATTCATAGGAATAGTAATCATTTCATCAACCTGTTTTTTGATGTTGCTAGAGATACCTTTCCCTTCATTTCCGATGATGAGGGCAATTTTCCCTTTTGTATTCCACTTATGGCAAGGAGTCCCGTTCATATCTGTTCCAAAGGTCCAGAATCCTTCATCCTTGAGTTTGTCCAGAGTTTGGCTCAGATTTGTCACTCGGGCGATGGGAACATGTTCGATAGCACCTGTGGCTGTTTTGGCAACGACAGGAGTAACACCGACAGCACGGTGCTTAGGAATGATGACACCTGAAACATTGGTCGCATCGGCCGTTCTCAAGATTGAACCCAGATTATGGGGATCAGTAAGACCATCCAGAATCAATAGAAGTGGATTTTCTTCTTGGCGTGTTTTTGCTAGAATGTAATCCAGCTCGCTATAGGCAAATTCAGATACTCGTAGAACAAAACCTTGGTGCACAGCACCTTCAGTCATCTCAGATAGGGATTTTTTTGAAGTCCAGGAAATGGACACCTTCTTTTCTGTAGCCAGCTCCTTGACTTTCTCAACATTCTTACCTCGGAGATCTTCTTGGAGGTAGAGTTTGTTTCCAGTGTTTGCAAGGAGGGCTTCAGTAACGGCATGGACACCATAGACAATATCATTTGTTTTCATGCCTCTATTATAACACAAAACCCCGTCTTGCAACGGGATTTTCTTTATTCTAGAATTAGTAAACCATCTTTAACTGCAAATGGGTCTTTTTCATTGATACGATCGTAAAACATGATACCGTTGATGTGGTCAATTTCATGTTGAACAACGATGGAGTTGTAGCCTTTAAGTTTGATGCGGTGTTTTTCTCCATCCTTGTCAAAGTAGTCAACAGTAACGCGAGCATGGCGAACTACATAGCCAGGCACGTTGCGGTCAACAGACAGGCAACCTTCTCCTTCACCAAGAGCAGCGTCTTGAACAGAGTGAGAGACGATTTTGGGATTGTACATAATAGCTTGCAAGTCGTAGGCTTCCTGTGGAGTTTCGCCTTCTTCGACAATATTAGGTACCAAAACAGCGATAATGCGTTTTGAGATATCTAACTGAGGAGCAGCCAGTCCAACCCCACCGCGGAGTCCCATCTTTTCAGCCATGACAGGATCTTGGGAATGTTTAAGGAATTGCATCATCTTTTCGCCAAGAATGATTTCCTGGTCAGACAAGGGGAAAGTGACTTCCTCAGCAACCGCGCGTAGAGTAGGATTCCCTTCGCGGATAATATCGTTCATATCAATTAAGTGAGCAGCTTTTGTAATACGTTCTATAGCAGACATTTTCTCTCCTTTCATTACCTCTACATGATAACACAAAATGACAAGGATTGGAAGTGTTATAGCCTTTAGGATTTATAGAAAATAGATAGGATGTTCAATTCATACTCAATGAAAATCAAAGAGCAAACTAGGAAGCTAGCCGCAGGCTGTACTTGAGTACGGTAAGGCGACGCTGACGTGGTTTGAATTTGATTTTCGAA
>JAWERV010000007.1:0-57224 GCA_032481955.1 Streptococcus mitis | reverse complement strand
ACCATATACAAGCAATGAAAAAGTCATCAATCCAAATAAACCAGGAACAACGGTAACACCAACACCAACAAATGGTTTAACAATTGATGGAACAAGCGGTAAAGTTACAGGAACACCAACAGGCTTAACATGGAATGGCGATGACACAGAACAAACAGTCAATATTCCAGTAACGGTCAGCCGTACAGGAGATACCCCAGTCACCGTAACCATTCCAGTAGTGGTCCAAAGAGATGTAACAAAAACACCAACGTTTACAGTAGGTAACCAAGATCCAACAGACGGTCATGTAGATGTAACAGTAAGCGGCGTACCAGATGGCACAAAAGTGACATTACCAGGTGTTAATGGAGAGAAAGTCGTAACAGGTGGAAAAGTAACATTAACAAATGATGAATTACCAGAAACACCTCAGACCGGAAAAGGACGTGCGCAAGAAGACGGCAAACTTCCAAAAGAAGGCACAAGTGACATCACAATTCCAGGTAAAATTTCAAGTTCAAAAGGTGAACCAGAAGTTCAAACAGAAACCCCAGACTACACAAATACAATTCCAGTTACGCCAGTCAAACCTGCTACTAATGATAATGGAGCTAAATCAAATGATTCTCAAAATGTATTGCCAAATACAGGAACAGAATCAAATGCGACTCTTGCATCTCTTGGACTTCTTGGACTATTGAGTGGATTTGGACTTGTAGCTCGCAAGAAAAAAGAAGACTAAAAATTTAGTCAAATGAATATTCATTCTTTTGTATTGTAAAGACAAACTAGATTGTTTCTGGGAATCGTGTTCGTCATAAAATACAAAAAATGTTTAGATAAAGAAAGCGAATAATGCTAGGATTTTGTTAAACGGAATTCTAAGTATTGTTCGCTTTTGTGGTATAATAAGACTATGCAGAAGAAACCAACGTCAGCCTATGTGCACATCCCGTTTTGTACCCAGATTTGTTATTATTGTGACTTTTCAAAGGTCTTCATAAAAAATCAGCCTGTAGATAGTTATTTGGAACATCTGTTAGAAGAGTTTCGTTCTTATGATATTCAAAAGTTGCGAACCCTCTATATCGGTGGTGGGACACCGACAGCTTTATCAGCTCCGCAACTGGAGGTGTTATTGAATGGCTTGACTAAAAACTTGGACTTGTCTGCCTTGGAAGAGTTGACCATTGAAGCTAATTCAGGCGACTTGGATGCGGATAAGATTGCTGTTTTGAAAAACTCGGCTGTCAATCGTGTTTCGCTAGGTGTGCAGACCTTTGATGATAAGATGCTGAAAAAGATTGGGCGCAGTCATTTGGAGAAGGATATTTATGAAAATATCGACCGCCTGAAACTGGCTGGTTTTGACAATGTCTCCATCGATTTGATTTATGCACTGCCAGGTCAGACCATGGAGCAAGTTAAGGACAATGTGGCTAAGGCCATTGGACTGGATATTCCCCATATGAGTCTGTATAGTTTGATTTTGGAAAACCACACGGTCTTTATGAACCGTATGCGACGAGGGAAATTGCCTCTGCCTAAGGAGGAACTGGAGGCTGAGATGTTTGAGTACATCATTGCAGAGCTGGAGCGAGCTGGTTTTGAGCATTATGAGATTTCCAATTTCTCCAAGCCTGGTTTTGAAAGTCGTCACAATCTCATGTATTGGGACAATGCTGAATACTATGGTATCGGTGCTGGGGCATCTGGTTATGTAAATGGAGTACGCTATAAAAACCACGGTCCGATTCGCCATTATCTAAGTGCAGTTGAGGAAGGCAATGCTCGGATCACAGAAGAGCACCTGAGTCAAAAAGAGCAAATGGAAGAAGAAATGTTCCTGGGCCTTCGCAAGAAATCAGGAGTCTCCATGGCGCGATTTGAGGAAAAATTTGGACGAACTTTCGATGGACTTTATGGAGAAATTGTCAGAGATTTGGTTCAACAAGGTCTCATGCAAATAGAGGGTGACCGAGTTCGCATGACAAAAAGAGGTCTCTTTTTGGGAGACACTGTAGCAGAACGATTTATTTTGGAGTAGAATGATGGGCTTAACTTATCAAATGAAAATGAAAATTCCTTTTGATATGGCTGATATGAACGGTCATATCAAACTTCCAGATGTGATTTTGCTATCCCTACAAGTTTCAGGGATGCAGTCTATTGAGCTGGGAGTTAGTGATAAGGCAATTTTGGAAAACTATAATCTAGTCTGGATTATCACAGATTATGATATTGAGGTGGCACGTTTGCCTCGTTTTGCGGAAGAAATCACTATCGAAACGGAAGCCCTGAGCTACAATCGACTCTTTTGCTACCGTCGTTTTACCATTTATGATGAAGCGGGGCAGGAGCTCATTCACATGATGGCGACCTTTGTTCTCATGGACCGAGACAGTCGAAAAGTCCATGCTGTCGAATCTGAGATTGTGGCTCCTTACCAGTCTGATTTTGATAAAAAGCTTATCCGTGGGTCAAAGTATGATTCCTTGAACGAACCAATCATCAAGGATTACCATGTCCGTTTTTACGATTTGGATATGAATGGTCATGTCAATAATAGTAAGTATCTGGACTGGATTTTTGAGGTTATGGGAGCGGACTTTTTGACCCACTATATTCCCAAGAAAATCAACCTTAAGTATGTCAAGGAAGTTCGACCAGGTGGGGTGATTACATCGGCTGTTGAACGGACTGGACTGGAAAGCAAGCATGAAATCACAAGTGACGGAGCTACCAATGCCCAAGCAATCATTACTTGGCAAGAAATGAAGAAGGATTAGAGAAAAATATGAAATATAAAGGCTATTTAATTGATTTAGACGGAACTATTTATAAGGGGAAAGACAGAATTCCAGCAGGAGAGGCTTTTATCCATGAATTGCAAAAGCGGGACATTCCCTATCTCTTTGTGACCAACAATACAACCCGCACTCCTGAGAGTGTTCAGCAGATGTTGGCTCAGAATTTTAATATCGATACGCCCCTGTCGACTGTCTACACAGCAACTTTGGCGACTATCGATTATATGAATGACTTGGGGCTTGAAAAGACCGTCTATGTCATCGGAGAAGCAGGGCTCAAGGAAGCCATCAAGACGGCTGGATATGTTGAAGACAAGGAAAATCCTGCCTATGTGGTAGTAGGTCTGGACTGGCAAGTCGACTATGAAAAATTTGCCACAGCAACTCTGGCTATCCAAAAGGGTGCTCACTTTATCGGAACCAATCCTGACCTCAATATTCCCACAGAACGCGGTCTTTTGCCAGGTGCTGGTTCACTGATTACGCTGCTTGAAGTAGCAACACGTGTGAAGCCTGTTTATATCGGAAAACCAAATGCCATCATCATGGGCAAGGCGGTTGAGCACTTAGGTTTGGAACGTGAAGAGTTAATCATGGTTGGGGATAATTACTTGACTGATATTCGAGCTGGGATTGATAATGGCATTCCAACGCTCTTGGTAACGACTGGTTTTACCAAGGCAGAAGAAGTAGCAGACCTGCCAATCGCACCGACTCATGTGGTTTCTAGCCTTGCGGAGTGGAACTTTGATGAAAACTAAACTGACCTTTTGGGGCTCTATGCTCTTTCTCCTCTCCCTCTCAATCCTTCTGACCATTTATCTGGCTTGGATTTTCTATCCGCTGGAAATCAAGTGGTTAAGTTTAACGGATCGGGTCTATTTAAAACCAGAAACCATTCAATACAATTTTCACATCTTGATGAATTACCTGACCAATCCTTTTAGTCAGGTCTTGCAGATGCCTGATTTTCGTTCGTCAGCAGCTGGTCTGCACCACTTTGAGGTGGTCAAGAACCTCTTTCACTTGGTTCAGCTAGTAGCTCTAGTGACACTTCCAAGTTTCTATTTCTTTGTCAAATGGATTGTGAAAAAGGGCTTTTTGTCTCTATTTAGTAAAGGGCTTTTGGCTCTAGTAGTCTTACCTTTACTGATTGGTCTTTGGGGAGTTTTGATTGGTTTTGACCAATTTTTTACGCTTTTCCATCAAATTCTCTTTGTGGGAGATGATACCTGGCTTTTTGACCCAGCCAAGGATCCTGTTATACTGATTTTGCCAGAGACTTTCTTCCTTCATGCCTTCCTCCTCTTTTTCGCCCTCTATGAAAGCTTCTTTGGCTATCTTTATCTAAAAAGTCGTAGGAAGTGAAACGAAAGATGTTTTTAATTTGTATATATAAAAATGTATATCATTTGAAACCATCGTTAAGAGTGAATTAACTAAATTACAATTGCGTCAATCGTTCGCGAACAGTCTATTTTTCTTGAAAAATAGGCTTTTTTTCTAAAAATCCCTAGTCAAGCGCTTTATTTTTGTGTATAATAGAAATAGCAAAGTATAGATAAGAAGAGAAAAGCATGATTACACTATTTCTATCACCGAGCTGTACATCATGTCGTAAGGCGAAGGCCTGGTTAGAAAAACATAAGGTTCCCTTTGTGGAACACAATATTATGACCAGCCCTTTAACAAGAAAAGAATTGCAACATATCCTTTCCTTGACCGAAAATGGTACTGATGACATCATTTCAACTCGTTCAAAAATTTTTCAAAAATTGAATATTGATGTAGAGAGTATTTCGGTATCGGAATTGCTTCATTTGATTGAGCAGTATCCTAGTCTTTTGCGTCGTCCAATTATTATTGATGCCAAACGCATGCAAATCGGTTTTAATGAAGATGAGATTCGAGCTTTTCTCCCTCGTAGTTACCGTAAGCAAGAACTAAAAGAAGCAAGAATGAGAGCTGGTATTAGTTAATGAACAAACAATATAGTTACCCACTAGATTTGTCGTGGAGCACTGAAGAACTTGCTTCAGTGCTTTCTTTTTTTAATGATGTTGAAGCTGCCTATGAAGGCAAGGTAGAGGCTAAAAAGTTACTGGACTCCTATAAGGGATTCAAGTCTGTCGTGCCAAGCAAGAGCGAAGAAAAACGTTTGGGACGAGAATTTGAAACAGTTAGTGGCTATTCGCTTTATCGAGCAGTTCAGACTGCCAAGGAAAAAGGGGAAGGGAAGATTTCTCTTGGAAAGTAAATTTGAATTTGCTAAAGAGCTTGTTAAGAAGGCGGGTCAGTATATCCTTGACCATATGCAGGAAGATTTGTGTGTTGAGACTAAGACCTCTCCAACAGATTTGGTGACCAGACTGGATAAGGAAGTTCAGGAACTTTTGGTTGGTGAAATTCTATCCCGTTATCCTAAGGATAAGATTTGTGCTGAAGAAGGTTGTCTGCGAGCTTCGGTTCAAGAAGGAAAGGTTTGGGTCATTGATCCCATTGATGGTACCAGTAACTTTGTAGCCCAGCAAGAAGATTTTGCTGTTATGATGGCTTATTTTGAAAATGGTCGGGGACAGTTTGGTCTGATTTATGATGTGGTCAAAGGGGATTGTTATCACGGGGGTGGAGCCTTTCCCGTTTGTCTAAATGATAAGCTCCTAGCTCCCTTTAAAGCAAAACCACTTGGAGATTTCCTTATTGCAGGGAATAGTGGTATGCTGGAAACCAACGAATGGGGGCTGGCTGATTTGAGTCGAGCGGTACTAGGTGTACGTGTCTATGGAAGTGCGGCCATCAGTTTTGCCAAGATTTTATCAGGGCGTTTGTTGACCTACGTCACCTATCTGCAACCATGGGATTATGCTGCCGCTAGTATTTTAGGAGAAGGTCTGGGCTATCGGGTGGTGACCCTATCTGGTGAAGCTCCTGATTTTCAAACCAGACAGCCGGTCATGATGGTGCCTCTTGAGATGCAGGAGGAAATTCAGTCCTATATTTACGAAAGGAAAAGAACTTAAATGCAATTTCCAGAAGGATTTGTTGAAAAATATGAAGAGATACTAGGAGATGAGGCAAGAGATTTTCTTGCCTCTTTTGAGGAGGAAGCGGTTTCTGCCTTTCGGGTCAATCCTTTAAAAGAAGCGCCAGTTTCCTTTTCTGATGCCATTCCTCAAACCCCTTGGGGCCACTACGGGAAGGTTTCAGGGAAATCGCCTGAGCATGCTACTGGTTTAGTTTATTCGCAAGAACCTGCTGCTCAGATGGTTGCTCAGGTAGCCCAGCCCAGTCCTGGTATGAAAGTCTTGGATTTGGCTGCTGCACCGGGTGGAAAATCAACTCAGCTGGCAGCCTATCTAGCAGGAGAGGGTCTCCTTGTTTCCAATGAAATTTCAAGCAAACGGGCTAAGATTTTGGTTGAAAATATGGAGCGTTTCGGAGCGACAAATGTCGTGGTGACCAATGAATCTGCCGACCGTTTGGCCAAGGTTTTTAAAGGCTATTTTGACTTAATCGTCCTAGATGCCCCTTGCTCTGGTGAAGGGATGTTTCGTAAGCAACCAGATGCTATGGACTATTGGAGCTTAGATTATCCAAGTCAATGTGCTAGTTTGCAAAGAGAAATTCTAGCAGATGCAGTGACCATGCTTGCAGAAGGTGGTCGTTTGGTTTATTCAACCTGTACTTGGGCACCCGAGGAAAACGAAGAGATCGTCAATTGGCTACTGGAAGAGTATGATTTTGATTTGTTGCCAATAGAGCATATCAATGGAATGGTAGCTGGTATTGACCTGCCAGAAACGGCTCGGATGTACCCTCATCATTTTATGGGAGAGGGGCAATTTGTAGCGCACTTACAATTTAAAGGTGAAAATCCAGCCCCAAAATGTAAGACAAGTAAGAGCAATCTCAGCCGAGAACAACTTGCCTTGTGGCAGGAATTTGCCCAAAAACATTTGAAGGTCAATCTAAGGGGAATCTTGCAGACTTTTGGTGACCAACTCTATCTCCTGCCAGAACTTTTGCCAGATTTAGGGAAACTCAAGATTGCTAGGAATGGCCTGCATCTAGGGACCTTTAAGAAGAAACGCTTTGAGCCTAGTTTTGCTCTTGGTCTAGCCTTGAAACCGAGTCAGGTCAAGCAGTCGGTTGGAATTGACCAAGAAGGGTTTGTAAAGTATGTTGCTGGCGAAACCGTTCAGCTGGCAGAAAGTCTGCCAAATGGTTGGTACCAAGTTTTGGTTCAGGGCAATGGGTTGGGCTTTGCTAAGGTAACTGGAAATGTTTTGAAAAATTATTTTCCAAAAGGCCTCAGATTCAAGTGAAAATGCTAGTCAAAGTAGCTTGTCTATGTTATAGTGGAAGTATGGATTTTTTTCAAATTGTCTTTCATTTTAAGTCAAAATTGGTGGAAAAGGTAACTAAGCAAATTTCTAGTTAAACCAAGCTAATACTCTTCGAAAATCTCTTCAAACCGCGTCAACGTCGCCTTGCCGTATATATGTGACTGACTTCGTCAGTCTTATCTACAACCTCAAAGCGGTGCTTTGAGCAGCCTGCGGCTAGTTTCCTAGTTTGCTCTTTGATTTTCATTGAGTATAAGAACTTTAGTTGGCTCCCAATTTTCAAAAGAAAAACATCAATAAATAGTTGAAAAAATTCACAGCATTCACCATTATTTTCAAGGAGAAAAACAGTGAAAAAAAGGAAAAAACTCGCTCTATCCCTTGCGGCTCTTTTGCTAGCAGGTTCTTTGGCGGGATGTGCTAGCTGGATTGATCGTGGGGAATCCATGACAGCTGTTGGCTCAACGGCTCTTCAGCCTTTGGTCGAAGCAGCAGCAGATGAATTTGGCTCTATGCACGTTGGAAAAACAGTCAACGTCCAAGGTGGAGGATCTGGTACAGGTCTGTCTCAGGTTCAGTCTGGAGCCGTTGATGTAGGAAATTCAGACGTATTTGCCGAGGAAAAAGACGGTATCAACGCATCCGCTCTTGTGGATCACAAGGTTGCAGTAGCAGGCTTGGCAGTCATTGTAAATAAGGAAGTTGATGTTGAAAATCTGACAACTGAACAACTCCGTAGCATCTTCACAGGTCAAGTGACCAACTGGAAAGAAGTCGGTGGGAAAGACCTAGCCATTTCCATTATCAACCGCGCGGCAAGTTCTGGTTCGCGTGCAACCTTTGATAGTGTTATCATGGATGGTCAATCTGCTGTGCAGAGTCAAGAACAGGATTCAAATGGGATGGTCAAAAACATTGTTTCCCAGACACCAGGAGCTATTTCTTACCTAGCCTTTGCCTATGTGGATGATTCGGTGAAACGCATGAAATTGAACGGATATGAGCCGATTGCAGAAAATGTTACAAGCAATAACTGGCCTTTGTGGTCTTATGAACACATGTATACCCTAGGTCAGCCGAACGAATTGGTGGCAGAGTTTCTCAACTTTGTCCTCTCAGATGAAGCGCAAAGTGGAATCGTTAAGGGGATGGGCTATATTTCTGTTAAGGAAATGAAGGTTGAAAAAGATGCTGTAGGAACGGTGACAGCACTAGAAGGGAGTCAATAATGAATCAAGAAGAATTAGCTAAAAAATTACTTTCTCCCTCAAAGAACTCTCGTCTAGAGAAATTAGGAAAAGGCTTGACCTTTGCCTGTCTGTCTTTGATTGTCATCATTGTGGCTATGATTTTGATTTTCGTAGCCCAAAAAGGCTTGTCGACCTTCTTTGTCAATGGAGTTAATATCTTTGATTTCCTCTTTGGACAAACTTGGAATCCTTCAGGTAAACAATTTGGTGCCCTTCCTATGATTTTGGGTTCCTTTATTGTCACAATCCTATCAGCTCTTATCGCAACTCCTTTTGCCATCGGTGCGGCAGTCTTTATGACGGAGGTCTCACCAAAAGGTGCTAGAATCTTGCAACCAGCTATTGAATTGCTAGTCGGGATTCCTTCCGTCGTGTATGGATTTATCGGTTTACAGGTCGTAGTTCCCTTTGTCCGTAGTGTCTTTGGTGGTACTGGTTTTGGGATTTTGTCAGGGATTTTCGTTCTCTTTGTCATGATCTTACCGACGGTAACCTTTATGACAACGGATAGCTTGCGTGCGGTGCCTCGTCACTATCGCGAAGCTAGTTTGGCTATGGGAGCCACTCGTTGGCAAACCATCTGGCGCGTGACCTTGAAGGCAGCGCGTTCAGGGATTTTCACCGCAGTGGTCTTTGGGATGGCGCGTGCCTTTGGAGAGGCTTTGGCCATTCAGATGGTGGTCGGAAACTCAGCCGTAGTCCCAACTTCATTGACAACACCTGCTGCGACCTTGACCTCTGTGTTGACCATGGGTATCGGAAATACTGTTATGGGAACAGTTGATAATAACGTTCTCTGGTCACTGGCCCTAGTCTTGCTCTTGATGAGTTTGGCCTTCAACAGTGTGATTAAATTGATTACGAAAGAAAGAGGAAAGAAAAACTATGCACGCTAAGAAATTAGATAAAATTGCAACAGCTGTCCTCTACTCGATTGCAGGAATTATTGTTGCCATCTTGGCATCCTTGATTCTTTATATCTTGGTTCGTGGTTTGCCCCACATCTCTTGGTCTTTCTTGACTGGAAAATCATCTTCTTACCAAGCAGGTGGAGGGATTGGAATTCAGCTCTATAATTCCTTCTTCCTTTTGGTCATTACCTTGATTATCTCTGTGCCTTTGTCAATGGGAGCTGGGATTTTCTTGGCTGAATATGCTAAAAAAGGTCCTGTGACCAACTTTGTCAGAACCTGTATTGAAATCCTGTCTTCATTGCCATCAGTGGTTGTAGGTCTCTTTGGTTACTTGATCTTTGTAGTTCAGTTTGAGTATGGATTTTCAATCATTTCAGGTGCCTTGGCCTTGACGGTCTTTAACCTGCCTCAGATGACTCGTAATGTTGAGGACAGTTTGAAACACGTTCACCATACGCAACGTGAGGCTGGCCTAGCCCTTGGAATTTCTCGTTGGGAGACTGTGGTCCATGTGGTTATTCCAGAAGCCCTTCCAGGTATTGTAACGGGTGTCGTCTTGGCCTCTGGTCGTATCTTTGGTGAGGCTGCTGCTTTGATTTACACAGCAGGACAATCCGCTCCAGCTCTAGACTGGTCTAACTGGAACATTCTCAGTGTGACCAGCCCAATCTCTATCTTCCGTCAAGCAGAAACCTTGGCTGTCCACATTTGGAAAGTCAATAGTGAAGGAACTATTCCAGATGGAACCATCGTATCAGCAGGTTCTGCAGCCGTACTCCTCATCTTTATCCTCATCTTTAACTTTGGAGCCCGTAAACTCGGAAGTTACCTACATAAGAAATTAACCGCTGCCTAAAGGAGAAGCCATGTCAAAATATAATTGGGATGAAAAGCATATCATCACCTTCCCTGAAGAGAAAGTGGCCCTCTCTACCAAGGATTTACATGTTTACTACGGTAAAAAAGAATCCATCAAGGGCATCGATATGCAATTTGAAAAAAATAAAATTACAGCCTTAATTGGCCCATCTGGATCAGGAAAATCAACCTACCTCCGCAGTCTCAACCGTATGAATGATACCATTGATATTGCCAAGGTCACAGGTCAAATCCTCTACCAAGGGATTGATGTCAACCGTCCAGAAATTAATGTCTATGAGATGCGTAAGCACATCGGAATGGTCTTCCAACGACCAAATCCTTTTGCCAAGTCTATCTACCGCAATATCACTTTTGCCCATGAACGTGCAGGGGTTAAGGACAAGCAAGTCTTGGATGAAATTGTGGAAACCTCTCTTCGTCAAGCTGCCCTTTGGGATCAGGTCAAAGACGATTTGCACAAGTCAGCCTTGACCCTATCAGGTGGTCAGCAGCAACGTCTCTGTATCGCTCGTGCTATTTCTGTTAAACCAGATATCCTATTGATGGATGAACCAGCGTCTGCCTTGGATCCGATTGCGACAGCCCAACTGGAAGAAACCATGTTGGAATTGAAGAAGGACTTTACCATCATCATCGTGACCCACAGTATGCAGCAGGCTGCGCGTGCTAGTGATTACACAGGATTTTTCTACTTGGGTGACCTGATCGAATATGATAAGACCTCTAATATTTTCCAAAATGCCAAACTACAGTCAACCAATGACTACGTAACAGGACACTTTGGATAGAAAGGAAACAGTATGACAGAAGCGATTTTACAGGTGTCAGACCTGTCGGTTTACTACAATCAGAAAAAGGCCTTGAATAGTGTTTCCCTATCTTTCCAACCTAAGGAAATTACAGCCTTGATTGGTCCATCTGGATCAGGGAAGTCAACCCTCCTCAAGGCTATCAACCGCATGGGGGATCTCAATCCAGAGGTAACCACAACCGGTTCGGTGGTTTATAATGGCCACAACATCTACAGTCCGCGTACAGATACAGTTGAATTGCGCAAGGAAATCGGTATGGTTTTCCAACAACCCAACCCCTTCCCAATGTCTATCTACGAAAATGTTGTCTATGGGCTTCGTATCAATGGAGTGAAGGACAAGCAGGTTCTGGATGAAGCAGTAGAAAAAGCCTTGCAGCGGGCTTCTATCTGGGATGAGGTCAAGGATCGCCTGCATGATTCAGCTATCGGGCTTTCAGGTGGACAACAGCAACGTGTCTGTGTTGCCCGTGTTTTGGCAACCAGTCCTAAAATCATTCTCTTGGATGAACCGACTTCAGCCTTGGATCCTATCTCTGCTGGGAAGATTGAGGAAACCTTGTATGGGCTAAAAAATAAATACACCATGCTCTTGGTTACGCGTTCCATGCAACAAGCCTCTCGTATCTCTGACAAGACAGGATTTTTCCTAGATGGAGATTTGATCGAGTTTAACGATACCAAGAAGATGTTCCTCAACCCACAACACAAGGAAACAGAAGATTATATTTCAGGAAAATTTGGATAAGGAGATAAATGATGTTACGTTCTCAATTTGAGGAAGATTTAGAGAAATTGCACAACCAGTTCTATGCTATGGGACAAGAAGTGCTATCCCAAATCAATCGTACGGTACGTGCTTTTGTTACGCATGACCGTGATTTGGCCAAAGAAGTCATCGAAGACGATGCAGAAGTAAACGAATACGAAGTGAAATTGGAGAAGAAATCATTTGAAATGATTGCCCTTCAACAACCAGTTTCTCAAGACTTGCGTACAGTTCTAACAGTCTTAAAAGCCGTATCTGACTTGGAACGTATGGGGGACCATGCTGTTTCCATTGCAAAAGCAGCCATTCGTATGAAGGGGGAACAACGTATCCCAGCTGTTGAAGAAGAAATCAAGAGAATGGGTCGCGATGTCAAGAACTTCGTTGAAGCAGCCCTTGAACTCTATCTGAATGGTTCAGTAGACCAGGCCTATGAAGTAGCAGCCATGGACGAAAAAATCAACCATTACTTTGATAGCATTCGTGACTTGGCTACGGAAGAAATCAAGAAAAATCCAGATGCCATCGTTACAGGTCGTGATTATTTCCAAGTGATTGCCTTCTTGGAACGTATTGGAGACTATGCCAAGAATATCTGTGAATGGGTTGTTTACTTTGAAACAGGTAAGATTGTCGAACTATAAAATAGATTTATTCTGTATAAAAAGGAGCTTGAAATCAACTGATAGCTCCTTTTCTTGAATGAAAAAAATATTTTTAAGATAAAAATTCAAAAAACACTTGACAAGCAACTTGGATAGCGTTATAATTATACAAAATTAACAGAGAGGTTGTTTATTTATGAAATTAAAAAAATGGATATTTGTTTTATGTAGTTTTCTTGCAAGCTTCTTCTTAGTAGCTTGCCAGTCGGGTTCTAATGGTTCTCAGTCAGCTGTTGAAGCCATTAAGCAAAAGGGGAAATTGGTAGTGGCGACAAGTCCTGACTATGCACCTTTTGAATTTCAGTCTTTAGTTGACGGGAAAAATCAGGTAGTCGGTGCGGACATTGATATGGCTCAAGCTATCGCTGATGAACTTGGGGTTAAGTTGGAAATTTCAAGCATGAGTTTTGATAATGTCTTGACTAGTCTTCAAACTGGTAAGGCTGACCTAGCTGTCGCAGGAATTAGCGCTACTGATGAGAGAAAAGAAGTCTTTGATTTTTCAATCCCTTACTATGAAAACAAGATTAGTTTCTTGGTTCGTAAGGCTGATGTAGGAAAATACAAGGATCTAACTAGCCTTGAAAGTGCTAATATTGCAGCCCAAAAAGGAACTGTTCCAGAAGCTATGGTCAAGGAACAATTACCAAAAGCTCAATTGACATCCCTAACCAATATGGGTGAAGCAGTCAATGAATTACAGGCTGGAAAAGTAGATGCTGTTCACATGGATGAGCCTGTTGCCCTTAGCTATGCTGCTAAAAATGCGGATCTAGCTGTCGCAACTGTCAGCTTGAAGATGAAAGACGGCGAAGCCAATGCAGTTGCCCTTAGAAAAAATAGTGCTGATTTGAAAGAAGTGGTGGACAAGGTCATCCAAAAACTCAAGGATGACGGTACCTACCAAAAATATCTTGAAAAAGCAGCAAGCCTAACAGAAGTTGAAGAATAAGACTCAATGAAAATCAAAGAGCAAACTAGGAAGCTAGCCGCAGGTTGCTCAAAGCACTGCTTTGAGGTTGTAGATAAGACTGACGAAGTCAGTTACATATATCTACGGTAAGGCGACGCTGACGTGGTTTGAAGAGATTTTCGAAGAGTATAAGAAAAAAAGCAGAGTTGGAAGTCAATCCAATTCTGCTTTTAAATAGTTTAAAACCTTTTCTAGATTTTCTAAGGACACCTTGGCAAATTGATAAGGGCAGGCACCCAAGTAAGCTTCTTCAAAGAAGTCTAAGCCCAGTTGGCTGTGTTTGAGACTGGCAATTTTAGGGTACTGTCTCAGATCTAGTAATAAGCCATCGTGAAGGGGATAGTGAGGCAGGGGACAAGGTGTTTTGGTTAAACTTTTCTCGAGTTGTTTTTGGTAGTCTTCCTGATTAGACAAGCGAGCCAGACGATTTTTTTCAAATAATTGACTGTCAATATAGAGTGATAGGGCCTTTTGCATGATGAGGTTGCTGTCGTAGTCTAGGATATTTTTGTAGGCCACAAAGGCTTCTTTGATAGTATTTGGAAGGATGAGTGCCGTTATCCGCAGGGCTGGAAAGAGGCTGGTTGAGAAGGACTTGATATAAATGACGCGCTCTTCTGTATCTAGATAGTGGAAGGTCTGGCCCTTCTTGGAGTCCAAATCTCCAAGATAATCGTCCTCTACGATATAGACACTGTACTTGGCAGCTAAGTCAAGGATAGCCCGTTTGTCCTGCTCAGAATAGGAATGCCCCAGAGGATAATGGAAGCGAGGAATAGTGTAGAAAAACTTAATTTTTCCTGTTTTGAAGTGACCTTCCAGCTCCTCCAAGTCAATCCCATCAATGCCTCGTTCAATCGTTTGATAGTCTAAGCCCTGAGCAATCAATAGGCGGTTCATTCGATGGTAGGTTGGTTGTTCCACCAAGATTTCCTTAGCTTGGCTAGGAAAGGAAATTTGAGAGAGGATAAACAAGGCTTGTTGGGTCCCAGAAGTCAGTACCAGTTGATCAGTCTTGCAGTAGAGGGCTTGATCAAAGAGGAGTTTATGAATAGACTGTCTTAGGTCTTCTAATCCTTCTTGGTTGTCATAGTAGTTGAAGAGGTAGTTTTCTCGGCCAATCAAGGTTTCATTGACACAGAGTCGGAAATCGTCATAGGCGCTGGCATGTTCATCGGTAACCTCAATTTCTAGATCTTGGTGTTGCCCTTGTTCTAGGACATAGTAACCACTCTGGGGCTTGGCATAGAGGTATTGTTCGTGTCGTAATTCCAGCAGGGCTCGTTGGACAGTATCCTTGCTACAGTGAAAGTCAAGGCTCAGTTGACGGATAGAAGGCAGGCGACTTCCCGTTGGAAAGCGTCCAGACTCGATACCGTTTTTCAGATAGGAAACGACCTCTTGGTACTTGCTTTGTTTCTTCATTCCAGACCTCCCTTGATTTTGTTACATTGTACCTTTTTTTTTCCTTCTTGGCAATGTCTAGAGTGTTTCCCTCGTTCACATCTAGGGGCAAATGGGTATACTCCCATTTTTAATACTTTTTTGAAATCAAAGAGCAATCAAATGCAGATGTGACAGTTTTTCGTAACCTTTTTCTCTCTAAAACAAAATGTCTATTTTTATCTGGAGTTGATTTGTTTTAAAAAGTTTTCATGCTAATTTTCCCTTATTACTTGCACTTTTTTAGGGAAATTCTTGAAATCGCTTTCTTGTTGTGGTATAACAGAATTGAAAAATAAAAGTATTCTAATAACTTGTTAGAAAGGAGTTTAAATCAGAAAGTCAAGTTATTTTATCAGTAATATACATTTGTGACTTGAAAGGAGTGTTTTTTATGAAATTAAAAAACCGGAACTACAGCTCTTGTTGTATTATCACTATTTTCCACTATGTCTCCTTCTATAGCTTCTGTTAGAGTATTTGCTGATGATGTAATTACCACAGAAGTTTCTGAAATTAGTACCCAAGAACAAAACAAATCGATGATGTAGCCAATGTTCTTGAACAAATGTTTAGAAATTAAGTTAATGAAAAAATTTTACTGAATATGTTTATAAAAACTTTTCTAAAAAAGATATTGCTCTTGCGGAAAATGAATTAGAAACTAATATTAATAATCCCTATGACAGAGTCCCTTGGGATGAGATGGGAGGATGTATAGCGAGAAAAATACGAGATGAATTTTTTGCTATGATCAATGTTTCGCTAATTGTTAAGTATGCGTAGAAAAAGGCTTGGTCAGAATGAGCTAAAGTGGTACTAAGATTTGTTAAAGCTAATGGACTTAAAACAAATATTTATATCATTGCTGCTCAATTGGCTTTTTAGGGAATTCAATGTGGTATGGAATAATGCGTGATAAAAACTTTTTAATAAAAGATGGGATTATTAGCTTTTTGATTGGATTTGTATATGCGTATTTAGTGTTACAAAAATTTATCCTTTGGAAAATCCTTTTGTTTGCATTTATTTTTGCAATTATTAATACAATATTTATGTTTACTAGGAACAAAAAATAAATAATGATTTAGTTAAATAAAAAGCGACCCCTAGGGAGGTGTGTTCCTTAGGGGTTGTTGTGCTAGTTCAAGTTTTGTTTCTGTCAAAATCTCAGACTTCCCGTTGGAAAATATCCAGACTCGATAGCATTTTTCAGATAGGAAACGACCTCTTGGTACTTGCTTTGTTTCTTCATTCCAGACCTCCCTTGATTTTGTTACATTGTACCTTTTTTTTCCTTCTTGGCAATGTCTAGAGTGTTTCTCTCGTTCACATCTAGGGACAAATGTGGTATACTTAGGAGTAAGATTTACATAATAACAGATAAGAAAGAGAATGGATAAGAACGTGCAGGAACCAGTGAAATTATTTCAATACAATACCCTTGGAGCCTTGATGGCTGGCCTTTATGGTGGTACCATGACAGTAGGAGAATTGCTGGAGCATGGTGACCTTGGTTTGGGAACCTTGGATTCCATTGATGGGGAATTGATTGTCTTAGATGGCAAGGCTTATCAGGCCAAAGGCTCAGGAGAGCAACCGGAAATTGTAGAAGTGTCACCAGATGCCCTTATTCCTTATGCAGCAGTGGTACCGCATCAGGCAGAGGTCATTTTCCGCCAGCGCTTTGAGATGACAGACAAGGAATTGGAAGAGCGAATCGAGTCTTATTATGATGGGGAAAATCTTTTCCGCTCTATCAAGATTCGTGGGAAATTTTCGCATATGCATGTGCGCATGATTCCCAAGTCGACACCAGATACCAAGTTTGCTGATGTCGCAACCCATCAACCAGAATATAGTCGTGACAATGTGGCGGGAACCATCGTTGGTTTCTGGACGCCTGAGATTTTCCATGGGGTCAGTGTGGCAGGCTACCATCTGCACTTCATATCAGATGATTTGACTTTCGGTGGACATGTCATGGACTTTGTCATCAAGGAAGGTATTATCGAGGTGGGAGCTGTTGACCAATTGGACCAACGTTTTCCTGTCCAAGACCGTCAATACTTGTTTGCTAAGTTCAATGTTGAAGAGATGAGAAAAGATATTGAAAAGGCAGAATAGGAGACGAAAATGACTATTCATATTATCATTACCATGGTGCTGTTGCTGGCTTTCTTGATAGGAAGCATTTGGTATGCCAAAAAGAAATATCAGATTAATTTATCTGTCTTGGGCTTGGGGGCTGTCGCCTTCTTTGTCTCTTCACAGATTTTAGAAAAACTGGTGCATATCTTGGTTTTGCATCCTCAAAAAGACGGTAGTATTGCCCTCTTGCAGGATCATCCACTTGTCTATATCATCTATGGACTAGCCATGGCAGCATTTTTTGAGGAAACAGCTCGTCTTATTTTCTTCAAATGGTTGGAGAAAAAGAGAAGTTTGGAAAAGGCAGATGCCTTGGCCTATGGACTGGGGCATGGTGGCTTGGAATTGATTTTCCTAGGCCTTACTAGTTTGATTAATCTCTACATCGTTCTTTCGGCAGTTCAAACTCAGAATCCACAGGTTATGCAATTGCTGTCTGAAAATATGTTGAAAACTATCCAGTCACTTTCTGTCTGGCAGATTTATTTGCTTGGTTTTGAGAGAATCTTGGCGTTAGGTTTCCAATTACTCTTGACTGTTTGGGTTTACCATGCTGTTCGCCAGAAGAAATGGATTTATCTCCTAGCGGCCTATGGACTACATGCCTTCTTTGACCTAGCACCATCTCTTGCCCAAGTTGGCTGGTTGACCAATCCAGTCTTGGTTGAAGTTGTCCTAGCACTTGAACTTGTTCTGGTTGCCTATGGAACAAAGGCTATCTTTTGCAAAAAATCATAAGAAAAAGGGGGAAACCTCTTTTTTGTTTAAAATAAGTCCAAGATTTTTTTAGGGTCGTCAAATGGTCTTAAAAATGGTATAATGGAATGAATTTTGTAAAAGGGAGAGTGTCATGTCAGTAAAAGAAAACATGCTTGAAATCTTAGAAGGGATTGATATCCGTTTCAAGGAACCCTTGCATAGCTATAGTTATACAAAAGTAGGTGGAGAGGCCGATTATTTGGTCTTTCCACGAAATCGTTTTGAGCTGGCTCGCGTTGTTAAATTTGCCAATCAAGAAAATATTCCTTGGATGGTTCTTGGAAATGCCAGCAACATTATCGTTCGTGATGGTGGGATTCGTGGATTTGTCATCTTGTGTGACAAGCTCAATAATGTTTCCGTTGATGGCTATACCATCGAAGCTGAAGCTGGTGCTAACTTAATTGAGACAACTCGCATTGCCCTTCGTCATAGTTTGACTGGTTTTGAGTTTGCTTGCGGCATTCCAGGGAGTGTCGGCGGTGCTGTCTTTATGAATGCAGGTGCCTATGGTGGTGAGATTGCCCACATCTTACAGTCTTGTAAGGTCTTGACCAAGGATGGAGAAATCGAAACCCTGTCTGCCAAGGACTTGGCTTTTGGTTACCGTCATTCAGCCATTCAAGAGTCTGGTTCTGTTGTCTTATCAGCTAAATTTGCCCTAGCTCCAGGAAGCCATCAGGTTATCAAGCAAGAAATGGATCGCTTGACGCACCTACGTGAACTCAAGCAACCTTTGGAATACCCATCTTGTGGCTCGGTCTTTAAGCGTCCAGTCGGGCATTTTGCAGGTCAATTAATTTCAGAAGCTGGCTTGAAAGGCTATCGTATCGGTGGCGTAGAAGTGTCAGAAAAGCACGCAGGATTTATGATCAATGTCGCAGATGGAACGGCCAAAGACTACGAGGACTTGATTGAGTCTGTGATTGAAAAAGTCAAGGAACACTCAGGTATCACGCTTGAAAGAGAAGTCCGTATCTTGGGTGAAAGCAAGTAGGACACTTTAGTTGAAAAGCTGCTGCTACGTCATGGAAAGGGGGTGAAAGCCTATCGTTAGTGCAGAAGTATGTAGGCAGTTCAATCTCCTACACGAGGTAGTGGCGGCCTGACAGAGCCCTAATCTGTTAATCTATGAAAAAGAAGGAATAAATGACAATTGAAAAAACCAATTATTGAATTCAAAAACGTCTCTAAAGTTTTTGAAGACAGCAACACCAAGGTTCTCAAAGATATCAACTTTGAGTTGGAAGAAGGGAAGTTTTATACCCTGCTAGGCGCATCTGGTTCAGGAAAATCAACCATCCTAAACATTATTGCAGGTTTGCTGGATGCGACGACAGGAGATATTTTGCTGGACGGTGTCCGCATCAATGACATCCCAACCAACAAGCGAGACGTCCATACGGTCTTCCAATCCTATGCCTTGTTTCCACACATGAATGTGTTTGAAAATGTTGCCTTTCCACTCCGTTTGCGTAAGATTGACAAGAAAGAAATCGAAAAACGCGTAGCGGAAGTTCTCAAGATGGTTCAGTTGGAAGGGTATGAGAAGCGTTCCATCCGTAAACTTTCTGGAGGACAACGTCAGCGTGTGGCTATTGCCCGTGCCATCATCAACCAACCCCGTGTGGTTTTGTTGGACGAGCCTTTATCAGCGCTGGACTTGAAATTGCGAACAGACATGCAGTATGAACTGCGTGAACTACAACAACGATTGGGTATTACCTTTGTCTTTGTCACTCACGATCAGGAAGAAGCTCTCGCCATGAGTGACTGGATTTTTGTTATGAATGATGGCGAGATTGTCCAGTCTGGAACACCTGTGGACATCTACGATGAGCCAATTAACCATTTTGTTGCCACCTTTATTGGTGAGTCAAATATCTTGCCAGGAACCATGATTGAGGACTACTTAGTTGAGTTTAACGGCAAACGCTTTGAAGCGGTCGATGGTGGGATGAAGCCAAATGAGCCTGTCGAGGTTGTGATTCGTCCAGAGGACTTGCGTATTACCCTTCCTGAAGAAGGCAAGCTCCAAGTTAAGGTCGATACCCAGCTCTTTCGTGGGGTGCACTATGAAATTATCGCCTATGATGAACTTGGAAATGAATGGATGATCCACTCGACTCGTAAGGCCATCGTGGGTGAGGAAATTGGTCTGGACTTTGAACCAGAAGACATCCACATCATGCGTCTCAACGAAACCGAGGAAGAGTTCGATGCTCGTATCGAAGAATACGTGGAAATTGAAGAGCAAGAAGCAGGTCTGATCAATGCAATCGAGGAGGAAAGAGATGAAGAAAACAAGCTCTAAACTCTTTGTAGTGCCCTACATGCTCTGGATTGCCCTCTTTGTCCTGGCACCCTTGATCTTGATTTTCGGACAATCCTTTTTCAACATTGAAGGCCAGTTTAGTTTAGAAAACTATAAATCTTACTTTGCGTCACAAAACTTGACCTATCTAAAAATGAGTTTCAACTCAGTGCTTTATGCAGGGATTGTGACCTTTGTAACCCTGCTCATCAGCTATCCAACAGCCCTCTTTTTGACCCGTCTTAAGCACCGTCAACTCTGGCTCATGCTGATTATTTTGCCAACTTGGATCAATTTGCTCCTTAAAGCCTATGCCTTTATTGGGATTTTTGGTCAGAATAGCTCAATTAACCAATTTTTGGAATTCATCGGAATTGGTTCACAACAGTTGCTCTTTACGGATTTCTCCTTTATCTTTGTCGCAAGCTACATCGAGCTTCCCTTTATGATTTTGCCAATCTTCAATGTCTTGGACGATATGGATAACAATCTCATCAATGCCAGCTATGACCTAGGTGCGACCAAGTGGGAAACTTTCCGCCATGTTATCTTCCCTCTGTCTATGAACGGTGTGAGAAGTGGAGTTCAGTCGGTCTTTATTCCAAGTTTGAGTCTCTTCATGCTGACCCGTTTGATTGGTGGGAACCGCGTTATCACACTAGGTACAGCTATTGAGCAGAATTTCCTAACCAATGACAACTACGGTATGGGTTCTACCATCGGCGTGATTCTCATCTTGACCATGTTCATCACCATGTGGGTGACCAAGGAAAGGAGAGAACGATGAAAAAATTTGCCAATCTATATCTGGGACTGGTCTTTCTTGTCCTCTACCTGCCAATCTTTTACTTGATTGGCTATGCCTTTAATGCAGGCAATGACATGAATAGCTTTACAGGCTTTAGCCTGAGCCATTTTAAAACTATGTTTGGCGATGGTCGCCTTATGTTAATTGTGACTCAGACCTTTTTCTTGGCCTTTCTGTCAGCCTTGATAGCGACCATTATCGGGACTTTTGGAGCTATCTATATCTATCAGTCTCGTAAGAAATATCAAGAAGCCTTTCTATCTCTCAATAATATCCTCATGGTTGCGCCTGATGTTATGATTGGTGCCAGCTTCTTGATTCTCTTTACCCAACTTAAGTTTTCACTTGGCTTTTTGACCGTTCTATCTAGTCACGTGGCCTTCTCCATTCCTATCGTGGTCTTGATGGTCTTGCCTCGTCTTAAGGAAATGAACGGTGACATGATTCATGCGGCCTATGACCTTGGTGCCAGTCAATTTCAGATGTTTAAGGAAATCATGCTTCCTTACCTGACTCCGTCTATCATTGCAGGTTATTTCATGGCCTTCACTTATTCGCTAGATGACTTTGCCGTGACCTTCTTTGTAACGGGAAATGGCTTTTCAACCCTGTCAGTCGAGATTTACTCTCGTGCTCGTAAGGGGATTTCGCTAGAAATCAACGCTCTGTCTGCCCTCGTCTTTCTCTTTAGTATTATCCTAGTTGTTGGATATTACTTTATCTCACGTGAGAAGGAGGAGCAAGCATGAAAAAACTCTATTCATTTTTAGCAGGAATTGCAGTCATTATCCTCGTCTTATGGGGAATTGCGACGCATTTAGATAGTAAAATCAATAGCCGAGATAGTCAAAAACTGGTTATCTACAACTGGGGAGACTATATCGATCCTGAACTCTTGACTCAGTTCACAGAAGAAACAGGCATCCAAGTCCAGTACGAGACCTTTGACTCCAACGAAGCCATGTATACCAAAATCAAGCAGGGTGGAACGACCTATGACATTGCTATCCCAAGTGAGTACATGATTAACAAGATGAAGGACGAAGACCTCTTGGTACCGCTTGATTATTCAAAACTTGAAGGGCTTGAAAATATCGGACCAGAGTTTCTCAACCAGTCTTTTGACAAAGGAAATAAATTCTCCATTCCTTATTTTTGGGGGACTTTGGGAATTGTTTACAATGAAACCATGGTAGATGAAACACCTGAGCATTGGGATGATCTTTGGAAACCAGAGTATAAGAACTCAATCATGCTCTTTGATGGGGCGCGTGAGGTGCTGGGTCTGGGGCTCAATTCCCTTGGCTACAGCCTTAACTCCAAGGATACCCAGCAGTTAGAAGAGACAGTAGACAAACTCTACAAACTGACTCCAAATATCAAGGCTATCGTTGCAGACGAGATGAAGGGTTACATGATTCAGAATAATGCTGCGATCGGTGTGACCTTCTCTGGTGAAGCCAGCCAAATGCTAGAAAAAAATGAAAATCTACGCTATGTGGTTCCGACCGAGGCCAGCAACCTTTGGTTTGACAATATGGTCATTCCCAAAACAGTGAAAAACCAAGATGCCGCCTATGCCTTTATCAACTTTATGTTGAAACCCGAAAATGCCCTTAAAAATGCAGAGTATGTCGGCTATTCAACACCAAACCTACCAGCTAAGGAACTGCTCCCAGAGGAGAAAAAAGAAGACAAAGCCTTCTATCCTGATGCTGAAACCATGAAACACCTAGAAGTTTATGAGAAATTTGACCATAAATGGACAGGAAAATATAGCGATCTCTTCCTACAGTTTAAAATGTATCGGAAGTAGCAGTTAGCAGTCACGAAACGAATCAGTCAAGCTGGTTCGTTTTTTAGAAAAAATAGAAATCATGGTATAATAGTTTTAGGTTGAGAGTTATTAGAATTGTTTATAGCATCTCTGAAAATTTAATTCTAAAGGAGTTCAAAATGAGCCAGACTACGCAAATGCATATATATATATATATATATATATAACCTAATAAAAAAATGCAAAAAATATAGACTGAAACCTACTGAAAATCCAGTAGGCTTTTTGCGTTTCTTGGAGGTATCTAATGGCTAAAACTAGAATCTCACCAACAACTATTTCAAAAATGGTAAAAGGGGAAGCTGTTTCTCTAGTAGTTATTGGAAAAATTTGTAGGGAACTAGACAGTGATATTGGAAATATCATTACGATTGAAAAATTTAATTTGGAGGATAATTAAATGGATAGTTCATATAATGCATTGGAGTACAATAAACTTGTTAGTTTCATCTGGTCTGTTGCAGATGATTGTTTGAGAGATGTATACGTTCGAGGAAAATACCGAGATGTTATTCTTCCCATGACTGTTATTCGCCGCTTTGATACTATTATCGAAAAAGAAAAAGCGAATATTATGAAAGTTAAAGAGACAGCAGAGCAAGAAGGGTGGAATGTTGAAAAAGCATTGGCAACAGCCGTGAACTTGTCATTCTACAACACATCACAATTTCAGCTGAAAGATTTAAAACACGAAATAAACCGTCAAAATCTTAAGAAGAATTTTGAAGAATATTTGAATGGGTTCTCAGAAAACGTAAAGGAAATCTTACAAAAGTTTGATTTCAATAATCAAGTAACTAAGATGACGGAAGCGGGTATCTTAGGTTCTGTAATTGAAAAATTTACATCATCAGAGTTAAATCTTAGCCCTTATGATGAGGTGAATTCACAAGGTGAAGTGATAAAAAAAGGTTTAGATAACCATGCTATGGGAACACTTTTCGAAGAGTTAATTCGTAAGTTTAACGAGGAAAATAATGAGGAAGCAGGAGAACACTTCACTCCTCGTGATGTTATTGAATTGATGGCTGATATCGCTGTTGTGCCGATTCTTGATAAGTTGAAGGATGGGACATATTCTATCTATGATGGAGCTTGTGGAACACTTGGGATGGCTACAGTAGCAGAAGAAAAACTTCAGACTTTTGCTCAAGAAACTGGTAAGTCTCTATCGATTCACATATATGGACAAGAGGTCAATCCAGAAACTTATGCTATCTCTAAAGCCGACTTGCTAATCAAGGGTGGGGACACCAATGCAAACAAAGTTTTCTATGGTTCAACTCTATCTTATGATCAAACTTCGGGTGAGCACTTTGACTTTATGCTATCAAATCCACCATATGGGAAGAACTGGAAAACAGATCTCACTATCTTGGGTGGAGGGACAGATGATAAAGCTAAAAAAAGTGTGATGGATTCACGTTTTGTCAAATCTTACAAAGAACAAGAAGACTTCCGTATGCTTCCAGACGTCAGTGATGGACAGTTGCTATTCTTATTGAATAATATCGCTAAGATGAAAGAGACAGCATTAGGATCTCGCATTCTCGAAGTACATAATGGTTCAGCCCTTTTTACAGGTGATGCAGGTAGTGGGGCGAGTAATGCCCGTCGCTATATGATTGAAGAAGATCTTATCGAAGCTATTATTCAGTTACCAGAGAACATATTCTATAACACACCAATTACAACACATATCTGGATTCTCAGCAATCGTAAAGAAGAAAAGCGTAAAGGAAAAATCCAATTAATAGATGCTAGCAGTATTAAGACTTCCTTACGGAAGAATCTTGGTAAGAAAAACTGTGAACTTTCAGAAGAGAATCGTCAGTTCATTCTTGATGAATACCTCAATTTTCAAGAAAACGAGTATTCAAAAATATTCAATAACGAAGACTTTGGTTACTATAAGGTGACAGTGGAACGCCCACTTAGACAAGCTATTCTTTGCAATCAAACTAATCTTCAACAATTAGAAGCGACATTAATAGCAGTCGGTGCCTTAGAAGGAAACCTTGATAAAGCTAAATTATCCAATAGTGGACTTAAAGACACGAAAGGTGCTCTTTCAGAACTCAAAAAAACTGAGAACATCAAAGCCTACTTGGCTGTATTAAAATCTTTTGGGCAAGAGGAACTCTACCTTGATTTTTCAACATTTGTGAAGAAATTTAATAAAGCCCTTAAAGCGTATAATATCAAAGGTGCTAGCTTAACAAAGGCAATTTCAACGGGTATGCTGGATAATATCATTGTTATAGATGAAAATGCAGAGTTGCAAACAGATAGTAAAGGTCATGTCATCATTGATACAAATTTAACTGATACAGAAAACATACCGATGACTTATAAAGGGGGTATCGATGCCTTTATCGCCCAAGAAGTGCTACCATATCATCCAGATGCTTTTGTCAATACGGAAAAGACACAAATTGGTTATGAGATAAACTTCACCAAGTACTTCTACAAGCCAAAACAATTAGAAAGCGTCGAAACCATTGTTGCTCGAATCAAAGAGTTAGAAAAACAATCAGATGGCATGATGGCAAGCGTTTTGGAGGGGTTGTATGAATAGGTACGAACGGTATAAGAAAGTTGACCTGCCCTGGCTGGAAGAAGTTCCTGAACATTGGGAAGTCAGTCCTATTTCCCATGTTTTTGAAGAGAGAAAAGAAAAAAATCAAAAAGGAGACATTCAGTTTATTTTGTCTGTTATAAAGAACAGAGGAGTTATACCTTATACAGAAAAAGGCAGTGTTGGTAATAAGGCTTCAGAAAATATTGAAAATTATAAGATTGTCTATCCTAATGATATGGTTCTTAATTCGATGAACATGATGATTGGATCATTAGGTAAGTCAAAATATAAAGGTGTATTAAGTCAGGTTTATTATGTTTTGTGCTTGATAAATGAAAGTGAGCATAATATAGACTATCTGAACTATTTATTTCAAGTTAAACCTTTCTATGAATCTTTTAGAGTGCTGGGAAAGGGAATTTTAGACCATAGGCTTCGAGTGCCAATGCAGATGTTAAAATATGAAAAAGTGATTCTTCCTCCCCTAATAGAACAGAAACAAATTGCTACCTATCTGGACTGGAAAATAAATGAGATTGATCGATTGATTGCTGTGGAGAAGGAGAAGATAGAAAAACTTAATCGACTTTTTGAAAAGATAATCTCTTTTAACTCTTCAAATATGCAAGAAGAAAGTATTAGGAAGTATGTAGATATAGTTAGAGGTAATTCAACTTTTACAAAAGATGATTTGTTATCTAAGGGCACATATGTAGCATTACAGTATGGGAAGGTGTATAAAGTTGACACTATAGATAACAATTATAATTTTTACGTAAATGATGAATTTTATAAATCGTCTCAAATAGTTGATAGAAATGATATTATTGCAGTTTATACGTCCGAAACTATTGAAGATTTAGGGCATTTTGCATTCTATGATAGAGATGAAAAAGGTCTAATTGGTGGAGAGCAATTACTTATAAAACCTAAGGAAGGAATTGACCCCAAGTATTTGTTCTATTGCTTAAAAAAAGATGCCTTATCACTTAAAAAGGCATCAACTGGTATAAAAGTATATAGATTTAAAAGTAATGATTTGAAATCTATTAAAATTCCAGTAGTGTCATTAAATGAACAAAAGAAAATTGTCGAGAGAATTGAAAAGAAGTTAAGCATAGTTAAAAGAAACATCAATATCTGTAATTCAATTATTGGAGAATTGAATAGCTTCAAATACTCTCTCATTTCAGAAGTCGTGACTGGTAAGATAGATGTCCGTAACGTTGTTATTCCATCTTATGAAAAAGTAGACATTGATATCTCAACTGATGAAGAAAAAATAAAAGAATAGGAGGTACTTTTTATGGGAATTCGGGATACAAAAATGGAAGAAGAGTTAGAAACCAATATCATTGAATATCTTGTGGAGAAGAACGGGTATATCTATATTGATAATAATGAGATGAAAGGTGCCTATAATCGGCAGTATGCATTTGATGAAGTGAGACTTTTAGAGTTTATTCATCAGTCACAGCCGAGTGAATATGAGCTTTTATCCCTTGATACACCAGCAGGTAAGAATAAGTTTTTCAAGCAACTCGATTATAAAATTCGTAAGGAAGGAATTGTATCTGTCCTTAAAAATGGAATTAAGTGTTACCCTTCATCAGGGACGATTATCTTTTACCATGCGTTAGACCCTAAGAGACCAAGCTCATACGAAGAGTTTAAAACTAATATTTTTGCCGTTACTAACCAACTGACTTATTCTGACAAGAATCGAGGGTTGGAGTTGGATCTAGCGATTATGATCAATGGTTTGCCAATTATGACAATGGAGCTTAAGAGTCGTGCCTCTAGCTCAGGGTGGACATATAAAGACGCTGAAGAACAATACAAGAATGACCGTGATGCTAAGGAAACATTATTTACCTTTAAACGATGTATGGCTCATTTTGCAGTTGATGAGAATTTCATCAGCTTTACGACTAGGATAGATGGCAAAAATACTCGTTTCATGCCTTTTAATAAGGGAACAGAAACTGGAGGATCTGGGAATCCTATCAATCCATCAGGGACTATGACAGACTATCTTTGGAAAGAGTTCTTGAAGAAAGAGACATTGACCAGTCTCATTCGTGATTTCGCTTATATTTCAGTGGATAAAGTTAAACATACTGAGACGCTAATTTTTCCACGTTATCATCAGTATCGGGCGGTAACTCGTTTGGTAGAAGATGTGAAAGAACATGGTGTTGGGAATCGTTATTTAATTCAACATAGTGCTGGTAGCGGAAAGAGTAATTCCATCACATGGCTTGCTTATCGTCTTGTAGAAGTGAGCTACAATGATAAGAAGGCTTTTGATTCTGTGATTGTTGTGACAGACCGATTGAACTTGGATAAGCAAATTGAAGCGAATATTCGTAAGTTTATTGATGAGAAGAGTATTGTTGGTCATGCGAATTCATCGACAGATTTGAAAAACTTATTGACGGATGGTAAAAAAATCATTATTACTACTGTACAAAAGTTTCCTTATCTCCTAGAAAAGATTGGAACAGACTTACAAGGAAGAAACTTTGCGATTATCATTGATGAAGCTCATTCTTCTCAAAGTGGTAAAGCTGCTGCTTCTCTCAATATGGCAGTCTCAGGAGGTCTTTCGACAGATGATAAAGATATGGAAGATCATTTGAATGAACTCATTGAAGCAAGAAAAATGCCTGAGAATGCGAGTTTCTTTGCCTTTACAGCAACTCCAAAAGCTAAAACAATTGAAATGTTTGGCAGTGTCTTTGACCTCTACTCTATGAAACAAGCGATTGAAGAAGGTTTTATCTTAGATGTTTTAAAGAACTATACGCATTATGAAAACTATTATAAGGTCTATAAAACTATAGAGAGCAATCCTGATTTTGATAAAAAGAAATCTCAATATAAAATCCGAAACTATGTTGAGGGACAAGAGTTTCCAATTCGAGAAAAAGCAGAAGTAATGGTCAAACATTTTCTGACTACGGTTGCTCCAAAAATAAATGGGAAAGCAAAAGCGATGATTATAACGCAGAGTATTCTTCGTGCTATTGAGTACTATACTATTATTAGCGATATATTGAAACGTTCGAATACTGGTTTTGAGGCAGTAATTGCTTTTTCAGGAGAAAAAGAGTACAAAGGTAAGGTCGTTACAGAAACAAGCCTGAATGGATTTTCAGATAAAGAAACACCAGAACGATTCAAAGAAGATAAATATAAATTTTTGATTGCTGCAGATAAATATCAAACAGGATATGATGAGCCACTTCTTCATACTATGTATGTTGACAAGGTGTTAAATGACGTCAAGGCTGTTCAAACATTATCTCGTCTGAATAGAAGTGCTAAATATAAAATTGATACATGTGTGATTGACTTTGCAAACAAACCAGAACATATTCAAGAAGCCTTTCAACCTTATTTTCGTGAAACAAAATTGGAAGAAGAAACAGATCCAAATAAACTTAATAATCTGTTAGGTATACTTGATGGAATGTATGTTTATGAAGAGAATGAAGTAGATACAGTAGTAGAACTTTTTATAGAAAATAGTTCAAGAAGTAAGCTTGATCATATCATTGATAGGGTTGTTGAACGTTATGTCGCATTAACTGAGGAAGAGCAAGTAGTGTTTAAGAGTGGAGTTAAATCTTTCATTAGAACCTATAATTTTATAGCTTCTATTCTTCCGATTGGTCAAGTGGAATGGGAAAAGAGAGTCATTTTCTTTGAGCAGTTAATCCATCGGCTACCGACACCTAAAGATAAGGATTTTTCACAGGGGATCTTGGATTCTATTGACTTGGAAAGCTACCGTTTGGAAAAGAAAAAAACAATGGCTATCATTTTAGAGGATGAAGATGGAATTGTTGAAGGATTAGGTATTGGTACAGGAAGAAAAGGAGAATTAGAACTAGATTCACTTGAAAATATCATTACGACTTTTAATGATGTCTATGGTAATATCAAATGGAAAGATAAGGACAATGTCGCTCGTCAAATTAAAGAGTTACCAGATATGGTTATGAAAAATGATAAGTTTAGAAATGCTTTAAAAAATTCAGATTTAGAAAATATTAAACGGGAGTATGAAACAGCATTAAGTGATGTCTTTGGAATAATCATGTGGGATAATATGCAATTATTTGGGGAATGGACAAATAATTCTGATTTCAGTAAATGGCTGAGTGGTATAATTTTTGATGAGATAATGAAGAAACAGAAAAGATAAGAGGTATTGACAATATAGAAAACAATACAGGATAAGGAATGAGAAAAATTGAACCAAAAAGAATTTCAAACAATAATCAATAAGAATTTTAAGCATATTTCAGATTCTCTAATTAATTTCAGTGATGTTAATGAATGTGAATTTTTAGCGGATAAATTATCATTTATGGGATATGGCCAAAATGCTGAAGGATATTTTAAACATGGAAATGTATCTAATCCGTCACAAAGATTTCATCTCACAGAAGCGTATTTTGAATATAAATTTAGCAAAGCAAAAGACAAGATAGAAAAGGAGTTCATTAAAGACTGCGATTTAAGTGGAATTCGATGTCCTCAATTGATGTTATGGATTGCGGAGATTGTTCAAATACCAGAAGAAGTATTAAAAGATGTTTATAATTATATAGTTAAAGCTGAAGATGAATTATTTCTTAAAAAAGGAATAAATAAAGATTTACTTGGAGCTGATAAGTATTGGGAAACAATGAGACAAAATTCAAATATTACCCTTAGTGAATTTAAAACAAAACTTAAATACACAGAAATATGTAAAATCATTAAATCATCAAATAATTGGGAAGAAATTATTTCAAATTGTCAAAAATTAGACTTCAAAAATTAGACTATATTTACCTTATTAAATAATATAGTGAGAAACGGTAATTATTATTTAAAAGAGGATAATGAATTATAGAATATATATTTTCCCTCTCCAATCAAATATAGTACAACTTTAAAAAATTTTTAAGTATAGAATTTCTCAAATTCCTTTTATAGAGGGATCTTGAAATGTAGTAAAATCCTTATCTATCAAACTAGGTCTTAAGAAAGCTCGTAAAGTTAACCAGTTTTCAAAACGTTAAGAACCAGTTACAATACAGCATTTAGAACACTTCATGGTTCACACCATGGGGTGTTTTTAAAATAAAAGGCAATTTTTGTAACTGTATGTTTTTCTATGATAGTTGCTTATTTGCTTGCCTAGTAGTATACTAAGCTTAACCTTACAGAAAGCGGTAACAAATAATGAAAATATCTACTTTTTTCAAAAAATTTTTTTGGCCAGCCTTGTTGACTGTTCAGCAAACATATATACTATTCTATCTAAAGGATGGTTTGGATCGACAATACCTAACAACTGAGTCTTTATATTTGCAAATATTTGTGTAGCTATCTTTAGTAATTCGAAAACTTGGGATAAAAGTTGGGATAAAAAGAAAAATGGCAGTAAGAAAAAGTATATTCTGAAAAAGTAATCTGAGATGTAGGGAATTGGTCTGATTCAATGGAGATGATTTCCAGTTGACGCAAGCTTAAAAAAACGTTATAATAAGAAAGTTGAGAATTGATTTTCACTTGTCTTAGTCCAGAGAAATGGCGGTGCTGCGAGCCATCTAAGCTAGGAAGTCATGCTACTCAATCATACAATTGCATAAGAACAAGAGAATGACAAGTTCATTGAATGAAGGTGGTACCGCGGTTTTTCGCCCTTCGTGATATGAGCTTGTCTTTTGATTTTTGGAGGTGTTGATGAAAACATTTCTTGTCAAACAAAAGTTTCGTCTTGGAGGCGAACGCTTCGCTATCAAGGATGACATAGGAGAAATCGCCTATCAGGTGGAGGGATCATTTTTCCAAATTCCCAAAACTTTTACCATCTATGATGCCTATGGTGAACAGGTCAGTCAGATCAGTAAAGAAATCTTGACCTTGCTACCTCGTTTTGAAATTCAGCTTCGGGATGGCTCGAGTTTTGTCATTCGTAAGAAGTTGACCTTCTGGCGAGATAAGTATGAGTTTGATAATCTGGGTCTTCGTATCGAGGGCAATATCTGGGATTTGGATTTCAAATTGCTGGATGATCGTGATCAGCTGATTGCGGAAATTAAGAAGGAACTCTTCCATCTGACCTCTACCTATAACGTAACGGTTCTTGAGGATGCTTATGCAGACCTAGTCATTTCTCTCTGTGTCGCCATTGACTATGTGGAAATGCTGGAAAGCCAATCACATTAATAAGTAAATAAGGAGACAATATGAAACAACTATCTAGTGCACAAGTACGCCAAATGTGGCTTGATTTCTGGGCGACCAAAGGTCACTCAGTAGAACCATCAGTGAGCTTGGTTCCTGTAAATGACCCAACTCTTTTGTGGATCAACTCTGGGGTAGCAACCCTTAAGAAATACTTTGACGGAACTATTATCCCTGAAAATCCACGTATTACCAATGCTCAAAAGGCTATCCGTACCAACGATATTGAGAACGTAGGGAAGACTGCACGTCACCATACCATGTTTGAAATGTTGGGGAACTTCTCTATCGGGGATTACTTCCGTGACGAAGCGATCACTTGGGCTTATGAGCTTTTGACAAGCCCTGAGTGGTTTGACTTCCCAGCTGAAAAACTTTACATGACTTACTATCCAGATGATAAAGATTCTTACAACCGCTGGATTGAAGTGGGAGTGGATCCAAGTCATTTGATTCCGATCGAGGATAACTTCTGGGAAATCGGTGCGGGACCTTCTGGACCTGATACAGAAATCTTCTTTGACCGTGGAGAAGCCTTTGACCCAGAAAATATCGGTATTCGTCTTCTTGCAGAAGATATCGAAAACGACCGTTACATCGAAATCTGGAACATCGTTTTGTCACAATTTAACGCAGACCCTGCTGTTCCTCGTAGCGAATACAAGGAATTGCCACACAAGAACATTGATACGGGCGCTGGTTTGGAGCGTTTGGTGGCAGTTATCCAAGGGGCTAAGACCAACTTTGAAACAGACCTCTTCATGCCAATCATTCGTGAAGTGGAGAAATTGTCTGGTAAGGTTTATGACCAAGATGGCGATAACATGAGCTTTAAGGTTATCGCAGACCACATCCGTTCACTTTCATTTGCCATCGGTGATGGTGCCCTTCCAGGAAATGAAGGTCGTGGTTATGTCCTTCGTCGTCTTCTCCGTCGTGCTTCGATGCATGGTCAAAAATTGGGAATCAACGAACCTTTCCTTTATAAACTTGTTCCAACTGTTGGAAAAATCATGGAAAGTTACTACCCAGAAGTGCTTGAAAAACGTGACTTTATTGAAAAAATCGTTAAGAGCGAGGAGGAGTCATTTGCCCGTACTCTTCACTCAGGTCAGCACTTTGCCCAAGGCATTGTAGCTGACTTGAAAGAAAAAGGTCAATCTGTCATTGCTGGTTCAGATGTATTCAAACTTTATGACACTTATGGATTCCCAGTTGAATTAACTGAAGAAATCGCTGAAGAGGCTGGTATGACTGTAGACCGTGAAGGTTTTGAAGCAGCCATGAAAGAACAGCAAGAACGCGCGCGTGCGTCAGCTGTCAAGGGTGGCTCAATGGGGATGCAAAATGAAACCCTTCAAAACATCACTGTAGAAAGTGTCTTCAACTACAATGCTAGCCAATTGTCTTCTAAATTGGTGGCTATCGTGGCTGACAATGCAGAAGTAGAAGCTGTATCAGAAGGAACTGCCTCTCTTATCTTTGCGGAAACGCCATTCTACGCTGAAATGGGTGGACAGGTAGCTGACCATGGACAAATCTTGGATGAGTCTGGTTCGGTCGTGGCTACTGTGACCAATGTTCAAAAAGCTCCAAACGGACAAGCTCTTCATACAGTTGAAGTACTTGCACCGCTTGCCTTGAACCAAGAATATACCTTGGCAATTGATACAAATCGTCGTCACCGTGTCATGAAAAACCACACTGCGACTCACTTGCTTCATGCTGCCCTTCACAATATCCTTGGAAACCACGCAACACAAGCAGGATCTCTTAACGAAGTTGAATTCCTTCGCTTTGACTTTACCCACTTCCAAGCTGTGACTGCTGAAGAATTGCGTGCGATTGAACAGCAAGTCAATGAGAAAATCTGGGAAGCTCTTGAAGTGAAGACAGTTGAAACGGATATTGACACTGCCAAGGAAATGGGAGCTATGGCTCTCTTTGGTGAGAAATACGGTAAGGAAGTCCGTGTTGTTACTATCGGTGACTACTCTATCGAGCTTTGTGGTGGTACCCACGTTGGCAACACTTCTGAGATTGGACTCTTCAAGATTGTCAAAGAAGAAGGTATCGGATCAGGAACTCGCCGTATTTTAGCAGTGACTGGTAAGGAAGCCTTTGAAGCCTACCGCGAACAAGAAGATGCTCTTAAAGCTGTCGCAGCAACCTTGAAAGCACCTCAACTTAAAGAAGTACCTCACAAGGTAGAAGGACTTCAAGAACAACTTCGTCAATTGCAAAAAGAAAATGCTGAGTTGAAAGAAAAAGCCGCAGCTGCAGCTGCGGGCGATATCTTCAAGGATGTGAAGGAAGTCAATGGTCACCGTTATATCGCTAGCCAAGTATCTGTATCTGACGCTGGTGCCCTTCGTACTTTTGCAGATAACTGGAAACAAAAAGATTACTCTGATCTTCTTGTCCTTGTTGCTGCTATCGGTGACAAAGTCAATGTCCTTGTAGCAAGCAAGACAAAAGACCTTCATGCAGGAAACCTTGTCAAAGAATTGGCACCAATCGTCGATGGACGTGGTGGTGGTAAACCAGACATGGCCATGGCAGGAGGAAGCAACCAAGCTAAGATCCAAGAACTCTTGGATGCCGTAGCAGGTAAATTGTAATCAAGTAAAGATCTATCCACTTGGGTAGGTCTTTTTGTGAATGCAAAAAAGCCAAATCCGCTTGGATCTGGCTTGATGATTATAAGCTATTAGATAGTATTGGCTGCCCAGACACTTACAGATCTTGCTGAGACTGGGAATTGTCCATAACCTTCCTCATTGATTGTAACTTGACCTTGGTGGTTGCCAAGTAAGTCTACAAAGGTTTGGTTAGCCCATTCTTGGCCGACAAACATTGATTTGCTGTTTTCTTGGTCATTTGAAATCAATACTGCGATTGGGGATTGATTTTCAGCACCTGAGCGTACCCAACCGATACAGTTAGCATCATCAAAGTAGTCATTTTGTTCTCCATAGGCCAAATCTTTTCGGATGACTAGGAGGCAGTCAAGAACTTCTTTGAAATCTTGTTGAGCATACTGCCCTGAAATCCCATAGTAGTCTCCGTAAAAAACACATGGAAGGCCGTCTTGGCGTAATAGAATGAGAGCATAGGCTGCTGGTTTGAACCATTCTTCAACAGTAGACTCAAGAGCCTGACCACGTTGAGTATCGTGGTTGTCGACAAAGGTTACAGCCTTGTCAGGTTTGAGTTCAACCAAGCTATCTGTGAAAATACCACGAAGGTCATAGTTTGCGCCAGCTTGACTGGCTTCAAATAGATTCTGGTGGAGACGAACATCAACAAGGTCAAAGCGTTCTTCCGTTTTTTCAAGATAGTCCAGATTGGCTTCCTTATCTGGATTCCAAAATTCACCAAAAACGTAGAAATCCTCACCGTATTTTTCCTTCATATCTCGGATGAAATTGCTCATGAAGAAAGAGTCAATGTGCTTAACGGCATCCAAGCGGAAACCAGCTACACCAGTTGTCTCCATGAACCAATCAGCCCAGTCATAGATGTTTTGTATGACTTCAGGATGTTTAAAGTCTAGATCAGCATACATGAGGTAGTCGTAGTTTCCGTTTTCGTTATCGACCAATTCCTCGTTGGCCCAGCCCTTGTTGTCTCCTTGAATCAGATAAATCCCAGACTTGCGGCGTTTGGCATCGTAGTCTGTACCGGTGAAGTGGTACCAGTGCCAGTGAAAGTCATTGTAGGTATCTTGGCGACCATCAAAGGTAAAGCTAGTCCAGCCATTGATGGTGAAGGGTTCTCCAAGTTCAACTGTACGGTCTACAGGATCTACTTCAATAACTTGAAAGGCTTCCATGTGATCGGCCGCAGCCTTGTGATTGAGCACCACATCGGCCATTGGTTGGATTCCCTGTGCTTTTAGGGCTTGAATGGCTTGAAGATAGTCTTCTTTAAAACCATACTTGGTGCGGACAGTTCCTTTTTGGTTAAACTCGCCTAGGTCGAATAAGTCATAGACCCCATAGCCGACATCTTTTTCATTGGTCGCCTTAAAAGCTGGTGGCATCCAGACATGGCTGATACCGAGATTGGCTAGGTGTTGAGCATCTTCAGATAGATGCGTCCAGTGCTGACCGTCGTGGGGCAGATACCATTCAAAGTATTGCATGAGTGTTTGATTTTGCATGATGTTTCCTCTTACTTGTCAATCTTGTTCTTTATTCTATCATAAAGTATTGGTTAGCTCAAACGTTTGCGTAAGATAGAAGAAATCTATTTTAACTACTTAAAATAAAGTGTTGATTTTTTTGTATCAAAGTGCTAGTATAATAGTATGTAATATAGATAAAGATAGGAGTCATCCCATGATTGAATTTCAAAATGTTAGTAAGTTGTATGGTGATAAAGAGGCTTTGAGCAATCTCAATTTGCAGATTGAAAATGGGGAGATTATGGGCTTGATTGGCCATAATGGTGCTGGGAAATCGACTACCATAAAATCCTTAGTCAGTATTATTTCACCCAGCAGTGGTCGTATTTTGGTAGATGGTCAGGATTTATCGGAAAATCGCTTGGAGATCAAACGAAAGATTGGCTATGTTGCAGACTCGCCTGATTTATTTTTGCGTTTAACGGCCAATGAATTTTGGGAATTGATTGCTTCATCCTATGATCTAACTAGCTCTGATTTGGAAGCTAGTCTAGCTAGGTTATTGAACGTTTTTGATTTTGCTGAAAACCGCTATCAGGTTATTGAAACCCTTTCTCACGGAATGCGTCAGAAAGTCTTTGTCATTGGGGCACTCTTGTCTGATCCTGATATTTGGGTTTTGGATGAACCCTTGACTGGTTTGGATCCCCAGGCTGCCTTTGATTTGAAGCAGATGATGAAGGAACATGCACAAAAAGGCAAGACAGTCTTGTTTTCAACCCATGTCCTAGAGGTAGCCGAGCAAGTCTGTGATCGGATTGCCATTTTGAAAAAGGGGCATTTGATTTATTGTGGTAGCGTAGAGGACTTGAGAAAAGACCATCCAGACCAGTCTTTGGAAAGTATCTACCTTAGTCTTGCTGGTAGAAAAGAGGAGGTTTCAGATGCGTCTCAAGGTCATTAAAAAATTAGTTGATATCAATATCCTCTATTCATCTCAAGAAGCTAATCTGGCTAACCTACGAAAGAAGCAAGCTAAAAATCCTGGAAAAAAAGTAAATGTTTCCGCTAGAGTCCTAAGTTCTTACATTTTTTCCAGTCTCTTGATGCTCATCATGTTTATAAATATAGCCTTTCGTTTTCCTTTTGAGGAAATACCAAGTTTTTTTAGTAGCATGGTTGCTATTTTACTGGTGCTTGCCTTTTCAACTTCTTTCACTGCATTTTACAATGTCTTTTATGAGAGTAAGGATTTGGTATCGTATAGGCCCTATGCCTTTAAAGAATCAGAGATTATAATTGCTAAAGGACTGTCTGTTCTCTTGCCAGCTCTAGCTGGAATTGTACCAATCCTAGCTTATTTTCTAGTCCTCTATATTAGGCTAACTCCTTCTCTTTGGCTGGGCTTGCCTTTGATGCTGCTGTCCTTGGCCTTATTATTTGTCTCTGTTACTTTAGTGATGGTAGTGGCAGTACATTTCTTGGCTCAGACTACGGTCTTCAGAAAGTATCAGTCTATTTTTGCCAATGTGATGATTGGGATAGGGGTTCTCATACCTTTAATATTTGTCCTCTTTCTACAGTCGACTTTTGGAAGTATTGTTGACAAAGTTAGAGACATTCCATTTCTCCTTTATCCTATTCATATCTTTTACAAAATAGCAGTGCAGCCTTTTTCGACAGAAGCCATACTGGGTCTGCTCGCTTGGATAGCTTTAACTGTTTTCTTGCTTTACCTGACCAAAAAGAAGGTTTTTCCTCATTTTTATGACGTGATTCTGCTTAACAGTGAGGAGAAGGTCAAGAAAGAACGTCGCAATAAGGAGAGAATTTCAACTACTAATAAAAAGGGCTTTTTCCGTATGGTTTTACGCTACCACCTCACCCTCTTGGGACAGGAAACTGGCGTAATTACAGTACTTTTTACAAGTGCCTTTCTTCCTTATCTCATGATGATCGGTCTGATTTCCAAAATTCGAGATTCTCAGATAGTTCCAGACATTCATCCTCCATACTGGTTACCCTTGTTTTTTATAGCTCTCTTTATAGCAGTTGTCAATAACAATATCACCAGCCTGCATTCAATTGCCTTGTCCTTGGAGAGGGAAAATGTTGATTTTCTTAAGAGTTTACCCTTTGACTTTGCTCGTTATGTGAAAGTGAAATTTTGGATTATATTTGCTGTCCAGTCTTTTTTACCAGTTCTGATTTTACTTGGCCTTTCTCTATATTTAGGCTTGCCCATCCTTTCGATGATTTACCTTCTTGCAGTCTGGACCCTTGCCAGTGTCATCCTTTCTTGTCACCATTATTTTAAGGATGTGAAAAATCTGTCAACCAATTGGAGTAGCATTACTGACCTAGTGAATCGTTCAAATCGTATAGTAGCAATAGTTTTACTGTTTATTTATATTGCAATCCTGATGGCCCTTGTAATTGGGAGCTTATTCTTGGTTCGGTCTCTCTCACCTATCCTTGCCATTAGCTTGGGAGTAGGATCTCTTATCCTCTTGCTTGGTCTTGCTATTTTTGGCTATCATTACTACCTGTCACGCATATTGGCAGAGATAGAAAAAAGATGAGATAGTTGGTCGCTTGATTGATAAAGTCAATTCGACAAACGCTTTTATAGTTTGTTAGAATGTAGTTGTAAATGATTAAGATTGGTAATCAAAAATATATAGGGAGGAATGTTTTGAATAAGAAATATAATATAGTTCTATTATTGTTGTTTATAGTTTATTTATTTGGATATTTTTCAATTTCAAAAACATTAATTCCTATAATGTGTCTTTTTCAAGTATTTTTGATAGAACATATATTTAGAGTTCGAAATAGGATTATGCAGATAGGTGAAATTATAATTATTGTTGCTTCTATAATATTATTTATTGATAGTATATTGAGTTTGTAACAAAAGGCTTCTCTATAGAATCAAATTTTCCATATATCTGCTGAAGCTGATTTATTTCTTCATCCTTTCTTCTACTATATTTGTCACTAAATTTGACAGACATATATTGCTGATACAACCTCTCTACCTACAATCTCGCAGTTAATCTGAGGCTAGCTTCCTAGTTTGCTCTTTGATTTTCATTGATAAAAAGAAATGCTCCTCCACGATGGAAGAGCATTTTTATTGTGATTTTGATTCGGTTTCGGCAGACTCGGGGTGGAGTTCTTGGTAACTTGGTGCCTTGAAAAGGTCAGTACTGGTTTTACCTTGTCGTTGGCTAAAGAGACTAGTTGATTGACTACCTTTTTCCTGTTCAATCTTTTGCAGAATTGGTAAGGAATTGAGGTAAGAAATACTTTCTGTATCAACTGTTCCAAGATGATCTGCTTGGTAGAAACGTATCAAATCACCAGTTTGAATCTGGTCGCTGATTTTCAGTTGTTGACTGGCTGCCTGACGAACACTTTCCAGTTCAGTCTGAGCTTGTTCATCAAGATTGCTGATTTCAAGACCGCTCTCAGTATAGTAGGTTCGTCCGTCATAGCTAGTATATTTTGGTGTGACGAAGGAATTGGCAGTTCGAAAGGCAACGATTTCTTGATGATCTGGAGACAGAAGGTCTTGTCCAACTTGAAGGAAGGAATTGGACTCAATACCAAGGAGGTGTTCGAGAGTCGGTAAGATATCGATTTGTCCACCGTAGGTATTGATGATTTGCCCCTTTTCATAACCAGGCATGACTACCATAAAAGGCACTCGTTGCAACATGGCATTGTCGTAGTTAGACCAGTTCTCAGAAGTCTTGCCAATCAAGGGAGCCAGGTCAGGATTGCGGGAGTTGGAAATTCCATAATGGTCTCCGTAAATGACGATGATGGATTTTTCATAGAGGCCACTTTCTTTGAGATAGTCAAAGAAGGCTTTGATGGCACTGTCCAGATAGTTGGCTGTTTGGAAGTAGCCATTGATTGTTTCATCTTTGGTTTTGGCTAAGGGGAAACCAAGCTCATCGCCAGTCAGATTGCTAGCATAGGGATAGTGATTGGACACCGTGATATACTTGGCATAAAAAGGCTGCTGTAAATGCTCCAGATATTGGATAGAATCTTTCATCATGATTTTATCATTTAAACCATATTGGAAAGAATTGCTACTGTCTTGCTTGGTGAAGTAGGATGCGTCAAAGAAGTATTGGTAGCCCCATTGTTTGTAGGTCGTATTTCGATTCCAGAAGGTCCCGATATTACCGTGAAAGACAGCACTTGATTGGTAGCCGTTTTTTGATAGGATAAAAGGTGCTGCCTGCTGGGTATTGGTACCACCGTAGTTGACCATGAAAGAACCTTGGTTAAGTCCAAACAGACCAGTTTCCAACATAGTTTCCGCATCTGAGGTTTTACCAGCCTTGACTTGGTTAAAGATATTAGAAAAGGCTAGGGTTGATTGCGAATGGTAGAGGGAATTAAGGAAGGGAGTGACTTCGTGTTCAGTTCCATCTATGTTGAGTTTGTAGTCAAGCAGGAATTGCTGGAAACTCTCCAAGTGGAGGTAGATTACATTTTTCCCTTTGACTAAGCCAAAATAGTCTGGATTGGGCTTAGCAGCATGTTCTTGAATATAATCTGTAATAGGTTGAAGGTCGGTCTCAGAAGCCTTGGCACGTTCCTTGTTTGCACTGTAGGATTGGTTGGCACTATAGCCTAAAAAAGCTGGCAAACTAAGGGCGCGGACAACGTAATAATTAGAAAATCCTCGCGATAGGAGATCGGGACGTTCAATCTCGGCCAAGAAAAGGTTAGCAGAAAAGAGCAAGGCTGAGAGAGCAGTGATAGCAACACTCGAGCGAAATTTGAAAGGTCTCCTATCCAAATGGATGAATTTTTTAAAGAAAAGAAAAGCCAGTACTGGGAAATCCATAAAATAGATAAAATCCCAAGGACGCAGCAACTCTAGTTCCGCAGTACCAACAGAAACTTTGCTGACAACCTTCATGCTATTAGCCGTGATAAAGTCACTAAATTCTCGATAGTAAAAGACATTGGAATAGAGCCAAATGAATAAAAGGCTATAAATAGCTATACTAATACTATAAAAAATCTTGGTTGACCGAGCATAGAGAGCTAGAGCTAGTAGAAGGAGGCCCAAAGGAAGGGGGTTGAAAAAGGCGATAAAGGCAAGGTAATTTCCCTGCAATTTGCCTACTTGAATATCTAAGTTAAAATCAACGGTATAGGCTAATAAGGTTTTGAGCCAATAGAGGATTAAAAGGGTTAGGACAAAACCCAGTCTGGTACCCATGGCTTTTTGGATTTTGTTAAAATTAATTCTCACACACATACTTCCTAATTTTTAATTAGTATTAGTATACCATTTTTTAAAAGAAGAGTAAAAAAGCAAGGGTAGTTTCTTTTTTGAGAATTGTCTAAAAATTTGATATAATGGTAGTTATGAATAGAATAAGAGTCAGTAAGCGGGTTGAAAAAAAGCTTACCAAAGGTCTAGTTTTACTAGAAGCCAGCGATCTTGAGAATGTCAATCTCAAGGATCAGGAAGTGGAAGTCCATAGTCAAGATGGAAATTTTGTTGGGACTGCCTACCTTTCCCAACAAAACAAGGGCTTGGGCTGGTTTATCAGCAAAGAGAAGGTGACCTTTAATCAAGCTTTCTTTGAAACGCTGTTTAGACAAGCCAAAGAAAAGAGAAAAGCCTATTATCAAGATGATTTGACAACTGCCTTTCGTCTCTTCAACCAAGAGGGAGATGGCTTTGGGGGTCTGACAGTGGACCTTTATGGCGACTATGCTGTCTTTTCATGGTATAACTCTTATGTTTATCAGATTCGTCAGACCATTTCAGAAGCCTTTAGACAGGTTTTTCCTGAGGTTTTAGGGACCTATGAGAAGATCCGCTTTAAGGGATTAGACTATGAATCTGCCCATGTTTATGGTCAAGAAGCACCTGACTTTTTCACTGTTTTGGAAAATGGTGTCCTGTATCAAGTCTTTATGAAAGATGGCTTGATGACAGGGATTTTCCTCGATCAGCATGAAGTTCGCGGTAGTTTAGTGGATGGATTGGCTATGGGTAAATCCTTGCTCAATATGTTTTCCTACACAGCAGCCTTTTCAGTAGCTGCGGCCATGGGAGGAGCAAGTCAGACAACTTCTGTTGACCTAGCTAAACGTTCACGAGAATTGTCTCAAGCGCATTTTCAGGCAAATGGAATCAGCACAGACGAGCATCGTTTTATAGTCATGGATGTCTTTGAATATTTCAAATATGCCAAACGAAAAGGCTTGACCTATGATGTCATTGTCCTAGATCCGCCTAGCTTTGCTCGGAACAAAAAACAAACATTTTCTGTGGTCAAGGATTATCACAAGTTGATTTCCCAGAGTCTTGAGATTTTAAATTCGGGAGGGATTATCATTGCTAGTACTAATGCTGCCAATGTTTCCCGTCAGAAATTTACAGAACAAATTGATAAAGGCTTTGCAGGAAGAAGTTACCAGATTTTAAACAAATACGGTCTTCCAGCAGATTTCGCCTATAATAAAAAAGATGAAAGTAGTAATTACCTCAAGGTGATTAGTATGAAGGTTAGTAAATGAAATTAATCGTTTCAGTAATGCCAAGAAGTTTAGAGGAGGCTCAGGCTCTAGATGCCACGAGGTACCTGGATGCCGACATCATTGAATGGCGTGCCGACTATCTGCCTAAAGAAGCGATTTTGCAGGTAGCTCCAGCTATTTTTGAAAAATTCGCAGGTCGTGAGTTGGTTTTCACCCTGCGAACTCGCTCTGAAGGGGGAGAAATCGACCTTTCTTCAGAAGAATATATCCATCTAATCAAGGAAGTGGCGCAACTCTATCAACCAGACTATATTGATTTTGAGTACTACAGCTACAAGGATGTTTTTGAGGAAATGCTGGACTTCCCAAATCTCGTTTTGAGTTACCACAATTTCCAAGAAACACCTGAAAACATGATGGAAATTTTATCAGAGTTGACGAGCCTGAATCCAAAACTTGTTAAGGTTGCGGTGATGGCTCACACGGAGCAGGATGTCTTAGACTTGATGAACTATACACGAGGCTTTAAAACCCTCAATCCTGAGCAGGAATATGTAACCATTTCTATGGGTAAGGTGGGCAAGGTCTCTCGTATCACTGCGGATGTGACAGGTTCTAGCTGGTCTTTTGCTAGTCTAGATGAGGCCAGTGCACCAGGTCAGATTTCTCTAGCTAACATGAAAAAAATCAGGGAGATTTTAGATGAAGCTTGATGGCTATACACGTTTAGCTGCCGTTGTTGCCAATCCTATTAAGCACTCTATTTCCCCCTTTATCCATAATAGGGCCTTTGAGGCGACAGCTACCAACGGTGCTTATGTGGCTTGGGAGATTAAAGCGGATGACTTGGAAGTCACAGTCGCTAATATTCGTCGCTACCAGATGTTTGGCATCAATCTCTCCATGCCCTATAAGGAGCAGGTGATTCCTTATTTGGATGAGCTGAGTGACGAAGCGCGCTTGATCGGTGCGGTCAATACGGTTGTTAATGAGAATGGCAATTTAATTGGATATAATACAGATGGCAAGGGATTTTTTAAGAGCATGCCTTCTTTTACAATTACAGGTAAGAAGATGACCTTGCTGGGTGCTGGTGGTGCGGCCAAGTCCATTCTGGCACAAGCTATTTTGGATGGCGTTAGCCAGATTTCGGTCTTTGTTCGTTCGGTTTCGATGGAAAAAACAAGACCTTACCTAGACAAGTTACAGGAGCAGACAGGCTTTAAGGTGGACTTGTATGCTTTAGAAGATGTTTCTGAACTGCAAGTAAGGATTGCTGAATCGGATTTGCTAGTTAATTCTACCAGTGTGGGCATGGATGGCCAATCCTCTCCAGTTCCTGAAAGCATCAATTTGCCAGAAACTATCTTGGTGGCAGATATTATTTACCAACCCTTTGAAACACCATTTTTGAAATGGGCCAGAAGTCAGGGGAATCCAGTTGTCAATGGTCTGGGAATGTTGCTCTATCAAGCTGCAGAAGCTTTTCAACTGTGGACAGGCAAGGAAATGCCGACAGAAGAGATTTGGCAGTCTTTAACAGAAAAATACCAATAAAGAAAAGGAGATTCTCCTATGAAAATCAGAATCGATATTCCTCATCATCCTTATGATATTCAGATTGAAAAAGGTTGTCTGGCTCAGGCTGGTCAATGGTTGCGAGAACTCTGGCAACCACAAAAGGTAGTCATTGTGACAGACAATCATGTAGCCTCTCTCTATGCAGAGAAGGTCAAGCTCAGCCTAGAAGATGCTGGTTTTCAGGTAGCGGTATTTGACTTTTTGGAAGGGGAAGAAAGGAAGAATTTAACTACTGTCCAGAAAGTCTATGAATTTTTAGTCAAGCAAGGTCTGACTCGTAGCGATGGAATCGTGGCTCTTGGTGGCGGTGTCGTTGGGGACCTGGCAGGTTTTGTAGCCTCTACCTATATGCGGGGCATTCATTTTGTTCAGATACCGACTAGCTTGACAGCCCAGGTGGATTCGTCTATCGGCGGAAAGACGGGTGTTAATACTCCTTTTGCTAAAAATATGGTGGGAACCTTTGCCCAACCAGATGGGGTTCTGATTGATCCTCTTGTCCTTGAAACCCTTGGGAAAAGAGAGCTGATTGAAGGGATGGGTGAAGTTATCAAGTATGGCTTGATTGAGGATCCAGAACTGTGGGCTCTCTTGACGGAGCTGGATGGTTCTGTAGAGAGCATTCTAGAACATGCAGAGACCTTGATTGAGCACTCTTGCCAGGTTAAGCGTAAGATGGTAGTTGAGGATGAGTTGGACAATGGTGTACGCCTTTACCTCAACTTTGGCCACACTATTGGTCATGCCATTGAAGCGACTGCAGGTTATGGAAAAGTCATGCATGGCGAGGCTGTGGCCATGGGCATGGTGCAGATTTCCAAGGTTGCTGAGGGAAAAGGCCTTATGCCAGCTGGCATTACCCAGTCCATCACAGAAATGTGTCAGAAATTTGGCTTGCCTGTTGACTATGAAAACTGGGATGTTGACAAGCTTTATCAGGCTCTTACTCATGACAAGAAAGCGCGTGGCAATACCTTGAAATTGGTCTTGGTGCCAGAGCTTGGTTCAGCGACCATCCACCCAGTTTCTCTGGGAGAGATGAAAGACTACTTGGTAAAATAAGGAGAGTGTATGAGATATTTAACTGCAGGAGAATCGCACGGTCCCCGTCTGACAGCTATCATTGAGGGAATTCCAGCTGGGCTTCCTTTGACAGCTGAGGATATTAATGGAGACCTTAAACGCCGTCAGAGTGGCTATGGTCGTGGTGGTCGTATGAAGATTGAGAGTGACCGGGTTGTCTTTACTTCAGGTGTTCGCCACGGGAAGACGACAGGGGCTCCTATTACTATGGATGTCGTCAATAAGGACCACCAGAAATGGCTGGACATCATGTCTGCAGAGGACATTGAAGACCGCCTTAAAAGCAAGCGGAAAATTACCCATCCTCGTCCAGGTCATGCCGATTTAGTTGGGGGCATCAAGTACCGTTTTGATGATTTAAGAAATTCTTTGGAGCGCTCATCTGCCCGTGAAACCACCATGCGGGTGGCAGTCGGGGCTGTAGCCAAACGCCTCTTGGCTGAGCTGGATATGGAAATTGCCAACCATGTCGTGGTCTTTGGTGGCAAGGAAATCGATGTTCCTGAAAATCTAACAGTGGCTGAGATTAAGGAAAGAGCTGCCCAGTCTGAAGTTTCTATTGTCAACCAAGAACGGGAACAGGAAATCAAGGACTATATTGACCAAATCAAACGTGACGGTGATACTATCGGTGGAGTTGTGGAGACAGTCGTCGGAGGTGTTCCAGTTGGCCTCGGTTCCTATGTTCAATGGGACAGAAAATTGGATGCGCGATTGGCCCAGGCAGTTGTTTCTATCAATGCCTTTAAAGGGGTAGAATTTGGTCTTGGATTTGAAGCTGGTTACCGTAAAGGTAGCCAAGTCATGGATGAAATTCTCTGGTCTAAAGAAGACGGCTATATTCGCCGTACCAATAATCTGGGTGGCTTTGAAGGTGGTATGACCAATGGCCAGCCTATCGTTGTTCGTGGCGTTATGAAGCCTATTCCTACTCTCTACAAACCACTTATGAGTGTGGATATCGAAACCCACGAACCCTACAAGGCAACAGTCGAAAGAAGTGATCCGACCGCTCTTCCAGCAGCCGGTGTGGTCATGGAAGCTGTTGTGGCAACGGTTCTGGCACAAGAAATCCTTGAAAAATTCTCATCAGATAATCTAGAGGAATTAAAAGAAGCGGTAGCCAAACACCGAGACTATACAAAGAACTATTAAGGAGTTCCTATGGCAAAAACAGTCTATATCGCAGGTCTTGGTTTGATCGGTGCCTCGATGGCACTTGGTATCAAACGCGATCATCCAGATTATGAAATTTTAGGTTATAATCGTAGTCAAGCTTCGAGAGATATTGCCTTGAAAGAAGGTATGATTGACCGTGCAACGGATGATTTTGCTAGTTTTGCTCCTTTGGCAGATATCATTATCCTCAGCTTGCCAATCAAACAAACTATTGCTTTCATTAAGGAGTTGGCCGACTTGGACTTGAAAGAAGGCGTCATTATTTCAGATGCTGGTTCAACCAAGTCAGCCATTGTAGATGTGGCGGAGCAGTATTTAGCTGATAAGCCTGTTCGCTTTGTCGGGGCCCATCCCATGGCCGGTAGTCACAAGACAGGAGCTGCTTCTGCGGATGTCAATCTTTTTGAAAATGCCTATTATATCTTTACACCTTCGAGCCTGACAAGTCAGGACACGCTTGAGGAAATGAAGGATCTGCTTTCAGGTCTTCATGCTCGCTTTATCGAGATTGATGCCAAGGAGCATGATCGTGTGACTTCTCAGATTAGCCATTTTCCACATATTCTGGCTTCTAGTCTCATGGAGCAGACTGCGGTCTATGCTCAAGAACATGAGATGGCAAGGCGCTTTGCGGCAGGTGGTTTTCGAGATATGACTCGGATTGCGGAAAGCGAGCCGGGGATGTGGACTTCCATTCTCTTGTCTAATCGCGAGACTATCCTAGACCGAATTGAGGATTTCAAGGAACGTTTGGAAGCGATTGGTCAGGCCATCAGCAAGGGAGATGAGGAGCAAATCTGGAATTTTTTCAACCAAGCGCGTGAGCAACGTCAGGCCATGGAAATCCATAAGCGTGGCGGTGTGGATAGCTCTTATGACCTCTATGTCGATGTTCCCGATGAAGAAGATGTCATCTTGCGTATTTTGGAACTACTACGTGGAACTTCCTTAGTCAATATCCATATCAACGAGGAAAATCGTGAAGACATTCACGGGATCCTACAAATTTCATTTAAAAATGCTCGAGACTTGGAAAGAGCTGAACATCTAATAACAGAAAATACCGACTACACAGTCGTTGTCAAATAAGGAGAACATCATGTCAAATATTTACGATAGTGCTAACGAACTCAGTCGCGGTCTACGCGAATTACCAGAATACAAGGCTGTCAAAGCAGCTAAAGATGCTATTTCAGCAGATGCTGAGGCAAGTAAAATTTTTACAGAATATGTTGCCTTCCAAGACGAAATTCAAAGACTGGCACAGACAGGTCAAATGCCAGACGCTTCCTTCCAAGCGAAGATGGAAGGCTTTGGCAAGCAGATTCAAGGAAATAGCCTCTTGTCAGAATTCTTTACCAAGCAACAACAATTGGCCATTTACCTTTCTGACATTGAAAAAATTGTTTTCGAACCAGTTTCAGAATTGCTAAAATAAGAAATAACTATCATAAAGTCAGAAATTTTAAGGAATTTCTGGCTTTTTATGATAAAATAGGTAAAAGTATTGCAAGTATGAGGTCCAATATGAAACTAAAAACAAACATTAGCCATTTACACGGCAGTATCCGAGTTCCAGGTGACAAGTCTATCAGTCACCGTTCTATTATCTTTGGAAGTTTGGCTGAGGGTGAGACCAAGGTTTATGATATTCTGCGAGGTGAAGACGTTCTTTCGACCATGCAGGTTTTTCGTGACCTTGGTGTTGAAATTGAGGACAAAGATGGGGTTATTACTATTCAAGGTGTAGGCATGGATGGCTTAAAAGCATCGCAAAATGCCCTTAATATGGGAAATTCTGGCACCTCGATTCGCCTGATTTCAGGTGTCCTTGCTGGGGCAGACTTTGAAGTAGAAATGTTTGGAGATGATAGTCTTTCCAAACGTCCTATGGACCGCGTGACGATTCCACTGAAACAAATGGGTGTTAGTATTTCAGGGCAAACTGAGCGAGACCTGCCTCCTCTTCACTTAAAAGGGACGAAGAACCTAAGACCTATTCAGTATGAATTGCCAATTGCCTCTGCCCAAGTCAAGTCAGCCTTGATGTTTGCGGCCTTGCAGGCTAAGGGGCAGTCAGTTATTATCGAAAAAGAATGCACCCGTAATCATACTGAAGATATGCTGCAACAATTTGGTGGTCATTTAAGTGTGGAGGGCAAGAAAATCACAGTCCAAGGGCCTCAAAAACTGACAGGACAAAAAGTGATTGTTCCAGGAGATATTTCCAGTGCAGCCTTTTGGTTGGTCGCAGGTTTGATTGTTCCAAACTCTCGTGTCGTGCTTAAAAATGTAGGTATCAATGAAACGCGCACTGGTATTATTGATGTCATTCGTGCCATGGGTGGAAAATTGGAAGTAACCGAAATTGATCCAGTTGCTAAATCTGCAACCTTGACTGTTGAGTCTTCTGACTTGAAAGGAACAGAGATTGGTGGTGCCTTGATTCCACGATTGATTGATGAATTGCCCATTATTGCCCTGCTTGCGACTCAAGCCCAAGGTGTCACAGTTATCAAGGATGCTGAGGAGCTCAAGGTCAAGGAAACAGACCGTATTCAGGTTGTGGCAGACGCTTTAAATAGCATGGGTGCGGATATCACACCTACAGCAGATGGAATGATTATCAAAGGAAAGTCAGCCCTTCACGGTGCTAGAGTCAATACGTTTGGAGATCACCGTATCGGTATGATGACAACCATCGCAGCCCTCTTGGTTGCAGATGGAGAAGTGGAGCTTGACCGTGCAGAAGCCATTAATACCAGTTACCCTAGCTTCTTTGATGATTTGGAGAGCTTGATTCATGGCTAAGGTATTACTCGGATTTATGGGAGCTGGCAAGTCCACTATTGCAAGAGGATTGGATCCTAATTACCTTGATATGGATTCCCTGATTGAGGAGCGCTTAGGTATGTCTATTGCGGAATTTTTCGCTGAAAAGGGAGAAGGCGCCTTTCGTCAGATAGAATCAGAAGTCCTAGCTGAGTTACTAGAAACGGACCAAGTTGTGTCAACTGGTGGAGGAGTGGTCATTTCTCAGCGAAATCGTGACTTGCTCAAGACAAATTCTGATAATATCTACCTGAAAGCCGATTTTGAAACCCTCTACCAACGCATAGCAGCTGATAAGGACAATCAGCGCCCGCTTTTTCTAAATAATAGCAAGGAAGAACTTGCAGCTATTTTCCAAGAAAGACAGGCTTGGTATGAGGAAGTGGCCAGTCGGGTTTTGGATGTGACCAAGCTAAGCCCAGAGGAAATTGTAGAGGAACTGAGATGAAAATTGCTTATCTAGGTCCTAAGGGATCGTTTTCACACCACGTTGTGCAGACAGCTTTTCCTCATGAGGAATTGCAGGCCTTTGCCAATATTACAGATGTCATCAAGGCCTATGAGCAAGAATTGGTGGACTATTCTGTGGTACCAGTTGAAAATTCTATTGAGGGTAGTGTTCATGAAACCTTGGACTACCTTTTTCATCAGGCTCGCATTCAAGCAGTTGCAGAAATCGTTCAGCCTATTCATCAGCAGTTGATGGTGGTCCCAGGCCACACTAAGATTGAAAAGATTTTTTCACATCCACAGGCCTTGGCTCAAGGAAAGAAATTCATCGATGAACAATATCCAGAGGCTCAAATCGAGGTAACAGCTAGTACAGCTTATGCGGCCCGTTTTATTTCCGAACATCCTAATCAGCCTTTTGCGGCTATTGCACCAAGAAGTTCTGCTGAAGAATATGGCTTAGAACTGATTGCCGAGGATATTCAAGAAATGGAAGCCAATTTCACACGCTTCTGGGTTCTGGGAGCTGAAAAGCCTAGTATGCCCTTGCAAGCACAAACTGAAAAAATGAGTTTGGCCTTGACCTTACCTGACAACCTTCCAGGCGCACTTTATAAGGCTCTGTCTACTTTTGCTTGGCGGGGAATTGACCTGACAAAAATTGAAAGTCGACCACTCAAGACAGCACTGGGAGAATACTTTTTCATTATCGATGTGGACTATGCTGATAAGGACCTGGTCCACTTTGCCCAAAAAGAATTAGAAGCCATTGGGATCCAATATAAAGTATTGGGCGCCTATCCTATTTATCCAATATTAGACCATGGAAAGGAGAGAAGATGAGTAAAGAAAATCCTTTAAGCCATCATGAGCAGTTGCGTTATGATTATCTTTTTAAGAATATTCATTACCTCAATGAGCGAGAGAAAAAAGAGTTTGCTTACTTGCAAGACAAATTAAATAGGGCAAGTAGTGACGCCACCTCAGAAAGTCAAGAATTGACTGAGGATTATAGAAAGACAAGTACTAACGCTTCAATTCCTCCTTATAATAGTCGTAGTCGTTCTGAGAGATACCAGAAGATCAATTCTCTTCCAAAGAAAAAAGCTAAAAAAAGGAAGCTACGGTGGGGGCGTATTTTTGCTGGATTGCTTGCTCTTCTAGCCTGTGTCGGTTTTGGCATGATTTTTATGTTCCTAAAAGGCTATTCAAATGCTGATCCAAACAAACCTGCCAATGCTAAGGCTGCTAAAGTAGAAGTCTTTAATGGTCAAGATACCAAGGATGGGGTCAATATTTTGATTATGGGGACGGATGGACGAATTGGCCAAAACAGTGCTGAAACGAGAACGGACTCGATTATGGTACTAAATGTTGGTGGCTCAGATAAGAAAATTAAGCTGGTCAGCTTCATGCGTGATAATTTGGTTTATATAGACGGTTATAGCCAAGTCATTAATGGTAAAAAGCAGTCCGATAACAAGTTAAATGTGGCCTATGAGTTAGGAGAACAAGAGGGACAAAAAGGGGCAGAAATGGTTCGCCAAGTCTTGAAAGATAATTTTGACTTGGACATTAAGTACTATGCCTTGGTTGACTTTCAGGCCTTCGCAACCGCTATTGACACTCTCTTCCCTGATGGTGTGACAATTGATGCCCAATTTTCAACATTGAATGGGCGCCCACTAACAGAAGCTACAGTCGGAGATGATTTACATGCTACGGAAACAGAGTCTCCAACCCAGACTATTAAAGTCGGGAAACAGCAGATGAACGGTTCAACCTTGCTCAACTATGCTCGCTTCCGTGATGATGACGAAGGTGATTACGGTCGTACCAAGAGACAACAGCAAGTGTTGACAGCTGTTCTGCAGCAACTTAAGGATCCAACCAAACTCTTTACTGGATCGGAAGCACTTGGTAAGGTCTTTGGTATGACCTCTACGAATGTTCCTTATAGCTTCCTACTGACCAATGGCTTATCCTTCCTAAATGGAGCGCAAAATGGTATAGAGAGATTAACAGTTCCGGAACTAGGCGATTGGGTCGATGCCTATGATGTCTATGGAGGACAGGCACTTTTAGTAGACCAAAATAAATATCAAACTAAACTTTCTCAGATGAGGATGAGATAAAATAATACAGGAAAAATCAAGGTTCGAATCACCAGTAAAACAGTGGTTTGGACTTTGATTTTTCGTAGTGTATGATGGATTTTTAAGGGTTTTTATGGTATAATGAAACAATATAACTCGTTATTGAACAGAAGAGGAGAGATATGACTGATTTAAAAGCGATTCAGGCTCGTAGTCTGGAGATGGCTGAATATTTTGTGGCCTTTTGTAAAGAACATGATTTGCTCTGCTATCTCTGTGGAGGAGGTGCTATTGGTGCACTTAGAAACAAGGGCTTTATTCCTTGGGACGACGACCTAGACTTTTTTATGCCTCGTAAAGATTATGAGAAATTAGCAGAATTATGGCCTCGTTATGCAGATGAACGTTATTTCTTGTCAAAGAGTAACAAGAATTTTGTCGATCGCAATCTTTTTATTACCATTCGTGACAAGGAAACCACCTGTATTAAGCCTTATCAGCAGGATTTGAATTTGCCACATGGTTTGGCTTTGGACGTTTTGCCTTTAGATTATTATCCGAAAAATTCAGCTGAGCGGAAGAAACAGGTTCGCTGGGCCTTGATTTATTCACTCTTTTGTGCGCAAACTGTTCCAGAAAAGCATGGTGCACTTATGAAATGGGGGAGTCGCATTTTACTGGGTTTGACGCCAAAATCACTCCGTTATCGCATTTGGAAAAAAGCTGAAAAAGAAATGACCAAGTATGGTCTAGCTGAGAGCGATGGCATCACAGAATTATGCTCAGGTCCTGGCTACATGAGAAACAAGTACCCAATCGCATCCTTTGAAGACAATCTCTTCTTGCCATTTGAAGAGACAGAAATGCCCGTTCCAGTCGGCTATGATGCCTATCTCAGCACTGCTTTTGGGGATTATATGACACCACCACCAGCAGACAAACAGCTACCGCATCATGATGCTGTCATCGCTGATATGGATAAGTCTTATACAGAATACAAGGGAGAATATGGTGGCTAAGAAAAAAATCTTATTTTTTATGTGGTCTTTTTCTCTCGGGGGTGGAGCAGAGAAGATTCTATCTACCATTGTTTCAAATCTAGATCCAGAAAAGTATGATATTGATATTCTTGAAATGGAACATTTTGATAAGGGATACGAATCTGTTCCCAAGCATGTAGGCATTTTAAAATCCCTTCAGGATTATCGCCAAGCCAGATGGATTCGAGCTCTTTTGTGGAGAATGAGAATTTATTTTCCAAGATTGACACGTCGCTTACTGGTGAAAGATGACTATGATGTTGAAGTTTCCTTTACCATTATGAATCCTCCACTTTTGTTTTCTAAAAGAAAAGAAGTCAAGAAAATCTCTTGGATTCATGGAAGTATCGAAGAATTTCTTAAGGATAGCTCCAAAAGAGAATCACATAGACGCCAGTTGGATGCCGCGGATACCATTGTAGGAATTTCAAAAAAAACCAGTAATTCTATCAAGGAAGTCTATCCAGATTATGCTTCCAAATTACAGACGGTCTACAATGGATATGATTTTCAGAGTATTCTAGAAAAATCTCAAGAGAAGATCGATATCGAGATTGCGCCTCAAAGCATCTGTGCTATCGGACGGATTGAGGAAAATAAGGGTTCTGACCGTGTGGTGGAAGTGATACGATTACTACACCAAGAGGGAAAAAACTATCATCTCTATTTTATCGGGGCTGGGGATATGGAAGAGGAACTGAAAAAACGCGTCAAAGAATATGAGCTTGAAGACTATGTACATTTCCTTGGTTATCAAAAAAATCCTTATCAGTATTTGTCTCAGATGAAAGTTCTCTTGTCTATGTCTAAGCAAGAAGGTTTTCCTGGTGTTTATGTGGAAGCCTTGAGCCTTGGGATCCCTTTTGTCTCTACGGATGTTGGAGGGGCTGAGGAACTATCACAAGAAGGAAGATTTGGACAAATCATTGAGAGCAATCAAGAGGCAGCTCAGGCAATTATGAACTACATGACTTTTGCTTCAAACTTTGATGTTAATGAAGCCAGCCAATTCATTCAACAATTTACAATTGCCAAACAAATCGAACAAGTAGAAAAACTATTAGAGGAGTAGCATGGAAACTGCATTAATTAGTGTCATTGTGCCAGTCTATAATGTGGCGCAGTACCTAGAAAAATCGATAGCTTCCATTCAGAAGCAGACCTATCAAAATCTGGAAATTATTCTTGTTGATGATGGTGCAACAGATGAAAGTGGTCGCTTATGTGATGCAATCGCTGAACAAGATGATAGGGTGTCAGTACTTCATAAAAAGAATGAAGGTTTGTCACAAGCACGAAATGATGGAATGAAGCAGGCTCACGGAGACTATCTGATTTTTATTGACTCAGATGATTATATCCATCCAGAAATGATTCAGAACTTATATGAACAATTAGTTCAAGAAGATGCGGATGTTTCGAGCTGTGGTGTCATGAACGTCTATGCTAATGATGAGAGCCCACAGTCAGCTAATCAGGATGACTATTTTGTCTGTGATTCTCAAACATTTCTAAGGGAATACCTCATAGGTGAAAAAATTCCTGGAACGATTTGCAATAAGCTAATCAAGAGAGAGATTGCAACTGCCCTATCCTTTCCTAAGGGATTGATATACGAAGATGCTTATTATCATTTTGATTTAATCAAGTTGGCCAAGAAGTATGTAGTTAATACCAAACCTTATTATTACTATTTCCATAGGGGGGATAGTATTACGACCAAACCTTATGCAGAGAAGGATTTAGCCTATATTGATATCTATCAAAAATTTTATAATGAAGTTATGAAAAACTATCCTGACTTGAAAGAGGTTGCTTTCTTCAGATTGGCTTATGCCCATTTCTTTATTCTGGATAAGATGTTGCTAGATGATCAGTATAAACAGTTTGAAGCCTATTCCCAGATTCATCGTTTTTTAAAAGGCCATGCCTTTGCTATTGCTAGGAATCCTATTTTCCGTAAGGGGAGAAGAATTAGTGCCTTGGCTCTATTTATAAATATTTCCTTATACCGATTCTTATTACTGAAAAATATTGAAAAATCTAAAAAATTACATTAGAACGGGGGTGAGCAAGTGATTGATGGAAAACGATTATTATTTAGTTTGACCATAGTTAGCTATGCCTTGACGCTAGTAAGTGGAATTGTGTATCTGTTTAATAATGACAATGTTAGCTTGCTTTCTACTTTATTGTTCTTACTGGTTAGTAGCTTAATTGCTTGTTGGAATGATATCAAGTATTACTTAATCCATTTTATTTTCTTTTTAACTATTTTTATCTTTCTAGTATCAAGACCGACCATTGATTATTTTAGGGATGGTGCTTTGGATACCTATCATCCAATAGCCTATCGTTTTGCCTTTATAGTTGTCATGGTTTCGATTCTGGGCTTGACGACAGGAGGTATCCTAGCTCGTTACTTCATAGCTAGGAAGAAAATAAAAGTAGCAAATATAGGAAATTCTCTAAAAGAGGTCTATATCAAGCGGTTGCGCTTTGTTTCGCTAGGAGTTTTTCTTTTAACCTATCCTTTCTATTTTATTAGATTATTTGAACGACTCCTGTATCGCTTGCAGACTTCCTACTATGCCTACTATGCAAATTTTGAAAGTAAACTTCCTTATTTTACTTACATTTTATCTACCTTTACGGTCTATGCAATGTGTATGTATTTGGCAACCAAGCCAAAGAAATGGCAGGCGACAGCAGTGTTGCTATCCTTCATTGTAGCCAATACCATTCATTTGGCAATCGGGACACGCAATCCCTTTATTTTAAGTATTTTATTTGCTTTTGTTTATTACTTTATGCGGGAGCAAACTGAAAAGGGAAAATGGATTGGGTTTAAAGAAAAGTTAGCGATTTTTGTCGGCTCTCCTATTCTCATGTTAGCGATGGGAGTGCTCAATTATGTACGGGATAATGTCCAGGTTTCCCATACAGGTTTCTGGGATATCCTGCTTGACTTTATCTATAAACAAGGGACCAGTTTTGGTGTTCTAGCTCGAGGTTTTCTATTTAACAGTAGCCTCCCTTACCGAGATTTACGCAATTTTACTTTTGGTCCTGTCGTTGATTATTTTGCAAGGGGAAGTTTGGGGGCCATTTTCGGAGGAAAAGCCTTTGAGCATACAACCAATAGTGTGGAACTGGCTATTGATAGTAATAGTTATGCCCACAATTTGTCCTATCTTGTTTTGAATAAGGAATACTTGAAAGGACATGGTATCGGAAGTAGCTATATTATGGAGTTGTATACCGACTATGGTATGATAGGAGTCTTTCTGCTTAGTCTCTTACTCGGTATGCTATTTATAGCCATGTTGCAAGTAGCCTATCGCTCTAGAACAATCCTATTTGCCTTATCCCTACTCATCTTGAATAATCTATTCTTTATGCCAAGAAGTAGCTTTTCAGAAAGTTTCTTCAATCTATTTACAATGCAATTCTGGGGAATTGTTCTTGTGATTATATTCGTAGCAAAAATGCTTACAAAAGAGAACCAGTATCTACTAAACAAAGGAGAAAAAAATCATGTTTGAACATTATTCAGTAGCTGATTTGTTTGCAAATCTTTACAAAAAACGAAAAGCAAATATTTTAGCTCTCATCGCTTTATTTGCTCTTATTGCTGTACCATTTTCAATTAAAGCAGTTAAGAATAAAAATACTGTCAAAGACACAACAAGTTATTCAACTTATATCAGCTATAAAATCACCCCTCCAGAAGATTCAGCTAAAACGATTTTGAATCATCAAATTGGTGGTTATAGTGATTTCTATGGGAAATTGATTGATGGGAATTTGAATGGAGCTTATCTTTTCAATGATGTAGAACCGAGTAAGTTGAAAAAAATTGCCAGTGAATTGGATACGACAGAGTCAACCTTGAAAAATTCTACAAGCGACTATTGGTGGAAAAAATTGACCGTCTATTATATGATTGACGATGCAGGGGTTGGTGTGAAAATTTTGACACCAAGTAAAGATGCTAATGACTTGTTGGAGCGAAAAATTGATGGATTGATTGAGAAATTTAAACACACTTATGCAAATGTAAAAATTGAAAAATTGGAAACCATCAATTCTAAAGAATTGAATGCAAATGGTGAGACAGCGCTTGGATTAAACGTCAAGAATTTGATTCTTCGTTTAGCTGTTATTGGAGTAGTCTGTGTGATTTTGGTTGTGATGGGAAATGTATTGATTTATCTCTTTAATCCAACAATCAATAGAGCAGGTGATTTTTCTCAGTATCAAATTGATTTTGTAACAGAGATTACAACAATTGCTAATCTAGCAGATATTCTATCATATAAAAATGCTGGACAAGAATTGACTATTGTTAGCTCAAATAAAGCTATTCTAGATAAATTAAAACAAAATCAAGAGATTTTGAAAGGAATGCATTTTGTAGATTTACAAGATGTACCATCTCTTTTAGAAAGAGATACAGTCCTTCTTGTTGAAGAATACGGAGTGACTCGTTATAAGAAATTTGAACAAAGTCTTCAAATTCTTCGAAACTTAAATCGTTCTATCCTCGGTGTAGCAACCTTTAAATTATAAGCATCCTGATACATCGTGTCTTTAAAGTTGGCGAAGAGTCGATTTTGAGGCTCCATAATATTTGTAGTGGGTACCCTCCCTATAGATATTCTGGCTCTTTGTCAAGTGTAGTGGGTTGAAGAAAAGCTAATATCTAGAAAGGACAAATTTCGTCCTTTCTTTTTTGATGTTCAGAGCGATAAAAATCCTT
>JAWERV010000006.1:0-58003 GCA_032481955.1 Streptococcus mitis | reverse complement strand
CAATACATCGTATGAACGACGCCAGATGTGAACTTGTTCATCACCAAATTGTTCAGCAGCTTCAGCTTTGTTTTTACCAGTCAAACCACCGTAGTGACGTTCGTTCAAGCGCCATGATTTTTCAACTGGAACCCACAATTGGTCAGAAGCTTCAAGAGCCAAGTTAGTTGTTTTAATCGCACGTTTCAATACTGAAGTGTAAGCTTGGTCAAATTCGATACCAGCTTCTTTGATCAATTTACCAGCGTCAATCGCTTGTTGTGTACCTTTTTCAGACAAATCAACATCAGCCCAACCAGTGAAAAGGTTAGCTTTGTTCCATTCAGACTCACCGTGGCGAGCAAAAACCAATTTTACCATTAGATGGATTCTCCTTTAAATTTTCCGAGGTTCCCCTCGTTTATCTATTCTATTTTACACAATTTTTCACAAAAAAGCTAGTCAAAATCGATTAAAAAGAGAAGGGGAAACGCCCCTTCTCCCAATAAACAGCTATTCTCGAACTTGAAATTGTTTCAAGCTTGTTAAAAAAAGGGCACCACCGGTGACAATGACGATGCCACCAATCCAGCCTAAAAATGGAATCAAGCCTACTACAGAACCTACGATTAACAAAATAGATGGCGCCATTGAAATACGCTTATCATCCTTATAGTAGATTAGAGAGAGAATTCCAAGAATTAGAGTTGCGATTTTCACTAATGTAAAAACAATGAAAATAATCGCCAAAATTACTCCTGCAAAATCTTCATTCTCAAAAATAGGTACAATCATTAATATAATTACAGGTAAAATTGCCAAGAGCGTGCCTGCGATAGTCCCAATAATTCCAGCAACTTGTGCAAGTGTTTTTGTCTTCATAACTGTCTCCTTTTATTTTAATAAGGTATATTATACCATATTTTTATTAAAGTTTTTATTTTTTAAAAAAATACAGGAATTTCACCTGTATTTTTCTTAGACTATTTCTCTTCAAACCCTTCTGCGACTGCTTCCGCAAAGTTTTCTTCTACGATGCTTGCACAGTGGTCACAGATGACTGCGTGGTAGCTGCGTTCTGCTGTTGTTGGGTCGATACGACGGCAACGGTCACATACTTGGCCTGCAGCGCGTTCTACTGTGAAGGCTACATCTTCGAAGCGAACAGCAGCTTCTGGAGCTGGCCCTTCTGCCATGGTCAATTCAGACACGATTAAAAGTTGAGCTACATTGCTGTTTACTGCTTCGAGTAGAGTTTTCACCACTTCATTTGGATAAACTGTCAAGTGTGCTTCAAGTGATTTACCGATAACTTTTGCATTACGAGCTTCTTCCAAGGCTTTTTGAGCTTGTCCACGGAAGTTCATGAAGGCAGCCCATGTATCCAAGATTTCTTCTTGATTGACAAAAGTTTCCGCTTCTGGCAATTCTGATAATTGAACGAAGTCTTCAGCTTCAAACTCAAGATATGACCAGATTTCCTCTGCTGTGTGAGGAAGGATTGGTGTCAAGAGTTTGGTAATTTTGACAAGAATATCATAGAAAACAGTCTGCATTTGACGGCGTTCCAGTGATTTGGCACCTTCGATATAAACAACGTCTTTAGCAAAATCAAGGTAGAAGGCTGACAAATCAACGTTGATAAAGTTCACCAAGGCCTTGTAGATTGTCAAGAATTCAAAGTTTGCGTAAGCATCACGAATGGTCTTAACAAGCTGGTTAAAGCGAATCGTCATGTACTTATCAACTGAACGAAGCTCATCGTAAGCTACTGTATCCTCAGCTGGATTAAAGTCAGATGTATTGGCAATCAAGAAACGAAGGGTGTTACGAATCTTACGGTAAGTTTCAGAGACTTGGCTCAAGATATCCATAGAGATACGTACATCGTTGCTTGAGTCAACACTTGTTACCCAGAGACGCAAGATTTCAGCACCAAATTGTTTTTCAACATCGCTTGGAGCGATGGTATTTCCAAGAGATTTAGACATCTTCTCACCTTTACCATCAAGGGCAAAACCTTGTGACAAGATTTGTTTGTAAGGTGCTACGCCATGATTGGCAACAGATGTGATGAGTGATGAGTTGAACCAACCACGGTATTGGTCAGAACCTTCTAGGTAAAGATCTGCTGGGTAAGTCAACTCAGGACGGTTTACCACAACTCCATTCCATGATGAACCTGAGTCAAACCAAACGTCCATGATGTCTGTTTCTTTCTTGAACTCGCCATTTGGTGAACCTGGGTGAGTAAATCCTTCTGGCAAGAGGTCCTCAGCATCACGTTCCCACCAAATGCTTGAACCATGTTCTTCAAAAAGTTGAGCTACGTGTTCAATGGTTTCAGCAGTCATGATAGCTGTACCGTCTTCGGCGTAGAAGATAGGAAGTGGAACACCCCAAGCACGTTGACGAGAGATAACCCAGTCGCCACGGTCACGGATCATATTGTAAAGACGGACTTTACCCCATTCTGAGTGGAATTTCACTTTTTCAATTTCGTCTAAGATCTCTTGGCGGAATTTAGAAACTGAGGCAAACCATTGTGGTACTGCACGCCAGATGATTGGTTTCTTGGTACGCCAGTCAAATGGGTATGAGTGAGAGATTTCTTCTTGGGCAAGAAGGAGGTTGCCAAGTTTTTCAATAACGGTTGGAACCACCTTGTCATAGAATTGACCTTCAAACTCAGCACCAGCATTGGCCATCATGATACCGCGTTCGTCAACAGTGACTGCGACCTCAAGACCATTAGCAATACCAACATTGTAGTCGTCCTCACCAAAACCAGGGGCTGTATGGACAATACCTGTACCAGAGTCAGTTGTAACGTGGTCACCAAGGATCACCAATTCATCTACAGCTGTATCCCATGGGTGTTCTGTTACGATATGGTTGAGTTCTTGACCACGGTAAGTTGCCAAAACTTGAACATCAGCCCAGCCAAATTTCTCAGACAAGCTATTCAATAATTCTGCAGCAACCACAAACTTACGAGCTTCACCAGCAGGTTGAACCAAAACGTAATCAATATCTGCTCCAACCGTCAAACCACGAGAAGCTGTGATGGTAAATGGAGTAGTTGTCCAGACAACGATATAAGTATCTGTATCTAAAATACCTTTGCCATCTTTCACCTTATTGGCATAGTAAAGAGATGTAGAAAGCAAGTCATGATATTCAATTTCTGCCTCAGCTAGAGCCGACTCAGATGACCAAGACCAGTAAACTGGTTTGGCACCACGGTAGATATAGCCCTTGTTAGCCATTTCACCAAATACACGGATTTGTGCTGCTTCATAATCAGAAGTCAAAGTCACATATGGATTTTCCCAGTCACCAGAAACACCCAAACGTTTGAAGTCTTCGCGTTGTTTATCTACTTGAGAAAGAGCGTATTCACGGCAAAGTTTCAAGTACTCAACCAAGTCCATTTCTTTGCGTTTGACACCTTGTTTTGCCAAAACTTGCTCGATTGGCAGACCGTGAGTATCCCAACCAGGGATAAATGGTGCGTAAAAACCTGACATAGATTTTGAGCGGACAATGATATCTTTTGAAATCTTATTCATAGCGTGCCCGACGTGGATATTTCCGTTCGCGTATGGAGGGCCATCATGCAAGGTGAAATGAGGTTTTCCTTGGTTCAATTCTTGACGACGTTGGTAAAGTTTTGCATCTTCCCATTCCTTTTGCCAAACTGGTTCTTTGGTAGGAAGTCCTGCACGCATTGGGAATTCAGTTTTCCCAAGATTAAGGGTATCTTTGAGTTTCATGGTATCTCCTTTATAAATGATAACAAATTAAAAACCACGACTTCCAAAAAGGACGAAAATCGTGGTACCACCTTTATTCGGAAAAAGATCTAGTCTTTCTCCCTCTTATCCCGTAACGTGGGGAACGTCAAATCTTACTCCATTCAGACTTGAGTTTTTGAGAGGATAATCTTATCAATAGGGATTACAGGACTCACACCATCTCCTGCTCGCTGGAAATATAAGGATAAGATATTGTTCTCAGAATATTTCTTATAAAATTGTAACGGATTCTTGCGGTGCTTCAAATCCTGGTGCTGAGTTTACAGCTTCAGTAGCTGGTGTTGGTCCTGAGTAATGGCTTGGAGCTACTTCTGGCTCTTCATACATTGGACCAACTGGATGAGCTGGACTTTCTTCAACAACTGGAGCTGGTGAAACTACTTGTTCCTGCTCGGCTCTTGCTTCAACTTCTGCAAGTTCCTTATTAGCCGCTTCGATACGCGCTTGCAACTCTGCCATTTCTTCAGGAGAAAACTGGCGAGTAATATCAATTGGTTCTTCCTCTGAATGCTGTTGTAAGACAGAGTCACCTAAAACTTCGCTAACAACTTCTTTAAAGGCCTCATCACTTGTTTGAAGATAAGTCGCTGTTGGGCGAAGAATGTCTTCCCAATCTGATGATTCAACAATTGCTAACTGGCTCTCAATGGTAGATTTGAGACGTTGGTGAAAGACACGACTCTTGTTCTTCAATTCTTCTGTTTCAACAGCAACTTTCTTAGCATTATCAGTTGCGTGACGAAGAATTTCATTTGCCTTATACTTAGCTTCTTCCAATAAACGTTGTGCATCTTGCTCTGCTTGATGGATAATATTATTTGAACGTTCAGCTGCAGCTTGTTTTACTCGTTCAGCTGTGTCTTGTGCAATCAATACAGACTGGCTCAATGAATCTTTCATCTCATCAAAGTAAGACAAACGCTCTTCCAAACTCTTAATATGTAAATCCTTATCATGATTAGAGCGAACTAAATCCTCATAATCACGGACTACAATATCTAAAAACTCATCTACTTCTTCTTGATCAAACCCTCTGAAGCGTGTGCTAAAGGTTTTATCTTTGATTTCTAACGATGTAATTGGCATATTTTTCCTCACTTACTTAATAACAATTGGACCGTTAATTTCTTTTTATCTTTTTTTATTTGCCCATTATCTCTAATGAGTTTCAATCGACCAAATTTCCTTACACTAATCAAGTCTCCAACTTGAACTGTATAATCTGATTTTTCAACTAAATGGTAATTAACTTGAACTGCCTGCTTTTCAATTAACTGATTTGCCTGATTTCTTGACAGCTTGAAGCCCCCCGCTAGGAAAACATCTAATCTAGAACTAGCGATACAAATATCCAATTCTTGATAATCTTCTGCTGTAGCAATTTTCTCAGTAAAATCCCGTTCTTCTAGACGAACAGGTAGACGGGCAATTTTCGTAATGCCGTCTTGGAAAAGGAGAGTAAACTGTCGATTAATGATAATCTGTGCTCTCTCTTCGTTGACCAAGATATCACCAAACAGCTTCCTATCAATTCCCAGCTGATTTAAAACAGTCCCTAATATTTTTGCATGCGTTAAACGTTCAAACTTATTAGAATAAACTATTTCTTGCAAGGATAGTTCAAAATCAGAGAATTCGGGTTCAAAATAATCAGGATACAGGAGTATCCGTACGTATTCAGTTTCAAGAAACTGCCGACTACTCATGTAGGAGATGCCCTTCGTTGATGCTAGAACCTTTAAAATCTTTTCTTGATGAGGATTTACAAAAGGGCTTAAAAAAGGAGAATAAGAATCTTCTACCTTTTTTATCCATTCGGCTCCCTTATCAATAAAAGACGAATCATTCTTAGAAAAGTGTTGATAAATCATCTTGTTCATAGAAAAATCACTAAAAGTCGAATCAATTGGTTCCCTAAAAAATGCACTAATAATACCGCAATCCAGACAGACAAGTCAAGCCCTGCAATCTGAAGGGGTAAGCGTTGTAAAGGAGCTATTATCGGTTTCACTAAGCTAATAATCAAGCGACCTAGGCGCGATTCATAAGCATTTGGGAACCAAGACATCAGAGCAAAAACGACTAAAATCAGTGAATAGATATCTACTGCATTTTGAATAAAACGAATGAGAAAGAGCATTATTTCACTCTCGTACGCTTCATGTCAAAACCAAATTCACCATTTTGTGATTCATCTGGTAAACGAATATCTTCAACATTTACAATAACATTCACTGGTGTCAACAGATACATGGTAGAAGCTACCTTTTTCAAATTTCCAGCTAGAACATGACAAGCTCCATCCAGATAATCTAAACAACGACGTGCTTGAATCTCTGTCATATATTGAAAATCAATCAAAATACTTTCGTTACCAGCTAATAAATCAACAATTTCTGTAGCATCTTCGTACTTGCGTGGATAACGAACATCAATCGTCACCTTATCAGTATAACGTTGACTTTGCATAGCCAATTCTTGTTGACGGGCATGAAGACGAGTAATGTTTTTTTCTTTAGATGGCGCAGTTGCAACTTGTTGAGGTAACTCTTTTACGGAAGGAACTGGAGCCACAATCGGTTCCTCAGCTTTAGGCTGATAAGTAATACCAGCATCTTCTCCATCTTCTGTAAAATAATCTATAAATCTATCAAATCTATCTTTTAAAGACATATTTCTTTCCTACTTAAAAAATGCTGTACCAATTCTGACAAATGTTGAGCCAAATTCAATCGCTTCCTTGTAGTCACGACTCATACCCATACTCAAGTCCGTCATTGGCATATTGGAAATTTGTTTTTCTCTAATTTCTAGTTGCAAATCCTGTGTAGCTTTAAAAATTTCTTTCAACTCATCACTACTAGCTTCAAAAGGAGCCATAGTCATCAAGCCTACATATTCAATTTTATCTAAGGTTGCTAATTCTGGCAAGAGCTCCAGTAGTTCTTCCTTTGAAAAACCATGTTTGCTCTCTTCCCTTGAGATATTCACTTGTAAGAAACACTTAACAACTCGGTCACTTCTCTTTTGAATTTCTTCTGCTAGCTTTAATGAATCCAAAGCGTGGAAATAATCAACATACTGAATGACATCTTTGACCTTTCGTCTTTGCAAGGTTCCAATCAAATGCCAGGTAATATTTCTATCTTTTAAAGCTTCATATTTCTCAAGGAACTTATCTACACGATTTTCACCAATATGATGCACACCTAGCGGGAGCAAAGCCTCCGCTGTCGGCACGTCTACATATTTTGTAACAGCAAGAACTGAAACAGAATTATCTTCTCTTCCTGCCTGCTGACTTGCATCTTTTATTTGTTGAAAAACACGTTCTGTATTTTCTTTCAAATTCATTTACTTAACGATTTTTGAAAAATGGAGGAGTTTCTAATTCATCCTCTTCTAAAGATGGTGCTTCGAAACGTTCAACTGGTGATACCACTGAATCAGTTGGACGAACAATCGTCTCACGTCGCAAATCCCAATCACCAAACGCTGAAGATTGAGAAGTTTCTGTGCGACGAGGTGCTGGACTTGGAATTTCTGCAGTTTCTGCCATATCAAAATGACGATCAAAGCCATGTGAATGAGCTGGTTTCACTGTCTCACGGTAGTTAGTAGTAGGTCTAGCTTGTGGAGCTACTACCTTTTCAACACGATCTTGACGAACACCTGTTGCAACAACTGTTACGCGAATTTCATCACGCATGCTTTCATCAATAGATGTTCCGAGCCAGATGTTCACTCCTTGACCAGCTGCTTGGTTAACGATTTCCGATGCTTCTTCTGCTTCAATCAAAGTCAAGTCAAGTCCACCAGTAACGTTGACGATAACATCCTCAGCACCGTCAATCGTTGTTTCAAGAAGTGGTGAGTAGATTGCCTTACGAGCTGCTTCTACCACACGTTCTTCTCCACTACCAATACCGATACCCATTAGGGCGTTCCCTTTATTTGCCATAACTGTTTTCACATCGGCAAAGTCAAGGTTAATCAATCCTGGGTTGGTAATCAAATCGGTAATTCCTTGAACACCTTGACGAAGAACGTTATCCGCTTCGCTAAGTGCTTCAAGAAGAGGAGTTTTCTTATCAACAATTTCAAGCAAGTTGTTGTTTGAAATAATCAATAGAGTATCTACATGTTCGCGAAGTTGATTGATTCCTTCTACAGCAAATTGTCCACGCTTGCTTCCTTCAAAACCAAACGGACGTGTTACAACACCAACTGTAAGAGCACCTAAATCTTTGGCGATACGAGCAATAACAGGAGCAGCTCCAGTTCCAGAGCCTCCTCCCATACCAGCAGTGATGAAGACCATATCCGCACCACTGATAGCTTCCGTCAGTGTTTCTTCGCTTTCTTCAGCAGCTTTACGACCAACCTCAGGTTGACCTCCTGCACCCAAACCACGAGTCAATTTAGGTCCCAATTGAATAACAGTCTCAGCTTTTGTACTACTCAATGCTTGTACATCTGTGTTTGCTGCGATAAATTCTACGCCTGTAACACCTTCGTCGACCATACGGTTGATGGCATTGCCACCACCTCCACCGACACCAATTACTTTAATCACTGCACCTTGAGCAGCAGCTGTATCAAATGAAAATGTCATAATTTATTTTTCCTCTTTATTCGTCAAACATGCTTCCGATCAAGCCACGGAAACGATCTGCTAATTTCGGTTTATTTTGTGAAGCTTGTTGGAAATCCGCCATTGGTTCTGTAGGAGCCACCGGGTCTACTTCTGGAGTAGGAGCTGGTTGAACAGGCGTTGATTGTACAAACTGAGCTGTTTTCTGAATCATTCCCCCAAAACTAATTGGTTGATGAGTCAGAGCAACTTCACCCTTGACTGCTCGTTGAGCCAAAAGATTGACTTCTGTCAATTGTCCAGCGAATTCCGATAGACTAATCACATGCGCAAAGGCTGGATTGCGAATACCAACTTGGTTTGGAACATAGAGTTTGACACGAACGCCAAAGACTTCTTGAGCCAATTCTACCATACCCGGTAAAATAGCATTTCCACCGATCAAAACAATTCCACCAGGAAGATCCAATAAATGTCTTCTCTCCAAGTCTTGTTTGATTTGTTCAAAGATATGCTTGATTCGTGCAGAAATAATCTCTGACAAGTAATTTTCTGTTACTTCAACAGGTTCTACTTCCCCGATCACTTCAACTTGGAATGTTTCTTTACTTGCGAGAGGAGGATAAGCCTCTCCATAGTTTAATTTCAAACCTTCGGCTAGTTTCTGTGATGTCTTCAAGACTTTAGAGATATCCTTAGTTACATAATCTCCGCCTTCTTGGAGAATATTGGTGAACTGGAGTTCTTGGTTACGAATTGTAGCGACAGTCGTTTGACCTGCCCCCATATCAATCACTGTAGTACCAAATTCACGTTCACCTTCGTTCAAAACTGATTGAACCATTGCTAGGGGTGAAATGATAACATTTTCAACCTGAACACCTGCACGTTCAACTGTCTTACGCAAATTGTGCAAGATAGTACGAGGGCCTGTATAAAGCAAGCCACGCATTTCAAGGCGAACCCCCATCATGCCGCGTGGGTCACGAATTCCTTGGAAACCATCCACAATAAATTCTTCAGGAATAAAGGTAATGACTTCACGGTCAGGTGTCATACTCTTTGTCAAAGCTGATTTGACAACATTTTCAACATCTTGATCCGTAATTTCCTTGGTATCAGATGTTACTGGAATCATCCCTTGAGTTGGTTCTACCTGCAGAAGATTTCCAGGCAAGCCGACATTTACTGATTTAATCGAAATGCCTGCCTTTTCTTCTGCTTGGGAAATAGCTGATTTGATAGCAGTTGCTGCTGCATCAATATCAACAATGATTCCATCCTTTACACCTTTACTTTTGGCATTACTCACGCCAATTACATTTAATTCACCATTTCTCTGCTCGGCTACAAGCACCTTAACAGAGCTTGTTCCAATATCTAGACCTGTAAAAAAGCCTTCTCTAGCCATTACATCGCATCCTCTCTATCTTCCAAGTTTCTCACTTCGTAATATTCCATAGCTAAACATGGGCATAGCTATTCACAGAATATTATAACACAAAAAATCTGATTGTGCTTAGTTTTTCCTAAATTTACCAGCCAATTTTTTAGTTTTTCTGTTCAAAAATTCATTCACTGTAAACTTTATCAACAATCTATCTAGTGTACAAAAAGAAAGCTCATTTCTAAGCTTTCTTTGCAATCATTTTTTCTGCTTCTTGTTCTAAAAATAGTTCCAAGATTTTCTTTGTCAACGTAATCGCTGCTGACAAGGCTACAGAAACGATTAAATAATTAGCCACTAAGCCGTGATCCCCAACCAATGGCGGTTTTGTCAAGAATCCGTAATCTCCACCTGTTACCAAATTGACCACAAAAATCAAGGCATTTAGGGCAAAAGTCATGAAAAAAATTCCCTTCACATCCAGCAATCGCGCATTATACTGTCTCAATAGATAAACCAGTGAGTTCCCCAAGAGAGCTAAGTGCCCAAAGATAAAGGATAAAATCGCAATATGGGGGAAAGGATAGGCATCTGGCACTGGATAAACAAAGGCCGCTAATGTCCCAAATGTTCCTAGTAATGCAAAATACTGCCTATATTTAGACTGACCAGGTAGCAAAAGCACCACAAACATAGCCATACGACAATGGTAAAAGGGTAAGCTTTCTGACAGTGGCATATGATTGACCCAGTACCAACCATAAAGAAGGAGCAACTGAACTGCCTGTAAAATCTGGAAAAACCGTTGGTAAACCTTCTTTTCACGATAACGATAGGCTGTATAAAAGGTCAAGGCTAAGAGCGTAAATAGGCTAACATACCAAAAAAGATCAAACTTGGGTGGCTCGCTTGCCTGAGTCGTAAAGAAAATATCCCATAAATTCATCTAGTCTTCCTCATGATTCAAAATTTTCCTGCATATTATTATACCATGCTATTTGTCAAAAATGGATTTAGAAATACGATAATCATCTTCTTAGTCAAGATATTGTTCCCTATAGCCTTGATAAACCTGCCAAAGAATCTCTATTTGCTCCTTGGTAATGCGTTTTTCAGATAAGTTCGGCAGTTGGTCAATGGCAAAAAATTGAAGGTCTGCAATTTCTTGATTTTCTTGGAATTGTCCATCGAGAAACTTACATTCAAAAACAAACTTTGCATATTGTTTACTCTGTAGTTGGAAACGATTGGTATCAAAAACAGCTAGTAGTCTTTCAACTTTGACTTTAAAACCGGTTTCTTCTTCAATTTCCTTGAGAATATTTTCAGTTGGTGAATAACCGACCTCGCCAAAGCCACCTGGCAAAGCCCAATCATTCTCTCCTTGTCCCCTAACCAGACAAATTTTTTCATCCTCAACTATCCAAGCACGGACGTCCATTAAAGGAGTCGCATAAGCGGAGGTCGGTTTCAAGAGTTCTGCCACTTCGTCTGCATCAAGGTCTGATACCTGATTCAACATTTCAGATAACAGACTTCGCAAGTCTTCGTAGCGCTCACGGTCAAAAGGATCCTTTGTAAAGGTTAGTCCAGTATCTGTAAGAGCAATCATTCTTTGAAGATACTTAGCAAAATCACTTGTCTTCATTTTCTAAACTTTCTACCAACTTAGCTAGATTCATAGAGTTAGAGCCTTTGAGCAAGATTTGGTCATTAGCTCCAAGGCTGTCTTTGACCTGCTTAACTAGGTCTTCAAATTGGTCTTGGTCTTCTGTTTTCTTGAAGTAGTAAACGTGGCCAATTGGGAACATTTGACTGGCCAGTTGAGCTAATTCAGCAATGTCTTCTCCGTAGAAAATCACGGTATCAAGTACATCTGGTGAGAGGCTCAAAATCATCTGGTTATGGAGTTGAACAGACTGGTCACCGAGTTCCTTCATATCCGCCAAGACTGCAATTTTCTTGCCACCTTCATTGGCTGGAATAGCAGAGAAAGTCTCTAAAATCAATTTCATAGCAGTCGGATTGGCATTGTAAACATCTGACAGAATGTCTGCTCCATTGGCTGCTTTCTTCCACTCGGTACGGTTACGTGTCAATTCAAGACTTTGGAAGGCTTGACGAATTTGCTCCTCTGAAACTCCTTCTTGTAGGGCAACATAGGATGCAATCATAGCATTGGTGGCATTGTACTTACCAGTCACTGGCAAATCAAGAGCTTGTTCCAAGAAATTAGCCTTAAAGGTCAGACTATCCTTGCGCTCAACCAGGTCTATAATTTCCAACTCTGCCCCTTGCCCAAAACGGACTACCTTTTTATCAGTTGGCAAGTAGTCCTCTACAATCGGATCTGCTGGTGCCAAAAGTAATGAACCTGAAGCCATCCCATCTGCAATTTGCATTTTGCCTTTAGCAATCTCAGAACGGTCTTTGAAAAAGGCTAAATGGGCTTCACCAACCAAGGTCACGATGGCTGTTTTTGGACGAGCCAATTCTGACAAGAGATGAATATCTCCGAGGTGATCCTGCCCCATCTCCAAAACCAACTTTTCTGTTCCTTCAGGCATATGGAGAACTGTGTAGGGAAGGCCAATCTCGTTATTGTAGTTCCCTTGTGTTTTGTAGGTTTTGTAGCTTGTTGACAGTAAATGCGCTAACATATCCTTGGTCGTTGTCTTACCGTTTGAACCTGTGACAGCAAAGACATCAACAGCCGTTTTTTCAAGATAGTAGGCAGCTAGGCTTTGAAAAGCAGTCAAGACATCATCTACTAAAATGTAGGGATGATTTGCGATCTCTTTCTCAGCCAGGGTTACGGCAGCGCCATTTTCAAAGGCTGTTTCGATAAAGTCATGACCATCACGCGCACCTTTGAGGGGCACAAATAAATCCCCTGTAGCAATCAAACGACTATCAAACTCAGCTTTAACTAACGGACTATCTGGATAAACTGTCACATCATTTTTGGCTCCTACAACTTGGGCCACTTCATGGATTGTTAATTTCATTTCTACTCCTTTAAAAAGGGTCGGAGCCCGAGAACTCAAGTCACCTTGCAGTGATGGTTCTGGCTCCTACCCCTTCTTTCATTTTTATAGCAAATGCGCTTCGCGCTTGTCAAAACTTTCCTTGGCAAGGTCCACCAAACGCTCGATTAGGTCTGGGTAACTGATTCCCATATTGTCCCAAAGCAGTGGGTACATAGACCACTGGGTGAAACCTGGCATGGTATTGAGTTCATTCAAGAAAATCTCTCCCTTATCTGTATAGAAGAAATCACAACGAGAGAGACCGAGGCCACCAATGGCACGAAAGGCTGTTTCTGCATTTTGACGCATGACAGCTACCACGTCATCACTGATGTTGGCTGGGATGTCCATGGTAATTTTGTTATCAATATACTTGGCATCATAGTCATAAAAGGCAACATCTTTGACAACTTCTCCTGGCAGCGTGCTTTTGACATTGTAGTTACCCAAGAGACCAACCTCGATTTCACGGGCATTCACTCCTTGCTCAACCAAGACGCGGCTGTCATATTGGAAGGCCAGTTTCAAGGCTTGGTGGAGTTCTTCTTGATTTTCAGACTTAGAAATACCCACACTAGACCCCATGTTTGACGGTTTGGTGAAGACTGGATAAGTCAATTTCTCTTCAACTTCAGCGATTTTAGAAGGCACATCATCCCCTTCAACGATAGCCACATAAGGAACTTGGGCAATCCCGACAGATTCTAACACACGCTTGGTCGTAATTTTGTCCATAGCAAGGCTTGATGACAAGATATTACAGCCGACATAGGGCATTTTCAAAACTTCAAGGAATCCTTGAACAGAGCCATCCTCTCCCATCGGACCATGAAGAACTGGAAAGACCACTGCCCCTTCTTCATAGATAGCACTTGGAGCAACTTTCTTATCCCAATCAATAGTCGCATTGGTCATAAGACGGTCCTCTTGACCAGGAGTCTGGCTAAATTCTTGCGTTTTGATAAAGTCACCTGACTGACTGATAAAGAAAGTCTTAACAGTGAAACGATCGTAGTTAACCGCACGCATGACACTTTCCGCAGAAAGGACAGAGACTTCGCGCTCTGCACTACGCCCACCGTATAAAAGAATAATCGTTTGTTTCATATTACTTGTCCTAATTCTAATAGAATACTCGTTCTTTAGTATATCATATTTGCTTCTTTTTTTGAAACTTGAACCTGATACTAGTCTTCAATAAATCTAAAAAGAGACCGATAAAACAACTGTCGGCCTCCTTGATTTTTTGTATAAATGAATTGAGTTTGTTAATTTGTCTAGACTTACAGCTCTGTTCGATTTTCAATAGCCCGTAAGAGTGTGACTTCGTCCGCATACTCGATATCTGCTCCCACAGCAAGACCTCGTGCCAGGCGTGTAACTTTAATTCCAGCTGGCTTGAGCAAACGTGAAAGATACATAGAAGTTGCTTCCCCATCTGCTGTGGCATTGGTTGCTACGATGACCTCTGAAACTTCACTGTCCATCAGACGAGTCATGAGACTCTTGAGATTGATATCATCAGGACTGACGCCATTCATAGGAGAAATGAGTCCGTGTAAAACATGATAGAGTCCGTGGTATTCTTGGATGTTCTCCATGGCTGCCACATCACGACTATCCTCGAGAACTAAAATCGTTGTCTGGTCACGACTTGGATCGGTACAGATAGAGCAAGGATCGTCATCAGTCAAACGACCACAAACTGAACAATAGGTTAGCTCTCTCTTAGCAGAAAGGAGGTTTTTGGCAAATTCATTGACATCGTCATCAGACATTCCAATAGTATAGAAGGCCAAACGGGTAGCCGTCTTAATCCCGATACCTGGTAACTTTGAATAGCTATCAATCAGCTTGGCAATAGGTGTTGGATAAAGCATATGTTCCTTTCTAGTTCATTGGATGATGTTGGTTATAGAGGTTGATAATATCACGCGCAATAGAAGGCCCGACACCATTTGTCAGATTGGTGTTATGCGGAAAGACAACAGCTACAGCGATTTGAGGATTATCTGATGGTGCATAGGCCACAGCATTGGTATTGTTAGCTTTTTGACCTCCCTCAACATAACTTTCGGCAGTACCTGTTTTACCACTAATGGATACAGCTGCACCATTGGAAAAGGCACGACCTGTCGTCAGAGCACTCCCACCATGTGAAACTTGATAAAATCCTTGTTGGAGGATGGAAACATCAGACTCAGAAATATTAATTTTATTCATTTCCTTGTTTTCAACAGATTGGATCAAGTTCCCTAAACCACCTTGTTCATTATTTCCATAAATCCCCTCAACAATGTGGGGTGCAATCCGAACACCGTTGTTGGCAATAGTTCCAACATACTGGGCCAATTGCATAGGGGTATAGTTATCAAACTGACCAAATGCATTGGTAATGTAATTAGCAAAATTATACTCTTTTGGTATAAAACCAGTTGACTCATCTGGAAGGTCAATGCCTGTTGAGGCTCCAAGACCATATTCAGCAAATGTCGAACGAAGTTTCCCCATAGCTGATTCCAAATTACTAGTTCCAACAAACATATTAGGTTGATAGGTCTGTCCCATAATTCCCAAAGCCGTTTGAACCATGTAGGTATTAGAAGAATACTCCAAGGCTTCCACAGCTGTAATCGGGAATGAACCGTAGGCCTGAGTGTACCATGAATTAATTGGAGCTGAACCTTGGAAGACAATCGGTTGGTCTGTCAAGGTCTGGTTCCCTGACAAGACTCCATTTTCCCAACCAGAGCTGATAGTTGCGGCCTTGACAACCGAACCTGGGACAAAGACATTGGTCACCGTTCCCAAGGAATCAGGCGTTAGCTCTCCCGTTTTCAAATCATGTTTGAGCCCTGACATAGACAAAACCGCACCTGTTTTGGGGTTCAAAGCAACTGCATAAACACCTTCAGAATATCTAGCTCCTCCATTTCCTAACTCAGAATTGAAGTAACTTTTAAGAAGATTATCCACACTATCTTGGAAGGCCAAATCAATGGTCAGTTTAATATTGTTCCCTTTGCTACCGTCTTCGATATTTTCAACACTTTCCATGTTACCGTACTTATCTAGATGGATTTCTTTCACCGAGCGTTTTCCTTGCAAGGTTTCTTCATATTGTTTTTCTAGATAAGAGGTTCCAACACGGTCATTTAGAGAGTAGCCCTTTTTAATATAAGCATCTGCTTCTTCAGCTGGGAGACCAGCTTTTTCACTAGAAACACTTCCTACTATAGAAGAAAGTGAAGTCTCTAGAACCTTTCGATCCCAGGAAGTTGAAATACTGATACCAGGTAAATTCTTAGAAGCCGAAGCAATCAAGGCAATCTGAGTATCTGTTAAAGCATCTGTCACAATGGTGCCTGTTGCAAAGTTTCCAACTGCATTAAGTTGACTAAAGAGATAAATTTCTTTCTTTTCGTCATCCGAGTAGGTCAATTGACTTGGATCGATACTTTCAACAGTATTATTGTAAAGCTCGGATTCAGATAATTGATTTCCATCAGAATCAAGGCGTTTCTCACGTGGTAAGTTTTCCACTGCTTTCTTATAGACATCTTGATCTGCTAGGTAGTAGTCTGCCAACTGTCGGTCAGTCAATGTTGGAGAAGAAACTCCCACATAGGCTAGCAACTTCTTGGCTGTTTCTTTCAAATCTGCAGCCGTCATTTTGTTGTTTCGAGTAAAGGAAACAACTTGTTTCACAGTATTTTCAACCAAGGGCTTGCCGCTGGCATCATAAATTTCGCCTCGAGCTGAACTAGTTGTCACCTTTGTTTTACTAGCTGATGCTAGTTTTGTCTCATAAAAATCTTTATTCAAAACCTGCATGTAAAGCAGGCGACCAATGATGGTCATAAAGAGCAAAATAACAATTGAAAACAATAAATTAAGCCGAATCGGAATCGAATGGCTGTCAAATTTTCTCATACAAGTCAGTCTCATTTCTATTTAAAATCTCATTCTTCATTGTACCACAAATTGAGAAGAAAATTATGGAAAATGGGAGTACTTTATTTGATTTTTAAAAGAGCTTTTCTTTTTTATTTAATTATCATTATTTTGTATGGTATAATAATATCAACCAATAGAAATTTCTGACTTTTAATTTAATATAAATCATACAAAGGAAACCCATGAACAATCAAGATATTCCCTCTATTATTGATCTCCACTTTGATGAATTAACTGAATTAGAGCAAGAAATTGCTCGCTATTTCTTACAGGTCGATACGATACAGGATGATTTATCATCACAAAACGTAGCTCAGAAACTTCATATTTCCCAAGCTGCCCTAACTCGTTTTGCTAAAAAGTGTGGTTTTACTGGCTATAGAGAATTTATTTTTCAATACCAACATCAAATCGATAACCAAAATATTCAGCTATCGACCCATAATCCTCTTATACAAGGTGTTCTCAGAAGCTATAGCACTATGCGAGAGCAAACTCAGGAATTAATTAATGAGAGTCAAATAGAACGAATTGCTAATATGATAGAAGATGCTGAAAGAGTCTATTTTTTTGGCACTGGAAGCTCTGGCCTTGTCGCTCGTGAGATGAAATTACGCTTTATGCGTTTAGGAGTGGTCTGTGAAGCCATAACCGATCAAGATGGATTTGCTTGGACTACTAGTATCATGGATGACAATTGCTTGGTTCTTGGCTTTTCACTATCTGGATCCACTCAATCTATTCTGGATAGCTTGTTAGACGCTAAAGAAATGGGAGCAAAAACAGTCCTCTTTACCAGTGTACCAAACAAAGAAAACCAACTGTATACTGAAACTGTACTGGTTGCTAGTCACAATCAATCATCCTATATTCAGCGTATCTCCTCTCAACTTCCAATGCTTTTTTGGATTGATTTAATTTATGCTTACTTTTTAGAGATCAATCGAGAAAACAAAGAAAAAATTTTCAATAGCTACTGGGAGAATAAAAAACTTAATGGCTATCGAAGACAAAGAAGAGCTAGAAAATCCTAGTTTGGCATTGCCAAACTAGGATTTTTATTCGTCACTAAACATAACTCATCTAGATCCTGAGTCAATCATATCTTGACTCAGTCTTAAATAATTTCATGTAATCACTTTTTGAGGGGAGTAAATAAGCAAGTCTGACGGTATCCTCAACAATTGTATATAATACGATGTAATTCTTACTCAAGGTCAATCCTCGCGTTTGGTAGTGAGGATCTAATTTCTTACCAAATTTTTCATCGGCATCAAATCCAGCTTGGGGGAAAATTTCTAGCCGATTAATATCTTTTCTAATATCGGTTACTTTTCGTCTCGCAGCCTCTACAGAACCGATTTCCTCCGCTATATACTGATATATTTTATCCAGACTATCAATCACTCTAGGAGAATACAAAATCCTATATTTTTTATAATCCATAGCGTGTCACGACATCCTCATCTGTCAAGTAATTTCCAGCCTCAATCTTGGCATAACTTTCTTGAACTTCTGCTTGTAATTGTCTAAACAAATACTCCTTCTCTAATTCCTCTTCACTAAGTAAATCTACTCCATTTGTTACGACAACATTCTTTAAAAATAATCTGAGTGCTGATGAAAGGGAGAGATTTTGTTCTTTTAACACTTCCATAGCATCATTTACCAATTCTCTATTAGCTTGGAAGGTTACCATTTTACTTGAATTCGCTATAGCCATTTTATATAATTCCTTTATATATTTTCTTTATTATCTCACAATTATAAAGAAAGTCAAGGGAATTTGATTAGAAAATCCTAGTTTGGCATTGCCAAACTAGGATTGTTTTGTCTTAAAATGATAATATGCACCGAGCATACCTGCTGTATTCTGATGATGAGCAAATTCTAATCTCGTCTTATCAGCCAGACTTGGTACCAAAGCATCTTTCAAAGCTTTTCGAATTTTAGGCTTGAGAATAGCTTCTTGTCCCATGATACCACCACCTAGAATGACTACTTCTGGATTTGCCACATAACAAATATTAGCTAGACCTTTTCCTAGATAGTCAACCATGCGGTCGATACCATCCATACAGAGTTTGTTCCCCTCAGTAGCTTCTTTAAAGATTCTACGACCATTCCACTGTTCGACTGGATCACCATGCGCTTCTGCTACATAACGAACCAAAGCTGTGGTTGAGGCTAAATCTTGGAAGGCTCCATCCTGCATGTGTAGATAACCAACCTCACAGGCAGAGTTACTAAAACCATGGAAGACTTGACCGTCAATAATTAAACAACCACCAATACCTGTTCCAATGGTTAAGCAAAGTGTCACACTCGCTCCCTTGCCTGAACCAGATACTGCCTCAGCAAGACCTGCACAGTTGACATCATTTTCAATTTCACAAGGAATATCAAAGCTAGTCTCGATTTCCTTCTTGAACTGGGTTCCTGCGTAGTTAGGAATTTGAGGACCAGCATAGAAGATTTCACCCTTGTCAGGATCCACCATACCTGCCGAAGAAATGGCAACACCTGCTACAGAATCTTTTTCAAGATAACTAGCTACAATCTGTTTGGTTTTCTCTAAGATATGGGGGCCACCCTTATGTGCCTCTGTCGGTATCTCATGTGATTCAAGAAGTTGCCCCTCTTGATCAACCAAACCATACTTGATGTTAGTTCCACCGATATCAATTGCAATGTAGTTAGTCATAAATACCTCCTTATAGATTAGAGGAAGCGCTCCTTAGTTTCACGAATCAAGGCTGCAGCTGCTTCCACAACTGGACGATCTTCTTCAGTCACTGGTGTCAAAGGTGAACGAACAGATCCAATATTAAGTCCTTCATTAATCTTCAAGACTTCTTTAATGACACCATACATATTTCCATGTGCAGCAGTTAATTTGCCAATAATTGCATTAATAGCATATTGTAATTCACGCGCTGTTTCTAAATCTTTGTCCGCAATCAATTGGTTGAGTTTCAAGAAGAGTTCTGGCATAGCACCGTAAGTTCCACCGATACCAGCCTTAGCACCCATGAGGCGTCCTCCTAGGAACTGCTCATCTGGACCATTAAAGACGATATGGTCTTCTCCACCAAGGCTCACAAATGTTTGAATATCTTGAACAGGCATAGAAGAGTTCTTAACACCGATAACACGAGGATTCTTCAACATTTCAGTATAAAGACTTGGAGTCAAAGCAACACCTGCCAATTGAGGAATGTTGTAGATAACATAGTCTGTATTTGGAGCTGCAGAACTAATATCGTTCCAGTATTTGGCAACTGAGTATTCTGGCAAGCGGAAGTAAATTGGTGGAATTGTTGCAATGGCATCTACACCCAAGCTTTCTGCATGGCGAGCTAGTTCCATACTATCTTTAGTATTGTTGCAAGCAACATGGGCAATAATAGTTAATTTACCTTTGGCAACTGCCATGACTTCTTCCAAGATTAACTTGCGGTCTTCAACGCTTTGGTAGATACATTCACCAGAAGAACCATTAACATAGAGACCTTGAACACCTTTATCAATGAAGTATTGAACCAAGGCACGTGTACGTTCTGGACTTACTTCTCCTTGTTCATCATAACATGCGTAGAAGGCTGGAATGACACCTTCGTATTTTTTCAAATCTGACATAGATTTTCTCCTATTATTTTTATTTTCTGCTAAAGCAGATTCTTTCTTTACTTCTTTAGTATACACTTTACCGAAAAGGCTTTCAATATCTTGTAGACACTTAGATTTTAGTTTCTTGCTTATAGAATAGCGTTTGGAGCCTTTGAAAGTAGTTTCAGAAATAATTGCAACCCTTACTCATACTTAGCAAATAGCTTTTCCATCACTCCTACTTGTAAAAAAGTAAGAAGTCCAAAACCAAAGAGAATAAAAGCTGACCCTCCCAATAGAAGTGTAAAGGCTGATAGATATAGAATCATCAAAATCAAAAAGATAATTACGATCATCAAGATAAACCAAGGAGCGTTAAAACTAGCCAACATCAGTCCTTTTTGAAGAATTTCTTTCCAAGATAGGTCATAACGTGCCGCGATAGGGTAACTAGCCAACATCACAATAGTGAGGAAGATAAGAATGCCTAGACAAATAGCTTTCACCAATTGGAAGGGCAGAGCTGTTTGACCCCAGAAAAGATAGAGATCTGAAAGGGTAAGAAATACAATTCCTAACTCCAACAACCCCAACTGAAAACCTAGTTTCAGATTTTGCCTAAAAACTCTTAGATAGGTTCTAAAAACTGGAACACGTCTACTTTGCTTGACTTCAAACATCGTCTGATAGAGACTAATTTTGGCTACTCCAATCGTTACAACTGGTAAACAAGTTACTACAAAGAGAAGATTGGCTGTCACGATGTCCAAGACTTTCTCACTGAAACGCATGAGAAAGTTGTCTGTATCAAATGCTGCCTTGATAAGGCTTACTCCTTTTTGTGCCATGTTTTCTCCTCCATCATTTTTCTTTGTAAACTGTTTTCTTTTTTGTCAGTAAAGCTTTCATAAGTCCCTACCATGAACAAATCTATTTTTTCTTTTTTCTTTTGGACTTTTTTCTACTTTTATCTATGGACGTATAATCTATATATACCCCGGACAGCGAAGCAATTAAAATAGTACTCCAAGTATGCCTATCAAATCCATCTAGCCCTCCACGGACTATCATTGCAAGCACTGTCCAAGCTAACATATTCAATAAAAAAATACAAAGTGCTTTCAATAAAAAAATACAAAGTGCTTTCATTCTCGCATTTTAAAAGTTTATACGACCATTGTTAGGGATTTTATCATGTGCATCCCAAGCTGCAGCAATATTGTAGGCAAAATTACCATATACATTAGCTACGTTCACAGCTATTTGTAAAATCCTTCCAGAAATCTTGGTCAATAGTCCTACTCTTGCTGCCGCAGACATAGAGACTCTGTTAAGCTTCACTCCTGCCATACCTATAGCATTTCTGAATAAACATACTGACAATAAGATCTCATTTCTCTACCTCACAAAGATCAATTTCATGGTAGAGTATTATCAAAGCTTTACAAAAAAACAATTCATACTATTTTTAATCAATCAAAATTTTAAACAAATACTTGCGCACTTGATCTTCCATACCTGCATAACCATTTGGTTGATGTGGCTCTCCTGGGAAGAAAATTGCAAAATTGTTATAACCCAACAAGAGTGGGTAGTGTTCATGACAATGGACAAAACCAATATCACTTGCTTCGTCAAATGCTACTGCTTCATCTTTGATACGTGAACCGTAGCTCGAATATTCATGCCCTTCTACCAACAAATGCAAGTCTGCATAGTTCTTGTGATGTTCAAACTGGTCATTTTCAGCTTTATTTAGGACATTTTCTTGAACAACTAGAAAGACCTTATCACCATCAATATCATATTTTCCTAACTCGAATGAATCTTTACGATGTTCATAAAGATAATCAATTGCCTTGTCAAGATTGGGATGAATCCCTTTATAGAAGCTAATATTTTTCAAATCGTCAAAAATCATTATTTTCTCCTTTAAAAATCGTCATTAAGCGATTAAAACTAACACCTCCAACAGTGTCATTTACTGTCGGAGGTTTTTAGATAGTGCTAGCAATAGCCAATTGATACTGTAAAAGAAATCGTTTCTTATCCTTTAACAGCTCCCATAGTAATACCTTGTGTGAAGGATTTTTGGAATACTAAGAAGACTGTTACGATTGGCACAGCAGCAAGAGCTGCCCCTGCCATGATTAAACCATAGTTGGTTGCCATTTCGGCTTGCATGGTCGCAACCCCGAGTGAAATAGTCAAATTGTTACGTGAAGTCAACATTACCAACTGCATGAAGTAGTCGTTCCAAGTATTGATGAAGGTAAAGATTGCAAGAGCCGCAAACCCTGGTTTTACAATTGGGAAGGCTACGCTCCAGAAAGTACGAATCTCACCACAACCATCGATTTTAGCTGATTCAAGCAACTCTGTTGGAATATTTTCACTAAATTGTTTCATAAGGAAAACCCCAAACGGCCATCCAATCAAAGGCAAGATAACTGCCCAGAGAGTATCGTGGATTCCCATGAAGTTGACGATACGTACCAATGGTACAAGGACAACTTGTTTTGGAAGAGCCATGGCTGCAATAAAGATTGCAAAGAGAATACGTTGACCATAGAAACGTTTTTTAGCTAGTACATAACCTGCTAGAGAAGAGGTTGCACAGACTAAGAACATGGTTACCAATGAGATAAATACTGAGTTCCACATCCATTGCATAGCAGGGTTTTGCACCATGAGTTGTTGGAAGTTTTCCATGGTTGGCATTTTAGGGAACCATTGTGGTGGAATAACGATTGTATCAGGTTGTGATTTGAATGCCCCTGTCAAAATCCAGTAGAATGGAAAGATGAACAGCACAGTCAACAAGAGCAAAATGATTGTTGAAATAACAGTAAAGGCTGTTAATGGTTTTTTTTCTGTAGATTGCATAGCTGTCTCCTTTCTTTAGTATTCTACGTCGTTTCCGAGTACTTTAAATTGAACAAAACTTACGATAGCAATCATAACTGCCAAGAAGACACCAATTGTATTGGCATAGCCATACTCTGTCAATTGGAAGGCTTTTTCGTATAGGTAGTACATCAAGGTACTTGTAGAGTAGTTTGGACCACCAGATGTCAAAAGCTGAATCAAGGCGAAACATTGGAATGAGTTAATTGTTGTGATGATTGCGATATAAAGAGTTGTTGGAAGAAGGCTTGGCCATTTAATCTTCCAGAAAACTTGAAACTCAGTTGCACCATCAACGCGGGCAGCTTCAACCAATGAATTGTCAATATTACCCATAGCAGCGATGTAGAGGATAATCGGTTGACCAACTGAAGTTGTCAAGAGGATAATCATAATCGCCATCAATGCCCAGTGCTTATCACCAAGCCATGAAATGTTTTGAGTAATGATATGACTTGATTTAAGCACAAAGTTCAAGATACCTGATAGTGGATCATAGATCCATTTCCATACAACTGTTACGGCAACACTACCTGTAACAACTGGAAGGAAGAATACGAAGCGATAGAATGATCTAGCGATAGCATTTTGATGATAGGTCTGTGACGCTACAAAGAGCGAGAAGAGAACAACTACAGGAACTGATCCAATAACCAAAATAACTGTGTTAATCAAAGACTTCATAAAGACAGGGTCTTTAAACATGCGAATGTAGTTGTCCAAGCCCACAAACTCAAATTTAGTCATTGAGTAGTTAAAGAAACTTGTGATGAAGCCCATAATCATTGGTGCTAAAACAAAGACAACAAAGAAGAATAAAACTGGCGCTAGGAAAGCATAAGAAATAACAGTTTCTCTCATACGAATTTTATTAACTTTCACTGTAGGCACCTCTCTTTCCTTTTCTTTTTATTGATAATCTCCTAAGAGAGTGATGATTTACCTTTTAAATAAAAGCCCCCTTTTCTTACACAAGCGTGCAAAGGGAAAAGGGGCTACAAAATCTGTTTAGGGTTTATTGTTTAGTAGCTTTTTTGATAGTTTCGTTTGCTTTTTCAGTAAATGCTTTCAATGCATCAGCTGGTTTTTGATCGCCATTTGAAACTGATTGCAACATTGGGAACCATAGAGTTCTCATTTCTGCAAAACCATCAATTGTATTGTAGTATGGAGAGTAGTACTTAGTCCAAGCACCGATTGTTTCCATACGTTTGTCATCATAGAGTTTACCAAATGATGTACGAACTGGGAATGCTCCTGTACGAACAACATCTTTTGGACCCCATTCTTTATCATCTGCGATGAATTGAACAAATTTCTTAGAAGCAGCAACTTTCTTGTCGTCCTTGTTGTTGAATACTGCAAATCCGTTTACAAGGTACTCAAGAGCTGGTTTACCAGAATCAGATGGGAATGGTACTTCTACTACTTCTACTTTACTTGCTTCCAAGAGTTTACCTTGGATACCATTTTGAGCTGGTGCCCAAAGGATTGTGTAAGATGTTTGACCGTTAGCAAAGTTTTGGATGTCTGCTCCACCATCAAATTGTGAACCATTGTTCAACAAACCATCTTTAATCCAGCTAGCTGCTTTTTCAAGACCTTTAACGAATTTAGGATCATCAGTTGTATACTTAGTAACATCTTTATCTGTTACAGAAGCTCCGTAAAGGTTTGCTACAAAGGCACGTGTTCCTTGGTCTCCACCTTGACCTGAACTGAACAATGAACCTGGTGTATAGCCTTTATCTTTGAGTGCTTTCAATACTTTTTCAAAGTCGTCTGTTGTCCAGCCTTCTTTTACAAGATTCGCAACTCCAGCTTCTTCCAACATTTTCTTGTTCATAGCCATGTAGAATGGTGCTGAACTGATTGGATACATATAAGCTTTATCGCCAGCTTTACTTGCTTTTACAATGTTTTCATTGTTGACGTCTTTAACAAAGTCATCTGTGAAGAGATCGTTCAAGTCAGCCAATTTTCCATTTTTACCGTATTGGATGATACGTCCTGGTGCGTCAAAGAGGACGTCCGGAGCTGTACCGGCTTCGATAGCTGTAGTGATTTTTTCTGGACCTGACTTAAAGTCGATGGTTTCCAATTTCACTTTAACATCTGGGTTTGCTTTCTCAAAGGCTGCGATGATAGATTTTTCATAAGTTCCAACACCGTCACCAGTTTTTTCTTGAGTGAAGACTGGGAATGCCCACCAAGTGATTTCTGTTTTTCCGCTATCGCCACCAGATTTTCCAGCATCTTTACTTCCGCCAGAATTTCCACATGCAGCAAGGCCAAGAATCGCAGCACCCGCAAGCACTGTACAAGCTAGTTTTCTAAATTTCATTTGTATTCTCCTATTTATAAGCGTATCCATATTGGATAATGAGTTCTTTGCATCTGTATACGTTTTCATTTTATCCGACGCTTCCACCACTCTCCTCTGTTTTGAGATTGTGTTATTTAAGACCCGCAACAAAGCGTTCTGTAATCTCTTTTGGTCTAGTAATAGCCCCACCAACAACAATACCTCTTACTCCGTAACCTAGGATTTGCTTAGCTTGTTCTGGTGTATGAATTTTCCCTTCGGCGATGACATCTACACCTGCATCACAGAGTTTTTTAATCAATTCAAAATCTGGACCGTCTACTTTTGGACTGTAGGATGTGTAGCCTGATAAGGTTGTTCCAACGAAGTCAATTCCTGCTTCTACAGCTGCTAAACCTTCTTCGAAAGTACTTGTGTCAGCCATCAAGAGCTGGTTAGGATATTTTTCCTTGACCTGACGGATAAACTCCTGAATCTCTAAACCATCGTAGCGTTCGCGTTTAGTACAGTCTAGAGCAATCACTTCAATATCTAGTTCTGCTAGTTCATCAACTTCTTTCATAGTAGCAGTGATGAAGGGCTCTTGAGGTGGATAATCTCGTTTGATAATCCCGATAATCGGAAGTTTTGTAACCTCCTTTATTTCTTTGATATCACGAACACTATTGGCTCGGATACCGACTGCTCCACCTTGCTCAGCCGCTTTGACCAGCAAGGGGATGACTCCTCCCGCTTCTGTATAAAGCGGTTCGTGAGGAAGGGCCTGACAAGAAACAATGATTCCATCTTTAATTTGATTAATCAAGGCTTCTTTAGTAATCTGTGGCATCCTTTTTCCTCCTTTTCCTTTTTTCTTATGAGACAATTATATACTATTTTTAAAGCGCTTTCAATAGTTTGTAGTAGAATAGATTTCAGTTTTAAAAAGAAAGCAAGTCAAACACCCCCTTTAAAAGTACTTTCAAAGGGGTGCTTGACTTATTATAAGAGAATACCGATATTTATTTTACTATCTCAGATAGCTTCACTTTGCGATCTTCAAACATAGATTGGGTACAAGCATCTGCAGTAGCAATTGCTTCTAGAGCGGCTTCACCTGTCAATAGTTTGGCAAATTCTTCTGATACTGGAGCTCCTTGCATAATCTCATGCAGATAGCGCATTTCTTTATCAATGACAGATGACAACCATAATGGAGTACGTTTACCTGGTTTACCATAAGCAATTGCCCCATCCATTTCTGTACTATGATAGATACGAGTACGATCATCATCTTCTTCTTGCGATTCATGAATCAAGAAATAACTTTCTTGTCCATCTAGCTTAAGAGTTCCTTTACAGTTGTAAAAGAATCCTAAAAACCAGCCTAAAATCCTAGATAATTTTTAGGATTCTAGACTGGTTTATTTTATATGAACCTAAAAGTTCAACGAACAACTATAGACAAATTAACTGTCTTTTCGCTTATAAGAAATCATTGCTCCAAGGAACACTCCTACGAAACCAAATAAGATTGTTAGTGATGAGTCAGACTCACCTGTATTTGGTAATATAGTTTGTTCATTGTTACTTACTTTATTCTCTGATTGGTTTGATTCTGAGTGTTGATTTGTAGATAACAATTTAGGTGAGGGTGAAATCTCCTCCTCTTTTTTATCTTTTGTAGGATTATCAAGTGCTAGATTATCGACAGATAGTCGGAAAGTCATAGCATAGATACTAAAGTGGTTGGTCTCAAAAATGACCTTTCCATCTTTTTGCGTGAATTCAATAGGATGGAGATTTCCTTCTGGATCCACATAGTAAACATTTTCAACAGACTGATCTGTAGAAAATGTAACAAGGACTTTTCCTTCAGGTTGAACATATCTGCCATTTGCATCCTTCAATTTGATATCAAATGCTTTATAGTTTAATGAATCGAAATCGCTAACTTTTACTTCCTCTATTTGTACAGTTTTAACATTTTTCAAAACTTCATCTGAAGCTTGAACTTGAACACTTCCTGCTTCATTTTTGAAAATACGTTGTGAACTAGTAAGAGCTGGGATAACTTGATTAGAGTTTGCTTCATTATAATCTTCTATATCATGAACTGCACTAGCTACTGCATTTACTCCTCCCCGATAATCCTCTTTTTCCTCAAGAAGAGCAAGTACTGAGTTAACTCCGCCTGTAAACTCAGGGTGCTCTACTATTGGGGCTGATTCTTCACCTACTGTAGATAGATCACCCTTGTATTCTGGAAATTCTATAACGAGTGCTTCACCTTTTACTCCGCCTGTGAAGTCAGAGTTCTCCACTATTGGTGCTACCTCTTCACCTACTGTTGATAGAATACCTTGATATTCTGGAAATTCTGTAATAAGAGACGCGCCTTTTACTCCGCCTGTGAAGTCAGATGTTTCTACTGTCGGCGTCGCTTCTTCACCAGATGTCCCCAAGTCACCTGTATAGTCTTTGATATCATAAACAGCACTCTCTACAGCATTCACTCCACCAGGAATAAATGCTCCATCAATGTTGACTGTCAAGTTGTGCATACTTTCAATATTACCATCAACTATACCTGTAATTTCCTGACCAGCATCCTTCTTATCTACCGCGAATAAAAGAGTTTTCGAATCATACTGAGTCATAAAGACGGCTGTACTTCCATTCGCTAATCGCAAAGTAGGGGCTTGGTTTACCAAAACTTCTGAATCAAACTCTAGACCAATAACACCTTTCTTCATTTCAATGATTTGGTTTACCCTTGCTTCTGTTGGGGAAAGAAAATCTTTGCTCACAAAGTCCCAATTGAATTTTTTATATGATAAGGTATAGTAGTTTTGACCATTTTCCCTGTGTTCGTATAACAAACCATACTCACCGTTCCCCAATTCTTGCAGTGAATTATAAGCAAATTCCCCACCTTGAATCAGATTATGTTTCAACCAAGTTAACTCGCCATTCTTTTCAACACGTGCCAAATGAACCAAACCATCTTTTCGTTCACGTCCTGGTCCAGCAGCATTGCTAAGAAGAACATATTCTTTCCCATCATGCATCGTATGAATAGCTGACATTTGAACGTAGGCATCTTTCACTTCTGGATAACGTTTAATTGTTTTCTCCCAAGTAACGCCACCATCTTTACTAGTAGCAACCTGAAGATCTCCAGTTAAGCCACGCATGAAGAGTTTAACATCGCCGTTATTTAATTGAAGTACGGTTGATTCTGTATTTTGCGCACCACCGTTATTCATAGTAGATGAATGAATAACTCCATTTCCTACAGGTCGGTTATCATTTGGTGCTTCTCCAGCATGCCAAGTTACTCCATGATCATCTGAGTAGATTAGACGCGAAGACTGTGAACCACCTAAATGCGAAATATTGTTTGTGGTGTAAGCAGGCACCAATATCCGCCCCTTATGCTCACCTGTACGTAATACAATACCCGTTCCAGGACCTGTTCCAAGGAATTTCATCCAATCTTGACGAATACCTGGTGTAATATCTTTCGGTGCAGACCAAGTCTGTCCATCATCATCACTATAAGACATCCACAAATAGCTAGTATTAGCTACTCTAAATGGATTTTTATCACTTGACTTAAAGTAGATATTTCCAACAAGTTCTTTATCTTTATATAGATTTCCCTTATCTCTATATCCAGCCTCTGTCGGATTTACTACAACTCGGTAGTTTGTTTTTTGGTTTTGTGAATTGAAAATCTCCCCATTCTCTCTTAGAGTATAATGTTCTGTCTCGCATTGCTTGTAGAGGATCTGATAAGTTTTATCTCCTATCTGTTCATAAGCCTTTTCTGGGTGATCTGGCATACCAAAAACTGCTCGCCCTTCTGGGAACATATCATAAACTGAAAAAATTCGTTTGGTTGTTGGATCTTGAACCAAAACCATATCAATATTAAGGGGCGATGGTGCAGCTGCATCCTTGGCTTCTGGATTGTCACGAAGGTTAGAAATCGTAATTTTATCTCCCCAAGTCTGTCCATTATCTTGACTACGACGGACTACCATACCGATATCACCATAATCAAGATGATGTAAACGGCGTTCATCTCCAGCAGCAAGCAAGGTTCCCTTATCCGTTTTCAGCAAAGCTGGGATTCGATAACTTTTAATTCCTTCACTATTTGGCTGGTTATTTCTCCCACTTTCAAAAACATCTTTTTTGTCAGTGACTTGAGCACCTTCAGGTAACTTTTTGACTAAATCTGCCCGCTCAAATAACTGACTACGCGTTTTAACTTCTTCAGGAGTTAAAGCACGATCATATACGGTTAGATTACGAACCTGAAGATTGGATCCCCACATTGTTTGGTTCGCTCTTTTAGTAGCTCCAATCTGAACCTTATTGACATCTGGCATATCTTGAATAAAACGACCAGATTTCGTATTCGTTCTAGATAATACACCATTTACATATAGACGAACTTGTCCATTTGCTTGATCTGCTTTCGGTCTTTCCACCGTGAAAGTAACTGAATTCCATTGACCAGGTTTTACTTTAAGTGGTGCATCTGAATAACTTCCGTAGAAATGATTTCCATCAGCTCCTCGTGCTTCTACCATTGCAGTACCTCTATTAACGGACATACTGAAATATTCGTCTCTTTTCTTATCACTTGATACAGAGAAGAGATTATAGAATTGCGGAGCATTAGCATCTGGTTTAAACTCCATATGAATAGTCGCATTTTGAAGATGTTTTAACTTATCTAATGCTTCTACCAAATCAACTCTTTGTCCATTTTCAGCATTCGTAGCAAGGTCTTCTTTTTCAAATACAGTTTTAACATTCTTCAAATCTCTAGCAAAGTAATCACGTGGAGGCATAACATTGCTCTCTTCTGATTCTGCTTCATCAGAAGTATTTGTTTCTTCTGGAGTATCTGTTTCCTTTGGAAGTTTTTCACCTTCTACCTCAGTAGCTGTTCCCTCTTTTGGTTTCTTATCATTAGAACCTGCTACATTACCTGGTGTTGTATCTAATTTCCCAGTTGTATTCTTATCTGCATCATCTTTTGGTGCTTCCGTGTCTTTATCTTTCACATAAACTGGGGATTTTGGTTGACCATCAATATAGGAACGAACCCAATCTAATTGTTCTTTTGATAAAACTAAACCACCACTACGATTATCAATAACTCCATTTTGATGAACTCCGATTAAAACACCTTTATCATTGTATAGTCCACCACCAGATGCCCCAGGTTTCGTACCTCCATAGCTGATTCCCTCTATACCTGAACCAAAGTCAGTAGTTCCTACTACTTTACTATCTAAAACTGGACTTAGCTTGTTATCTGGGAAACCATAAACCGAAACTGTATTTCCTTCTGTAACTTTTGCAGATTGCTTCACGACTTCTACAGGAGTTACTCCTTTTACTGCTTCTTTTAATCGAACAAGAGCTAAGTCATTTTTAAAGCCAAAAACAGACTCTGCTTTGTTCCAATAAGCAATCTCTTCATCAGAAAAATTGATAGAAGTTCCATTTGGTAATGTAGCTTTGTAAACTGTATTCTCTTTTCCTGATTTTGTAACAACCTTAGAGCCATTAACTGTTAAAAAGTTATGTGCCACAGTTAATAACAAATTAGGAGCAATTAGGGTTGCTGAACCTGTTCCATCAGGTGTTAAGATATGCGTAGTTGCTTGGAAATTTTGTTCACCATTTGGAGCATTTTTTACTGTCTCACTTGGTTTTGGTAAGTTTGCAGTTCCACTTAAATCAACTTTCCCAACCTCCGTACGAGCAAAATCAGTTTTTGGAGCTACTGAGTCTAACACAGCTTTAATAACCGTATTTCCTAGAGCTACTTTACTTACATAATCACCAGACCAACTAGTATCCGTGACTAACTTATTGATAGGAAGATTATTATAAGACACTATCTTAGCATTCGGAGAATCACCTACTAATCGATTGAAGTCTGAATCTTGTCGTAAATTGAATACGATTGGTGAGTCAACTTCTCCTGTTTGCACCACCTTATCTGCAATCAAGCGATTGCCCTTCACATCTTCCAGACGAAGAAGAACCCGACCTTTTTCAACTCCACTTAATAAGGTTGCTTGACCTCTATCATTGAAACGGTAGCGTGCACCATCAATTTCTTTTTCAACACTCTTTAGAGCTTTATGATTTTCGTCATAATAGTAGCGAGTCGTTCCATCTAGGTACCAGCCCGTGATCGCATATCTATCGACCATAGAACGAATCCACTCTTTATGCTTTTCCGTAAAGATAGTACCACCACCGATACGATTGGCTTCTACTTCACTAGCAGTATTTGTTCCGTGTTGATGGATACCAACTACTTCTCCTTTATCATTAAATAAAGGAGCACCTGAAAAACCACCTAAAGCAGACGTATGGTAAGTAACAGCACCATTTTCTTTATTAAGAGTACTTACTTTCCCTTCAACTTCATAAGGTTTTCCATCTTTTAGTCGATTTCTGTTTTCTTCACTTAGATTAGAGGTTGTGAAGTCATTAGGATAACCAACCATTCGAATCAAATCACCTGTAGCTACCTCAGTCTTACTTAGCTCTCTTGATGAATCCTCTCCATTTGTCATAGCTTCGACAGTTTTCTTAGTTACAACAACTGCCAAGTCATTACCGTAAGACCTTCCAAAATCCTTTTCATTATAAGCATGAATAGCACCTTTATCTACAGCTTCAGTACTACCTGACGTAGGAACTTTATTTACTTTCTCCGTATCTGAATTCATCACGACATAACTTTTAGCGGAATCGCCGCCACGTAAAACCGCAGAGCCATCTTCAGTTTTTTTATCGTAGTAATTATGAGCAACAGTCACCATCACATTTGGTGCAACAAAAACTCCGCTGCCTGATGCTGTTTGTTGACCACTATTTCCACTGTCATAGGTGGTATAGGTCATTGCTACACCATTAGCAGCATCACTATGAACTTCCACATCTTTTATATCGTTACCACCCTGAATAACATCAGCATAAGCAATTCCACCACCAACAACTGGTAACTCTGGTGCAGCTAAGCCAAGCACTGCTGATAATGTCAAGCAACCAACCAAACCATAAGCTTTGGATTTACGGAATTTTCCTAAACCTTTTAAACGTATAAACATATATTACCTCACTTTAACTTTCAAAGTTAATTTGTGCATTAGAATTCCAAATAACTTAATGAGTCCTGCAGCTTCATCCTCCTTCCTACTACACGACTCTCAATATATAATCTATTTTTAATATATATTATTTCTTTAAGTTTTAGACTTACTCTTACAGTATAACACAAGCTGGAATCGCTTGCAATTATAGAATATAATCTTCATTCATCAAATTATTTTAAAACACAAAAAGAATAGCATTTTGAAATACAGAAATATACATCTTGATATATATTCTGGCTTGTAGAGAAATTAAAATTGGATAACTATTAGTAACTTCACATACAATTCTAGCCATAAAATAAACAATAATTTGTAAATAAGTGAAAACTCCTCCTATAGTTCCTAGTGAATTTTTATTTTTCACTATCTGCTAGAAGGGGAATATATCAGAAAGCTACTGGGCTCTCTCATTCATCACTTTATATACTTAAAAAGAATCTCACTACCACATAGCCAGTTGTAGACTTGGTCATTGACAAATACATTCATGGCTTCGTGGGCATACTCAGGCATGATACGATAGGCCTTATCGCAGGTTAGACGGTTGTAAATCGCAAACTGGGTAATAGGATAGCAAACATCGTCGTCCAAGCCCGTAATCATCTTAACCTCACCCTTGATACGATGGGCGAGATTTTTCACATCGATATAGGCAAGGGTCGCCATGATTTCCTCCTCTGTTTCATGGAAGGGATCGTGGAACTTGAAATAACGGAAAAGTTCGTCGTAAGCCTCGCTAGTATTGCCAATTTCAAGCACTCGTCTAAAGTCTGACAAGAAAGGATAGATGGCAACTGTTTTCCGAATTCGAGGATTGAGTGCTGCTGCAACCAAAGCTAAAGCCCCTCCTTGTGAGGCACCATAGCTAGAAAGACGCTTCTCATCCACCTGAGGCAGACTAGCAACAATTTCGATCAACTGGTAAATATCTAGATAAACATCCTTATAAAAGAGCTGGTCCCGACCTTCCACAACACCACGGATGATATGTCCTTTAACTGTATTCCCTAGAGGAGAACGCAAGCCGTCTTGCGAATAGCCTGACTGTCCCCGCACATCCATGGAAACAACACCGTAACCAGCCACGGTGAAGGCCAGCATATCTGTCCAATCCCAGCCACGTCCCATATAACCATGGAAATGGAAGATTATCGGAACCTTCTCCTCACACTTCGGAAGAACAACGCGTGCATAGACCTTTCCTTCATTAATTCCCTCGAAGGTCAGCTCATAGCACTTAACTTGAGGAATATGGAAATCTCTTTCCTCCAACTGATAGGCTGGAAGATTGGAAACTTTTTTCACTTCCCCATCCCAGAAAGCATCAAAGTCTTCTGGAACCTCATCCCTTCCTTTATAAGTCTTGATTTCTTCTAACAAATCTGGATTTTTCATAGCATGCTCCTTTTATTTTGTAATCGCTATCACAACTGTAGCATATCTAAGAAATCAATGCAAGAAAGAAGGGTAAATAGAAAGAGATTTTAGATTCTGTATTTTTGGGATGATGAACTGAAAGTAGTTTCAGAAACGAAAAAAGAGCATTTCGCTCTTTCTTCTTCTGCTTAATCTTAATTTTTTGCTTCTTTATTTTGGAAAGTGGTTTGGTAATTTACTTTAATCGTTACTGTCATGTGAGAGTCCTCGTTTCTTTTTGATGACTCTAGTATAAGGGGTAAACCTGAAAACTAGCTTAAGATTTCCTTAGAGAAAGCTTAATCTAAATGTTCTTTCTTCTCCAAATGAAGGGCAATCATGCGCCACTCTGGATCCTCTTGCCAGCCTTCTATCGAACTAATGTAGCTAGCAACCTTTCTGGCTTCTTCTAAAATCGGAAAATCTTCGATAATATCAGCCACTTGGAACTCTGGAAGACCTGACTGTCTGGTTCCAAAAATCTCACCCGAACCCCGCATTTTCAAATCTTCCTCCGCAAGGACAAATCCATTGGTCGTTTCTGTCATGATACGCATGCGGTCTTTCCCAGAATCCGTCTTGGGATTGGCAACGAGAACAGCATAGGACTGCTTGTCCCCCCGACCGACACGACCTCTGAGCTGGTGAAGCTGGCTGAGCCCGAAGCGATCGGCATCCATGATAATCATGACGGTCGCATTGGGAACATTGACCCCAACCTCGATAACCGTCGTCGAAACCAGAATATCCGTTTTTCTCTCTTTGAACTCCTGCATAATCTGGTCTTTTTCATCACTCTTCATCTTACCATGTAGAAGAGCCACTTCTGCCTTACCTGCAAAATGAGCCGTCAACTCCTCAGATAAAGCAATAGCATTTTTCAAATCCAGAGCTTCTGATTCTTCAATCAAGGGAGAGATAACATAGGTTTGAGAACCTTTTTGGATTTCCCCCTCTAACCAAGTCAGCACCTGAGGTAGTTGCTCATGCTTGATCCAGCGCGTCACAATAGGCTTCCGACCCGCAGGCATCTGATCGATAATGGAAACATCCATATCGCCAAAGGCTGTGATGGCTAAGGTCCTAGGAATCGGAGTCGCAGTCATCATGAGGACATCCGGATTGTCCCCTTTTTCACGTAAAATCCGCCTTTGCCCCACACCAAAACGGTGCTGCTCATCAATAATAATCAAGCCCAGACGAGCATACTCTACCCCATCCTGAATCAGGGCATGAGTTCCGATAATCAAATCAGCCTCACCCTTGGCAATAGTCTCCAAGACTTCTCTCTTTTCTGCAACTTTCAAGGAACCTGTCAAGAGAGCCAGTTTCAAGTCTGGAAAGAGGTTCTGTAAACTCTCAAAATGTTGCTCTGCAAGGATTTCTGTTGGCACCATGAGAGCAGCCTGGTAGCCAGCTGTAACTGCTGCAAACATGGCCAAGCCAGCGACTACCGTTTTTCCGCTCCCCACATCCCCTTGCAGGAGACGATTCATATGATGGTCGGACTTCATGTCGGTCAAAATTTCCTGCAAACTCTTTTCTTGAGCTTGAGTCAGGGCAAAAGGCAGATTTTCTTTGACTGCTGTCACTTTTTCCTGAGACCAATTCAGAACCAGACCGCTTCCCTGAACTCTATTTTCAGACTTGAGGGTCTGCAATTGCATTTGGAAATAAAAGAGTTCCTCAAATTTAATACGGCGAAGGGCCTGCTTGTATTCCGCCAAATCCTTGGGGAAATGCATAGCTCGGACTGCATGACAACGGGACATGAGTTTGTATTTGTCCAGCAAGGACTGGGGAATATTTTCCTCAATCAAGAGGTCCAGTCCCTGATCAAATGCTGTCTTAATAATCTTGACCAGACTTGCCTGACTGATTCCCTGAGCCAATCGATAGACAGGTTGGAGGTCATCTTCCACCTGAGCTAGGACCTTCATCCCAGTCAGGCTAGCCTTAGCCCGATCCCATTTTCCAAAGACAGCAAGAGTTGCTCCCAACTCTATCTTGTCTGCTAGATAGGGCTGGTTAAAGAAATTCACCGCAAAAACGACTTCTCCCTGCTTGAGACTAAAGCGCAGGCGATTGCGCTTGAAACCATAATACTGGACACTAGCAGGAGTCACGACTTGACCAGACAGAACCGCTTTCTCACCGTCTTCCAGTTCCAGCACCTGCTTGGTTTTGAAGTCTTCATAACGGAAAGGAAAGTAGAGCAAGAGATCTTGCAAGTTTTCAATTCCTAGTTTGGCGTATTTTTCTGCTGACTTTGGTCCCACACCAGGTAAGACATGCAAGGGTTGATGTAGATTCATGCTCCACTCCTTTCTTTTCTAATAATATTCTCTCGGAATGCGGTCGCTGAGAAGACAAACCACTTCATAGTTAATAGTCCCACGGTAGGTCGCTACCTGAGTAGCTGTAATTTCCTTGCCCCCGTTAGAACCAATCAAGGTTACTTTTGTCCCCAACGGATAAAGCTTAGGCAATCGAATAGTAATTTGATCCATGGAAACTCGCCCGACTATTGGGCAAGATTGCCCATCTACCAAGACAGAGAAATTCTGCATGTCTCGCGTCCAACCATCCGCATAGCCGATTGGTACAGTCGCGATGACTTGCTCGCTATCTGCCTGATAGGTCGCTCCATAGCCCATGCAAACCCCAGCTGAAACCGTCTTAACATGGACCAGAGCAGACTCCAAAGTCAAGACTGGGGTCAGGTCATAAGGCAAGTCCAAGACCTCTCCGCTGGGATTCAAGCCATACATAGCGTCTCCCATACGAACGGCATTAAAAATAGTCTCTGCATGCCAAAGAGTCGTTGCAGAATTGCTAGCATGAATCAAGTCTGGAAGATCTTTCATACTATCCAAAATAGTTTTAAAGCGTTCTAACTGCTTATTAAAGTAGTCATCTGATTCCTCATCAGCAGTAGCAAAGTGGGTAAAAATCCCTTCAACATGCACACCATGTTGTTGGAGCAGGTCTTGAGCCTGATCAGCCTCACGACCCTCTCTAAAACCAATCCTTCCCATTCCTGAGTCAATCTTGAGGTGAACTGTTAAACCTGCTAGGTCTTCATCCCTAGATAAGAGTGCTTGAATCCACTCCAGTCCAGCCACTGTCATGGTGATGTCGTATTCTTTAGCTAGAGCAACTGCTTCGATGTCAGAAACTCCTAAAATGAGGATTTTCTTACTAACTCCAGCTTGTCTGAGTTCAATGGCTTCATCGATATTGGAAACGCAAAAGCCATCAACATCATCTTGAATCGCCTTGGCAACGGCAACAGCCCCATGCCCGTAAGCATTGGCCTTGACCACTGCCCACTTGAGCGTTCCCTCAGGGATATGAGCCCCCATTTGCTGAATATTTTGTCGAATAGCTCCCAGATGAATCAGAGCCTTGGTTGGTCTATGTGGACTAGCTTTCATGATTTTCCTCCAAAATGACACTGGCTGTCACAAACTGATCTGTGTGGCTGATAGACAGCCAAATCTTTCCTGAAAATGGTGACTGACTAAAATAAGGCGCCCCGCGTTCATTGTTCAAGACTTCCAAATTCTGAAAACTGAGCTTGCCAATACCAGTTCCCATGGCCTTGGAAAAGGCCTCCTTAGCCGACCAGCGACCTGCCAAATATTCGATTTGTCTGCGCCCTTTAAGACTGTTAAATCGCTCCATTTCCTTAGCTGTCAGCACGCGCTTAGCAAAGCTTTCATGTCGTGTAACTGCTCTTTCTATCGAAGCCAATTCTTCGATGTCAATTCCGTGTCCAACTATCATTCTCATCAAAAGGAGTTGAGATTCCCCAACTCCATCCTTTTCACTTATTTTGTCAAGGTAGCATAAATCTCTTCTACCAAAGCCTCTGTATTTTCCCATCCTAAGCAAGGATCGGTAATGGAGCAACCAAAGACCTCTGGTTGGTTTTGACGACCATCTGCTAGGTAAGACTCAACCATAAAGCCTCGAACTGTCTTTTTAATCTTCTCATTCCAATCACGATTTTGCAAGGTCTGACGAACAATTCGAATCTGTTCCATATATTGCTTGCCTGAGTTGTCATGGTTGGTGTCAATAAGGATAAAGGGATTTTCAAGTCCCATAGTTTCATAACGCTCAATGGCATTTAGCAAAGTTTCATAGTAAAAGTTAGGCTCATTTTTCCCATATTCATTAACTGCACCACGAAGGATGACGTGGGCTAAGGGATTTCCTGAAGTCTCAACTTCTTGACCATGGAAAAGGAAGGTCTGTTTGTTCTGAGCGGCATAGATGCCATTAAACATGACACTTAGATTTCCAGAGGTTGGATTTTTCATCCCGACTGGTGCATCAATCCCTGAAGCCACAAAGCGGTGCTCTTGGTCTTCCACAGAACGAGCTCCTACAGCATGGTAGCTGACCAAATCATCTACCAAGACCAGATTTGACGGATAAAGCATCTCATCTGCCGTTGTCAAACCAGTCTCTGTAATCACGCGGTAATGCAACTGGCGCACAGCCTGCAAGCCATTAATTAAACTTGGAGCCTTAGAGGTATCTGGCTGGTGAACCAAACCTTTATAGCCGTCTCCGTTGGTGCGAGGTTTAGCAGTATAAACACGCATAACCATGAAAATTTTGTCCGCCACTTTCTTTTGTAAGGCAGATAAACGGCGGGCATATTCCAAGACAGCCTCTTCATTGTCAGACGAGCAAGGACCAATCACCAAAAGGATACGGTCATCTTCTCCTGAAATAATATCTGCCAATTCTCTATCACGACGCTCCTTTAGTCGCAAGGCTTCCGCAGACAATTGGGTTTCTGCCTTGATTGCTTCAATATCTATTTCTTGACCTTTTTCAATAAATGCCATACTATTCTCCTAGCGTTTGGTAGATTTCTCTGACAAGGGATTCCGTATTATCCCAGCCTAGACAAGGATCCGTGATAGACTTGCCAAATACTTCTGGTTCGTTTTGACGGCCGTCTTCTAGATAAGACTCAATCATAAAGCCACGAACGTACTGCTTGATTTTTTCATTCCAATCACGGTTAATCAAAGTCTGGCGGACAATTCGAATCTGATCCATGTATTGCTTACCAGAGTTGTCATGATTGGTGTCCACAATGATAAAGGGATTTTCCAAGCCCATTTTCTCATACTGGGCAATGGTATCCATCAAATTATCATAGTAGTAGTTAGGAATATTCTTACCGTACTCATTAATTGCTCCACGAAGAATGGCGTGCGAAAGCGGGTTCCCAGTTGTTTCCACCTCTTTTCCTAGGAAGAGGAAGCTTTGTTTGTTTTGAGCAGCATAAATCCCATTAAACATGACATTGAGATTTCCAGAGGTTGGGTTTTTAAAACCAGTCGCGAAATCTGCCCCACTGGCCACAAAGCGGTGTTGCTGGTCTTCAACCGAACGGGCACCAACCGCCATGTAAGAAATCAAATCATCTACTAGCGGAAGATTTTCAGGATAAAGCATTTCGTCAGCTGTCGTCATACCTGTTTCCGTGATGACACGATAGTGGAGATGGCGAACTGCTTTGATTCCGTTGATAAGACTAGGCGCTTCTGCCGTGTTAGGCTGGTGAATCAAGCCCTTATAGCCATCTCCGTTGGTACGGGGTTTGGCAGTATAAACACGCATAACCATAAAGATACGGTCTGCCACTTCTTCTTGCAAAGCTGCTAAACGCTTAGCGTACTCAAGGACAGCTTCTTCATTGTCAGATGAGCATGGCCCAATTACTAAGAGAATTCGCTGGTCTTCTCCACGTATAATGGCTTCTAGCTCTTGATCACGCTGTGATTTTCTCTCCAAAGCTTGGCCTTCTAATTTTGATAAGGCACGAACTTCTTCAATATTAATTTTAGAACTTTTTGCTGTAAATACCATAACTCATCTCCTTATAAAGCAAACGGATACCAAGTAAAAATTTACTTTTCACAAGGTATCCGCCTCTAAACTATCTCATTTTATTGTCTTTTTCCGTGACAGTTTTTAAACTTCTTACCAGAACCACATGGGCAAAGTTCATTCCGTCCAATCTGGCTCAAATCCAGATTTTCTGGCATATTTGCTTGGTGAGCAGCGATATTGCGAGTCGCTGTTGTACTGATATGGTGTTCTGCTTGTGGTCTTTCCTGTTCATGAATTTGTGCTTTCATCATCAAGCGTGTCACATCAAACTCAATCGAACCAATCATGTCATTAAACATACGGAAACCTTCTGCCTGATACTCAACAACAGGGTTGTTCTGAGCATAACCACGAAGTCCAACCGCGTTACGCAATTGATCGAGGGCATCGATATGATCTGTCCACTTGTTATCTACCACTCGTAGAATCAAGACTTTTTGGAATTCTTTAACTGCTTCTTCATCTCGTAGTTTTGAAACCTGACTATCGTAAACCTTCAAAGCACGTTGGAAGAGCTCTTCCTTGATGTCCTTATCAGACAAGCCTGACAAGTCTTCCATCGTAATAGAATCTTCTGGAAGCAAGTTGTACTTAGCAAAGTTCAAAATCGCTTCTAGTTTTTCATCTTGTTTGGCACGTGCATGACCATCAACAACACGTTCAATCGTGCGTTTGATCATTGCCTGAATTTCAGGTGCCAAATCACGATCTGCAGTGATAACATCGTAACGTTGAGCGTAGATAATCTCACGTTGTTCACGCATGACATCGTCATATTGAAGGACTTGCTTACGGGTATCGTAGTTATTTCCTTCGACACGTTTTTGTGCCGCTTCAACCTGACGCGTTAACATACGAGACTCAATCGCCTCTTCAGACATGTTGAGACGTTCAAAGATTCCCTTCAAGCGTTCAGAACCAAAACGTTTCATCAAATCATCTTCGAGAGATAGGTAGAATTGTGACTCACCTGGGTCTCCTTGACGACCTGAACGTCCACGAAGCTGGTTATCGATACGACGGCTTTCATGACGTTCTGTACCAATCACACAAAGTCCACCTAATTCGCGAACCCCTTCACCAAGCTTGATGTCGGTACCACGACCCGCCATGTTGGTTGCGATAGTAACGGCACCACGTTGACCAGCATTCATAATGATTTGGGCTTCTTTATAGTGGTTCTTAGCATTCAAGACTTCGTGAGGAACGCCAGCTGCGACTAATTTCTTAGAAATATAGTCACTAGTTTCAACCGCTACTGTACCAACCAAGACAGGCTGACCTTTTTGGTAACGAGCCTTAACGTCTTCGACAACCGCCTTAAACTTAGCCTCGATACTTGCATAAAGAAGGTCTGAGTGGTCAATACGTTGAACAGGTCGGTTTGTTGGGATTGGAATAACACGAATGTTGTAAATTTCACGGAATTCTTCTTCCTCAGTCTTACCTGTACCCGTCATACCAGACAATTTCTTGTACATACGGAAAAGGTTTTGGTAAGTGATTGAGGCAGATGTCTTGGTTTCATCCTGAATTGGCACACCTTCTTTGGCTTCAATGGCTTGGTGCAATCCATCAGAATAACGACGACCTTCCATGGTACGACCCGTAAATTGGTCGACAATCAAGATTTCTTGCTCTTCGCTGACCACATAGTCAATATCGAGAAGCATGATGTAGTTGGCACGAAGGGCGTTATCGATAAAGTGAGTCAAAGCTACGTTTTCGATGTCATAGAGGTTTTCAAGCTTGAAGTAGCTTTCAGCCTTGTCAATCCCTGAATCAGACAAACCAATAGTCTTAGACTGCACATCGATGATGTAGTCGTCTTTGTCCAAAGATTTTACATAGTGGTCTGCCATGTGGTAGAGCTGACTGGTTTCAACCGCATTAGCACCTGATACGATCAAAGGTGTACGGGCCTCGTCAATCAAGATTGAGTCAACTTCATCGACCAAGGCATAGTTAAGCGGACGTTGTACCATATTTTCAGCGCGAACGACCATGTTATCACGAAGGTAGTCAAATCCGATTTCTGAGTTGGTTGAGTAGGTAATATCACACTCATAGGCTTCTTTTTTCTCCATTGGAGATTTAGCAGCCAAGTTGATTCCTACTGACAAACCAAGCCATGAGTACAATTCACCCATCTCAGTCGCGTCACGTTCTGACAGGTATTCATTGACCGTAACTACGTGAACTCCTTTACCTGAAAGGGCATTGAGGTATACGGGCATAGTCGCAGTCAAGGTTTTCCCTTCCCCTGTACGCATTTCTGGCACGTCACCATGGTGAAGAACGATTCCACCCATGACCTGAACCTTATATGGGAAGAGACCTAGGACACGTTTAGCACCTTCACGGACAACCGCAAAAGCTTCATAAAGCAATGAATCCAGTGATTCTCCATTTTGATAACGTTCTTTAAATTCAACTGTTTTTGCTTTTAGTTGGTCGTCAGTCAAAGCAGCCATTTGGTCTTCATATTTGAAAACCTTGTCGGCCATCTTTTCCAGACGACGGATTTCTCCTTTATCATTTTCGATAATTGTTTTTAAAATATTAGCCATGTTTTTCCTTACTTTAAATTCCGAATATTTTAGAATGCTCTTTTAATTTTAGCACAATTACTGATTATTTTCAAGGAAGAATCCCCATTTTGAAAAGGAAAAAGAGGCTAGTTTCCAAGCTAACCTCTCTGATTTTTATGATACTTTAATTGCCAAAAATTGGCAAAATAGCAAATAGGATAAATAGATTAATCCAAAGAGAAAAACAGCAGATCAATCCAAAAACAAAGAGACTGACTTTCTTGGATAGCAAGGCCATCAAAATGGACAGAATTCCAAAAACTAGCAAGACTTTCTGTATGCTGAAGAGGTCAATCTTCCCCCCCAGAATCGGACTGCCCCAAGGAAGAAAGAAGAAAGCAATCCAGATCAACAGAACTAAACCAATATAAACCTTGGAATAGCGTGTAATAAATGATTTTAGATGTGCCATAAGCTACCTCCTAAAAATAAAAACCGATATAAATCAATGTCTCCCTGCTTTAGACTTCCCTAGTTCCCGTCTCAAGCGAAACATTTTTTTGAAAAAGATATAGTCTAACCAGTCACTGCCTAGAGATATGACTATCAAAATCAACCCAACACCCCAAGCACTAGCATCTGATTCATGTTGCAGAACAAGAGGGAAAAATAAGAATGAAAAAATTGTCATATCCATGCTAAGCAGAGCTAAAATGGAAATATAAATCCAGTAAAAATAGTAGAAGATGGGGAAAATTTTACTGTTTCTGTCAGCATTGTCTATCCAATAGAAAAAATATAAACAAGGAAATAAGAGTATCAAATTAAACCAATTAAAGGACAGTTTCATCATCGATACCTCCTCTTTGAAATTGTTTTCTTTAGTTTCGTTCTATCTAAATGTTATTACCGATATAAATCAATGCCTTCCACCTTTAGACTTCCCTAACTCCTTTCTTAGTCTAAGCATTTTTTTGAAACAGGAATAAGTTAACCTATTCAGACCAATAGCTAGCAGAATAAAAAGAAACCAAATGCCCCATAACTTGATATCTGTCAAATTTCTCAAGACGATATTGAAAAACAGAACTGAAACAACTGTCCAAGCAAGGCTAAAAAGAGCATAGAGGGGGATGTAAACCCAGTAAAAATAGTAAAAAATTGGGAAAAATTTACTATTTCTGTTGGCCTTTTCAATCCAGTTATCAAAATAAAAGTACGGTGCTAAAAATAAGAATTTAAACAAATGTTTCATCACCAGCCCCCTCTATTTGATAGCGTTTTCTTCACCTTTATTCTATCAAAAAAATCTGGAAATGTCATTCCAGATTCTACTTTTTTATTTACGTTTTCTTGCGATGAGATGGATTGGTGTTCCTTCAAAGACAAAGGCCTTGCGGATTTGATTTTCCAAGAAACGCAGGTAAGAAAAGTGCATGAGTTCTTCTTCGTTGACAAAGATAACAAAGGTTGGTGGTTGGGTTGCCACTTGGGTCGCATAGAAAATCTTGAGGCGTTTTCCTTTGTCTGTCGGTGTTGGATTGATGGCAATAGCATCCATGATGACATCGTTCAAGACAGCTGATGGAATACGTGTATTTTGACTTTCACTGATTTGCTTAATCATCTCAGGAAGTTTGTGGAGACGTTGCTTGGTCAAGGCTGATACAAAGATAATCGGTGCGTAAGGCAGGTATTGGAACTGCTCACGGATATCTTCTTCCCAGTTTTTCATAGTGTGGTTGTCTTTTTCAAGAGTATCCCACTTGTTGACCACGATAATCATCCCTTTACCAGCTTCATGGGCAAATCCTGCGATACGCTTATCGTACTCACGGATACCTTCTTCTGCATTGATAACCATTAAGACCACATCTGAACGGTCAATAGCACGCATGGCACGCATGACAGAGTATTTCTCAGTATTTTCATAAACCTTACCAGACTTACGCATACCAGCCGTATCAATCATGGTAAACTCTTGACCATCTGTATCTGTAAAGTGGGTATCAATTGCATCACGAGTTGTTCCAGCAACGGGACTAGCAATGACACGGTCTTCGCCCAAGATAGCATTGATCAAGCTTGATTTTCCAACGTTGGGACGACCAATCAGACTAAACTTAATGACATCTGGATTTTCTTCCTCATATTCATTTGGAAGATTTTCTACGATGGCATCTAGCACATCCCCTGTACCGATCCCATGGACAGATGAGATAGGCAGTGGTTCACCCAAACCAAGAGCATAGAAATCATAGATATCATTTCGCATCTCAGGGTTGTCCACCTTGTTAACCGCGAGGATAACTGGTTTGTGGGTTTTATAAAGTTTACGGGCTACGTATTCGTCTGCATCGGTAATTCCTTCCTTACCAGACACGACAAAAACAATAACATCAGCTTCTTCCATGGCAATTTCTGCCTGGTGCTTGATTTGTTCCATGAAAGGAGCATCGACATCATCGATTCCTCCTGTATCAATCATGCTAAAGGAACGATTGAGCCACTCACCCGTTGCATAGATACGGTCACGTGTCACTCCTTCAACATCTTCTACAATGGAGATTCGCTCACCAGCGATCCGATTAAATAGGGTTGATTTCCCAACATTGGGACGTCCTACAATGGCAATAGTTGGTAGGGCCATAATTTCTCACTTTCTACAATAACTTCTTCTGTTCAAGATTTTTTCTAGTTGAGCTTGGTTCTGCTTGACCAAACTGTTCTGCTAGACGCTGACTCCAACTTGTGGTCGCACGCGCTCCAGCATAGTCCGCCTGTACACGGTCATAAGCTTGGATTGCCTCAGTTGACTGTTCTTGGTACTCTTCCTCAAAGACTACATTATCTAGTGGCAGTCTTGGTTTTACATCATGATATTTGGCACACCTAGTGCCATCCCAAAGACAGGATAGGTGTAGTCAGGCAGGTTAAAGAGCTCTGCCACTTCTTCTGACTTGTACCGTACCAAGCCAATGATAACACCACCATAGCCCAAACTTTCAGCTGCCAGCAAGGCATTCTGTCCAGCAAGAGCCGCATCGACCGAACTAATCAAGAGGCCTTCTACACCTTGAGGTTGGAAGGTATCCGTATGGAGTCGTGCTCCCTTTTCTGCTCGGTTCAAATCTCCGACAAAGAGAAGGAAAACAGCAGACTGGCGAATGGCTTCTTGAGGCACCAATTCATACAGGGCATCTTTCTTCTCTTGACTTCGTACCACAATCACAGAGTAGGATTGGAAATTCTTCCAAGACGAGGCCATTTGGGCTGCTGTCAGGATTTCAGTCAAGTCTTCCTGAGGAAGGGCTTGCTCCTTAAATCTACGCACTGAAGTATGAGCTTTCATCAGTTTAATCGTTTCTGTCATCGACGGTTCACTCCTTCTAAACGAGTCTCCTCAGCCAAATAACGGAGGCGTTCCATGACGCGTCTGGCTTCCCAGGTTTCGTCATTTCCATGTTTCCCTTTAGCAAAATGCTGTTCCAATTCTTCAAAGTTGAAGTTGGAGGTAAAAAAGGTCGGTAAATTTTCCTGCATCCGATATTGAAGAATGACTTGCAGGATTTCATCACGTACCCAAGCTGTTGATTGCTCGGCACCAATATCATCTAAAATTAGGACTTCAGAAAGCTTAATCTCATCCACCAAGGTCTTGACATTACCATCACCGATAGCATTTTTGACATCAATGACAAAGCTAGGATAGTGGAGGAGAGTGGATGAAACACCACGTTTTTCTGACAAATCATGAGCTAGGGCAGCCACCATGAAACTTTTACCCACACCAAAGTCTCCATACAAGTAAAGACCTTTTTGAATAGCTGGATATTGCTCCACGAAAGCTAATAGCTTTTCAAAAACTGGCAAGCGACCCAAATCATCCAAGTCTACTTGAGCCAAACTAGCTTTCTTGAGAGTAGCTGGCAGATTGATTAACTTGAGACGGTTCTTAATAGCCGCTTCTTTTTCAGCCGCGATTAGTTCAGGAGTTTCTTCATAAGAAACATCCGCATAGCCGTGATTCATAACCAAAATCGGCTTGTAGCCTTTGGCAATATAATCCGTATCTCCACGGAGAAATTTGTCACGCTCGGTGATGTACTGATTAAACTTGGAGATACTGCGATTCAATTCCTCTGGAGTCAAGGATTCTTGCTGGATAAAGGCCGCAACATCAGGGTCCTTCATGATTTTCTGGACCAAATCTTGATAATGAAAACGGCTAGGTTGACGTTTGAGTACATCTCCGACACTTTCCATCTAATCTCCTCCTTTTTCTAATCGAGCTAATAGTTCTTGTTTCTTACGTTCTAGTTCCAGACGAGTTTCCTCGCTGGTTTCATTCTTATAATCTGGATTGCTCCACTTGGGTACATTGGACTTGGCAGGACCGAGTTTACTAGTCTTTTGAGCCTGACTCTTTTGCCCTCTCTCACGGATGCGCAAGACTGCCTCTTCTGCCGAATGAATCTTTTGATAGGCGTAATCATTGGCTACCTTCATGGCATATTTCTCATTGATATTTGCCGAATCCACCTTATTAAAGGTCAACAAGAGAATAATATTGATGACTTCGTCCAGCAAGCCCAAGCCAGCCATCTGTTGCAAAAGTTCTCTTTCTGTTTGGGTAATGGTCCCCTTACGAGTTTGCTTGATTTCTGCCAAGAACTGCAAGGCCGTTTTACTTTTGGCTTCCTTGATAATGGTTGCTTCCTTAGGACTAAAGTCAGAGGAAACAGGTTTTTGAGCAATTTTTTCCCGCATGCGTTTGGTTGAAATAACCTGGGAAACAGCTGTTGACTTGGCCAATTGATAAGTTTCAAACCAAGTCCATTTCTTCTCCTCGGCAATGGCAAAGAGGTTTAAGACATCGGACTGCTCATCCGCAAAGCGAAGCCCATCTCGAGCCATAAGCTGACGAAAATGGTCCAAGTCAAAATCGTTGGCCACTTTCTTTTTGAGACTAAGGTCTTCTTGACTTCCCAGTTCAGCCAAGTCTGGAAAGACTTGATTGAGTGAGACAGGTATTTCTTCTCCCTCAGCACTCTCAACTTTCAAATCCTCCACAGCGGCATCACCAATCTTCTTCTCCAAAAGTCTGCGATAAACAGGGTGTTCCAAGAAATCCTGACTTGATAGAGGAGCATGGAGTGCTAGCTGATAAACATCTCCCTTTTGATAGAGGGTCAAGAGATTGAAAGCAGATAGAATTTTCAGGGATTTTATCAATCTATCCATCCCAAAGTTGAGATGATTGAGAATGCTTGAAAAGAGGTATTCCTTTCTCCCATTATCCCAAAAACTGATTGTATAAAGATAAAGGCTCAGTGCCTCCTGACCGATAATCGGGAGGTAGCACTGTACCAGAGATGAGGTATCTTGCGACACCCGATTATTCTTTAGATAAGAAAAACGGTCAATTGGCTTCATTTATCTTTCCTTTTTCTTTTTAGAGGACTGGGTGATTTGTTGGAGCAGACTCTCTAACTCACTGACATCCTTAAAACTACGATAGACACTGGCAAAACGTACATAGGTAATCTCATCCAATTCAGCCAACTCCTCCATGACGAGTGAACCAATGTCCTCACTTTGAATTTCATTTTCATTTCGACCACGGAGTTTCTGTTCGATACGATTGACTACCATGTTGATTTCATCACTTGACACAGGACGTTTCTGGGCTGAGCGGATAATCCCATTAAAGATTTTATCTCTGGAGAATTGTTCCCGTGTGCCATCTTTTTTAACAACCACTAAGGTTCTTTCTTCTACTCGTTCGTAGGTTGTAAAACGGTGCTGGCATTCGTCGCACTCACGTCTTCTACGAATAGTGTTCCCTTCTTCTGCTTGGCGACTATCGATAACACTTGACTTGGTAGCCTCACATTTTGGACAACGCATCCTTTCCCTCCTTATCGTTTTCTTTTCATTATACCATTTTTTAAGCGATTCCCAAAACAATTCTTCTTTTTGCTTGACAAGTTTTTTGTTTTGTTGTATTATTTGATTAAGACAAAGGGGTGAAAGAAAGGAGACCAAGATGTCCTGGACATTTGACAACAAAAAACCCATCTATTTACAGATTATGGAAAAAATCAAGCTTCAGATTGTTTCCCATACACTGGAACCCAATCAACAACTTCCGACCGTGCGAGAGCTGGCTAGCGAGGCGGGTGTCAATCCAAACACCATCCAAAGAGCCTTGTCAGACCTTGAACGAGAAGGATTTGTCTACAGCAAGCGAACAACTGGACGATTTGTGACTGAGGATAAGGAGCTAATCACCCAATCGCGCAAACAATTATCAGAAGAAGAATTGGAACACTTCGTTTCCTCCATGACCCATTTTGGCTATGAAAAAGAAGAACTACCAGGCGTAGTCGGCGATTATATTAAAGGAGTTTAAGCCTATGTCATTACTAGCATTTGAAAATGTATCCAAATCTTATGGAGCAACACCAGCCCTTGAAAATGTTTCTCTTGACATTCCAGCTGGAAAAATTGTCGGTCTCCTCGGCCCAAACGGCTCAGGAAAAACAACCCTGATCAAACTAATCAATGGCCTCTTACAACCAGACCAAGGACGCGTCCTTATCAACGACATGGACCCAAGCCCAGCAACCAAGGCTATCGTAGCTTATTTGCCGGATACGACCTATCTCAATGAGCAAATGAAGGTCAAAGAAGCCCTAACCTACTTTAAGACCTTCTATAAAGATTTCAATCTTGAACGCGCCCATCATCTACTTGCAGACCTAGGTATTGATGAAAATAGTCGTCTCAAGAAACTATCAAAAGGAAACAAGGAAAAGGTACAATTGATTTTGGTTATGAGCCGTGATGCTCGTCTCTATGTTCTGGATGAACCTATTGGTGGAGTAGACCCAGCAGCCCGTGATTATATCCTCAATACCATTATCAACAACTACTCCCCAACTTCTACCGTTTTGATTTCTACCCACTTGATTTCTGATATCGAGCCAATCTTAGATGAAATTGTCTTCCTAAAAGACGGAAAAGTCGTCCGTCAAGGCAATGTAGATGATATTCGCTATGAGTCAGGTGAATCCATTGACCAACTCTTCCGTCAGGAATTTAAGGCTTAAGCAAAGGAGATTATTTATGTTTTGGAATTTAATTCGCTACGAATTTAAAAATGTTAACAAGTGGTATTTAGCCCTCTACGCTGCCGTTCTAGCCCTTTCCGTCCCCCTGGGAATGCAAGGACACTACTATTCTTATATATCTTTCAAAGATAGCCAACCTTTCCTATTTATCTTTCTGGCTCTCGTCTTTGGTGGCTTGATAATTACACTTGGGATTTCAACTCTTTTCTTGATTATTAAACGCTTCAAAGGTAGTGTCTATGACCGACAAGGCTATCTGACTTTGACCTTGCCAGTTTCTGAGCACTATATCATCACAGCTAAATTAGTCGGAGCCTCTATCTGGTCTATACTTAGCTCGGCTGTACTGGCTCTAAGTGCTTTTCTTATTGTGACTATAACGGTTCCAGATTGGATGTCACATTATGACTGGTTCCCACTTGTAGAAACATACCTTCCTAAACTCTCTCTTGTGGGGTTATCCTTCCTGCTTAGTACAATTTCAGGGATCCTCTGCATTTACTTGGCCATTTCCATTGGACAACTGTTCAATGAATACCGTACAGCACTCGCTGTTGCAGCCTACATTGGTATCCAAATCGTCATAGGATTTATTGGAGTTTTCTTCAATACCAGTACTAACTTCTATGTCAATTCACTTGCAGGATTTAATGATAATTTCTATATGGGAGCAGGTATATCCATTGTGGAAGAACTCATTTTCATAGCTATCTTTTATCTCGGAACCTACTACATCTTGAGAAACAAGGTTAATTTGCAATAGTTTCAGAACTCAAAAAGGATAACATCTCATCGCGGAGAAGCTATCCTTTTTCTTTTATCTCATTGTCTATCTAACTTTATCTTACAGACGAATCCTTCTAACCAATTAAATAACAAAATCTAATTTAAAGGTCTTGCTTAATTTCTCTATTGTGGCACTATCATTATATTCCTTACATATTTTCATAGCTTTGGAACATTCTTTTTTGCCTAACTCTACTTGATTCGTTTTTATGAGATAAATACCTTTTAAAAAAAGCAAATAATTCTTTTCAAAATAATATCCTTGTCTGGTCAGTAAATTTTCTAAATCATCTATAAAAAATTGAGCGCTATCTAACAAATTATTTTTTAATAATAATTCTAAATTAAATAAATATAGGGGAATTACTCTATGTGTTCCCATATCTGTTTTTAAAAAATGTCGTGTTTTCTTGATTACCGCTCTGTATAGTAAGCTAATGGTTTTAGTATTCAAAAAAAACACCGAATGATAGAAAATTTTCAGTTCATACTCCATCCAAGTATCTACCGAAAGCAAATACTTGATTAGCTCATTGCATTTAGATGTATCATAAGGAAGATTTGCAAGGCGATTAATCTGTTGTTCAGCAATCAATTTTATGTGAAAATTGCATAAACTTTTTCCCTGCTTTTGTTTTAACTCTATTTTATCCACTAATTCTTGAAGTAGAAATATTTCTGAAGAGTTCACAGCATGTTCTAATTCTTCAAAAAAGCATTCTTTTTTGGAATAATAGCAATGAACTAATTCTTCAAATTCCGAAAATGATATTCCCAGACGATTTAACAACATGTAAAAATGATCAATAGATAATTTTGTAATGCCATTTTCGAAACGAGAAATAGTTGACTCACTAATCTTATCACAAGCCAAATCTTTAAGACGAAAATTTTTTGAAATACGAATATCCTTTAAAACTGCTCCAAAATTTTCCATACTATTCCTCTTCCATTTCTGCAAAAAATAAAACCTGTTTTTTTATTTGTGATATGATTATATCAAAAACAAAACAGAAAGGACAATATGATTATGAAAAAATTTTATTGTCATCAGTTGCTTTACTGAGCCTAGTGGCAACACTAGCAGTAAATAATCCAGTTTCTGCTCAAGAATCATCCTCTCAAACGACCTATAGTAAGTCAAGTGGAAGTTGGATAAAATCTGGTAGCCGTTGGTGGTATAAACATTCTGATGGTTCTTATACTAGAAACGGGTGGGAAAAGATCAATGAAACCTGGTACTATTTTGATAGTGAAGGTTGGATGAAGACAGGTTGGATTAAAGAATATGGGAACTGGTATTATCTAGATGATAGTGGTGCTATGAAAACTGGATGGTGTTGGGTTTCTGGTAGCTGGTATTATTTAAATACTAGCGGTGTCATGCAAACAGGATTACAGACTATCGGTGGGAATGAATATTATTTAAATACTAGTGGTGCTATGCAGACAGGTTGGCATAATATCGGAGATGATACTTATTTCTTTGCTAGTAGTGGAGCAAGACAAACGATTAATCGTCGGGCTTTAGTTCTTGGTGAAACATCAACGAGTGCAGTGCCTATCGAAGACGTTAATGCTATGGAAAAGGTATTTAGTAACCAAAACTTTAGCGAAGTTGTTCGTTTCCCTGATAAAACAAAAGCTGAGATTATTGCAAAAATGCAAGAACTGTTTAAATCTTCTAGCGAAAGCGATGTGAACTATCTTTACCTTACCTGTCATGGTGGAGAAGATGGGAAGATAGCCATTGGTAGCGATGGTCTAACATTTTCAGGTTGGGAATTGGCATCTATACTGAAACAATACAAAGGCAAGTTTGTGGTTATGCTAGATTGTTGCTATTCAGGAACAATTATAGATGTAGGTGAATCAGATGAAAAGGTTGCCTCCAAGTCTGAAGAAAGATTTGATGAACAAGCATTTTTAGCAGGATTCTCAACAGGAGATCTAGCAAGCAAGAATGGTGAAATGCTTGATTCTAAATTCCTCGTACTATGTGCCTCTTGGAAAGGTGAAAAATCGTATAGTTTAGTCGGAATAGGTAGTCTTGCCACTAGATACTGGGCAATGGGTACAGGTTGGGATTCACTTCAAAATAGAATGATTTCGCCTATGGCAGACACCAATACTAACGGAAAAATCACTTTAGAGGAACTGTATCAATACTCTTATCCTCTAGTCCTTGAAGCTGCATCAAGCAGTAATAAGAAGCAACATGTATCAGTTTATCCAGAAAACAGTCAATTTGTTTTATTCCAAAAATAAGGAGTTAAGAAAATGAAAGTATCAAAAAAAATCACACTATTTGGTTTATCTCTAGCTGGTCTAGCTTTACTAGCTTTCCCTCATTCAGGAAAGGCCTTCGAGCTTGAAGAAGAGTGGGTTATTAAGGGTGATGTTCAATATCAAGATGGCAAAATTCTCCGATTTAATAATGGCAATGAAGTAGATATCAAAGTATTGGATTTGCCAAAAACTGAGAAAATCGAGTGGAAAGTTACTTTAAATGGTCAAGATCAGACTGTCAATTTTCTAGGTCAAGAAAAGGACAAGTCTATGATGGGGGTAGAGGGGCGTTATCTGAATTTCTATGTACCTTATGGCTATAGAGGAGATATCAAGGTAGAAGCCAAGAGCGGAAATGAAGTAAAGACCTGGTCCACTAAAGTAGTTGATGATGTATATAATGACGGTGGAAAGAGTGGTTACTTCCGTATTGACGAATCAAATGATCAACACACCTACCTTGATGCAAAATGGGACTATCAAACTAAGACCTACACTGCTACCTTACCAGAGACTGTCAATGGTCAAAAAGTATTTGCTTGGGCAGACGACTATGTAGAATTGAAACTTCAAAAACCAGGAGTTATCAGTCATTCCTACAGGGGGGCAGGAGCCTTCAAAATACTTTATCCGATTGTAGAAGCAGAAAGCTGGCTAAAAAAGAATTACAGTGAAAAGTGGTACTATCAAAAACAAGGTCAACTAGTGCAGAACGATTGGGTTAAGGACAAGGGAACTTGGTACTTTATGAATGATAAAGGTGTCATGTTCAATCAAACTTGGCTCTATCAAGGTAGCAACTGGTATGCCTTTAAATCATCAGGAGCTATGATTGCTAGTGACTGGCTATATTATAACAACAATTGGTATTACCTAAAAGACTCAGGTGCTATGGCAACTGGTTGGGTAAACTATAATAGAACTTGGTATTACCTAAACAACTCAGGTGCTATGGCGACTGGTTGGGTAAACTATAATGGAACTTGGTATTACCTAAACAACTCAGGTGCTATGGCAACTGGTTGGGTAAACTATAATGGAACTTGGTATTACCTAAAAGATTCAGGTGCTATGGCGACTGGTTGGGTAAAAGATGGAGATCAGTGGTACTATCTCGCATCATCTGGTAAGATGCTTCACAATACCTATACACCTGATGGTTACTATGTAGATGCCAGTGGCGCTTGGAAATAATCTAAAGTATACATTTTATTCCATCAGCTATTAGTGTACCTGCTCAAACTAAATGTTATCAGAACTACAAGAAAAATCTAGATAATAATACAAAAAGCGAATCGAAACAATGAATTCTGTTTTGTTCGCTTTTTTTTATTCTATTCGAGAAATTATGGAAAATAATCTCTCTTACTTATTAGACTTTTATTCAATCTAGATTGAATATTCTATAGAAAATTAAATGCGTTATACCAAACAATGTTTCTTTGTTTTTTATCTCTTTATCATCCACTATAAAATTAGTGAAATACTAATTTTTATGGTATACTAGTGATAATAAATAGTTATCGGTAGGAGAATGATGAGTAATAAAACATGTTTTGTAGTCATGGGATACGGGGTGAAAAAAATTCCTGGAACTTTAGTAAAACTGAATTTAGACGACGTTTATTTTAAGTTTATAAAACCTGTATTATCTCGAAATCAATTAAAATCAGTCTACTCCACACAAGCATATCGAGGAGATGAAGTTCCAACTTCATTAGCTATTAATAAAAACTTCATAACATCTATTTTTTTAGCTGATATTGTGATTGCTGATATAAGCACTTTAAATCAAAATGCAATTTATGAGTTAGGACTTCGGCATGCAATGAGGCCAAAATCTACAATTATACTTTGTGAAGAACTAACTATTAGCAAATACCCATTTTTTGATATTTCAATGAATCCTCAATTAAGATATCATAGAAAGAAAATAGTATCTGATGAAAACTATAGAAAAACTCTGCAAGATAAGTTAGAAGATATATTAATTTCTTGCCTAGAATCCAATACCGATTATATTGACAGTCCTGTATTTGATTTTAAATTGTATAAGATTAAACCATTAGTTCAATTAGATAAAAATGTACATGTAGCAGGAGCATCTATAAGGACAATAATTGAAAAAGCTGAAAATTTGAAGGAAAATATGCTGTTTAAAGAAGCCGAAAATCAGTATCTTCAAGTTTTAAACTTATCCTTTGATGAAGATATACTTTCTCAATATCTATTATGTCGCTATAAAAAAGAATTGTCCCTAGAAAATTTGCTTTTAACCTTATCATACGTTAATGAGAACATAGATTTAGCTACATCGACAAACGAAAACTTACTGGGGATTGTTGCAGCGATAAATAAACAAATATTTGGCCTAACTAAAGAATGCAAATTTTTAGAACTAGCTAGAAGATATTACAAAAATGGCTCAAACTTTGAAAGTGGGAATCTTTATTGTGCTAGAAACTACTGTGCACTTTTGTTAAAACAATATTGTATATCAAAAGATATTGAATCAATAAAAGAGTATTACTACTCTGCTGTTCATTTTGCTAAAACTTGCTTAACAGAATTACAATTTCTCAAACGAGAAGAAACTGATCTTGACAATACTTGGTATAATGAAAACATTAAAGATTTGACCCTAATTGCATTTGGTACTGATGAATCAATTATTGAATTTAAGCCTGTTACAAAAAGGCAAGAAGAGACGGTAAGCTCAGGTCGTAAAGAGCTAAAGCATGATTATCATGAAACTCTAAAAATAATTAAAGGGAAATGAGCAATTTTGCTCACTTCCCTTTTTAAAATCTTTTATCTCTTGATAATTTCCAATAATATAAACCTAGTGGTGTCAAACGGCAAGACTTACTATTCATAGCAGCAAAGTACATATGCTCCTCTCCAACAGGTTCGATCAAACCTACGCTTTCATAAAGCTGTAACTCTTTAAATTTATCAACATTTTCTTCTTTTGCGAAAGGTTCTTTATATTCATGAGTTACTTCAGGAGTATTAGTAAATTCAAATGATGGATCTAATTGAAATTCTGAAGTAGCTTCTGTAAAATATTGATGAAGTTTCCGTAGTACTTTTTTTGATACTTTAGCTTCAACAGTTCTGATAGGTAAAAAACCTGTAATATTTGTTTTAAATAGAGGTCTTTGTTCCCACGCTCCTAATGATTGATCTACAAAAGAATACAAACTAGCAGGAGTGATATTTCCACCAACATCTGCTGCTCCGCCTTTTAGCCCCTGAATTAGTAATTCAGTAAACACACCATGACCAGTTTCTCGATCTTCAATAGCAGCCTCATCACGATTGCTTGCTGTTAGAATAGTAACACCTTTCCCAATATTGGCATTCGGTGAGTTATCACTAAAATCTCCTAACTTCCCAGAATAACAACAATCTAAGATGATAATTTTATTTCGACTTTTTGAAGCGTTTGCTAGTTGAAGTATATCATTCATAGAAATTCCCATATCACAGCCATTAAAATCTGGTGTTACAATTTGACCACCCATCTCATATGTCCCATGTCCTGAGAAATAAAAAAGCGCAATGTCAGATTCTCCTTCTTTAAATAAAGAATCAAGGTCCGTCAATAACTCTGCTTTTGTTTGTATATTACGTTTTAGTTTAATACTAAAATTAGGGGAACCATCCTCGTTTTCCTCCAATAATTTCGCTATCTCCTCAGCATCATTTACACATCCCCTTAACGGAGCCTGATAATATGTATCGATACCAACAATTAATGCCTTGTTTTTTAACATAAATCATACCTCACAATTGTTTTAGCCAAGCGCTAATCTTTTCCCAATTCCAATCTACTATAGGAAGATGGCCACATTCATTTGGAATCGTTACACCAGTGTTATCTTTGTTTCCGTAAATTGCAAGTAGTGGTATTCCCTCATCTGTAGCACAGTTCATTTCCCAAATTTGCCCATCGGCATTCTTGGTATTCCTAGTAATGATAGAAATCATACCGTCACACCCTCTAATTTTTGTTCTACATTTAGTCTTCCAATGAGAATCCCAAGGTTGTTTAACAGACATATCCACAAATTCAAATGGAGAGTTTGTATTTCTTGATTGGCCCCTTAGAAAATCTCGTAAATTTTCATCCTCAATGGCAAAACTTATAAAGATTCTTTTCATCTAAATAGCTCCCTTTAAAAGTATTGTTGTTTGTATTATATCACATTAGAAAGTATTCTATACGATATTTCCCTCAATTGTATTAAATATTTCTTCCAATGATTTTTTCCAACAATATATTTCTTTCTCTAAAATTTGTTCGAAGAAAGAGTCAATTTGTTTCTTATCCTCTAATGAAAAATCTGATACAGATACAATTTTTTTATCATCTTTTAGAATGCCATCAATTCGCAAATTTTTTTGCTTAATGATTAGAATAGGAATATTATTTGAGATCGCCATGGCACCTTCAATTTGGCAAAACGAACTAGTAATCCATTTCCCATCTAACGACTGTTCGTCAGATTCAAAAAACTTTTTATCCTGGATTGCTCCCTTTTTTAAAACTCCAGATTGAATATACGTATGCCCGAAAGCTAAGATAACCATACCATAGCATCTTTTTATCATTTCATTTAAAGCAGATAATGATTCATAGGGAGAATAATCCTTTGCTTGTAGAGTTATGCTTTCTATATTATAGTTCTCTAGAGTACTCTTTAGTTTATCTATAAAGTATTGTTGCTCATTCGTAAATGGATTAGGTCTGCTTAAAAATACTCTTATTTTTTTATTTGTCATATTCATCATTCTCCTACCGATAACTATTTATTATCACTATACAAAGCACTCAAATAGGTTTATAATAGCATGATTATTGATAAAGGAGATTTTTATGGATTATAAACTTATTTCTACTTACTTAGATTATTGCAAAACTCATAAGCGTTTGAGTTCACACACGATTCGCGCTTATAAGAATGATCTTATGCAATTTTATAACTCAGACTATGATAATGTCGAATCCTATATAGAACACTTGACACAATCTAACATAAAAACGAATACATTAAGAAGAAAAATTGCTTGTATGAAGGTGTTTTATAACTATCTAAAATACCAGAACATAATTGAAGAGAATCCCTTCAATCA
>JAWERV010000005.1:0-65145 GCA_032481955.1 Streptococcus mitis | reverse complement strand
CTTCGTAGATGTTCGGCAAATGCCAGAAGCCCAGTAAGGAGAGGATATGGAGAAATTTACAGTTTATACGGGAACGACCGTTCCTCTCATGAATGATAACATCGACACTGACCAAATCCTACCCAAGCAGTTTCTCAAGTTGATTGATAAAAAAGGCTTTGGTAAGTACCTCATGTATGCTTGGCGTTATCTGGACGACAAGTATACTGAGGATCCTGACTTTGTCTTTAACCGGCCTGAATATCGTAAAGCCAGTATTCTTATATCAGGGGATAACTTTGGTGCAGGCTCTTCGAGGGAGCATGCGGCTTGGGCTCTAGCAGACTATGGTTTTAAAGTCGTAATTGCAGGGTCTTTTGGGGATATTCATTACAATAATGAACTCAATAATGGTATGTTGCCCATTGTACAGCCCAGAGAGGTGAGAGAGAAACTAGCCCAGCTACAACCAAGTGACCAGGTAACTGTGGACTTGGAACAACAAAAAATCATCTCACCAGTTGGAGAATTCACCTTCGAGATAGATAGCGAATGGAAACACAAGCTCTTAAATGGTTTGGATGATATCGGTATTACCTTGCAGTATGAAGATTTGATTGCTGCTTATGAAAAACAAAGACCAGCCTACTGGCAGGATTAGACGAAAATTAGAAAAGGAAATAGAATTATGACAAAACACATTCAATGGAACGGAACACTTTCACAAGAAGGCTATGATATTTTAAAAGGTGAGGGCGGTTGTATCGTTTGCCCTACTAAAGTTGGTTACATCATCATGACTAGCGATAAGGCAGGACTTGAGCGTAAGTTCGCAGCCAAAGAACGTAACCGTAACAAACCAGGTGTTGTTCTCTGCGGTAGCATGGATGAGCTTCGCGCTTTAGCACAACTCAACCCAGAAATTGAAGCCTTTTACCAAAAACATTGGGATGAAGATATTCTCCTTGGTTGTATCCTTCCTTGGAAACCAGAAGCCTTTGAGAAACTGAAAGCATACGGTGATGGTCGTGAAGAGCTGATGACTGACGTGCGTGGTACTAGCTGTTTCGTTATCAAGTTCGGGAAAGCAGGTGAACAATTGGCTGCCAAACTTTGGGAAGAAGGCAAGATGGTCTACGCCTCATCTGCAAACCCATCTGGAAAAGGGAACCGAGGTAAGGTAGAAGGTATCGGAGAACGCATCGAAGGGGCAGTGGATCTTGTCATCGAAGCAGATGACTATGTGGCATCAATCCAACCTGACAAAACGATTGAAACTCGCTACGAGCAAGGTGTGATGGTCTCTATGGTCGATAAAGACGGCAAACTCATCCCGGAACAAGGAGGAGCACGTTCAACTTCACCAGCTCCAGTTGTGATCCGTAAAGGGCTTGACATTGATAAGATTATGATGCACCTGTCAGACACCTTTAACTCATGGGACTACCGCCAAGGTGAGTATTATTAAGATAAAAAAGAAGTCTAGTGTTAAGAGGGAATACCCCACTCTACACTAGGCTTTTTCTTTAGAAATTCTTTTCTTTTTTTATAGGATATGATATTCTATATATGAAATATATAGTTTTTTATTCGAACATTATTATAAAAGGAGTTAGATTGATGAATAAAAGAAAAGTTAGTTTAGAAGATTTTTATAAATGGTATAGTCAAAATAAAGAAGAGTTATTAAATAAGGCAACTGCTGGTGAAAAGTTTAATGATAAATTAAAAGAAGAGTTTCTCCAGGAATGGCCTTTGGATAGGATTTTAACAATGTCAATCGATGAATATATAATAGGAAAGGGACAGCAAAATAAGTCTTTGTGCTACGCTCTTGAGAAAGGAAAATACAAAAATCTATTTCTTGGAATTTCTGGTGGCTCAGCTTCAAAATTTGGTATTTATTGGAATAAAAAAACAAACAAATATAAAGATCAAGCTAATAATGAGATTTCAGAGTTGGATCAGCGATTTTCAAAATTAAAATCAGATTTGTATGAAATTATCAAAGAAGGTATTCGTTTTAACTTTGAAAATCCTATTTTTGATATGAAAAGATCAACAAATGAATTTATTGGTCGTTCTGCTATGGTGACAAAATTACTTTGTATCTATTCTGAGGGAAATCCTTTCTTTGGTGTAAATATTAATAGTCAGAAAGAATTTTGGAACCACTTTGTTTCTCAGACACATCAAGGTGGACCTTATCTGCAAAATCATAAAATAATTGAACTGGTGTCTAAAACTTATCCTGAGTTGGAGCCATCGAAATTAGGAACTATGCTTTTTGAGTATTCTAAGCTCTTTATGGAAAATAAGGAAGACAATAGTACAATGGATTCATCAAACAATTTTCGTCATCAATTAACTCAATCTCTATTAAAGTCTCCAAACCTTATCCTCCGTGGGGCACCAGGTACGGGAAAAACACGCTTAGCCAAAGATATAGCCAAAGAGTTAACAAATGGTAATAAAGACCAAATCGGCTTTGTACAGTTTCACCCATCTTATGACTATACGGATTTTGTAGAGGGATTGAGACCGGTATCTAATGGAGATGGTACCATTGAGTTTAAACTAGAGGATGGTATTTTTAAGAAGTTCTGTCAGAAAGCGAAAGAAGCTCAGAAAACTGGTGGACAAGATAATTTTGAGGAAACGTGGGCTAAACTAACGGATGCTATCAATGAGAAACAGGGACAATATTTGTTTCCTCGTAGTTCAGTCCCAGCTAGTTTAAATAGCCAAGGGAATGTGAAGTTTGATTCTCCTGTTGCCACTAAAGAAAATGTATATCTTTTATACAAGGGCGAGGAGACTCATCTAAAGTACCAAACTTACCACAAAATTGTTTTGGATCACATGAAAGAAAGTTATGGATTGTGTGATTATGTATCTCCAACAATTGACACAGACAAGAAATTCGTCTTCATCATTGATGAAATCAATCGTGGTGAGATTTCTAAGATTTTTGGGGAACTCTTTTTCTCTATCGACCCTGGTTATCGTGGTGAAAAGGGGAGTGTTTCTACCCAGTATGCTAATTTACATGAGACTGATGAGAAATTTTATATCCCTGAGAATGTCTACATCATCGGAACCATGAATGATATAGACAGATCTGTTGATACCTTTGATTTTGCTATGCGTCGTCGTTTCCGCTTTGTTGAAGTTACGGCTGAAAGTCGACTTCACATTCTAGATGAAGAACTAGGTGAGGATGCAAAAGAAGCTAAAATTCGATTAAGGAACTTGAATGCTGCTATTGAAAATGTTCAGGAATTAAACAGTCATTACCATATCGGGCCAAGTTATTTCCTTAAGTTGAAGGATGTAGATTTTGACTATGAATTACTCTGGTCTGATTATCTCAAACCGCTTTTGGAAGATTATGTACGTGGTTCTTATGATGAAGCTGAAACTCTAGAAACATTGAAAAAAGCATTTTATCTGACAAAGAATGAGCAAAAAGATCAGGCAGTAGCTGATGACAATGAAGGCGATGAGAACGATGATGCGGATAACTGATAATCAACACAAGATTGTTAAAGAAGAATTTGTTGAAGAATATCCTAAACTAAGCAATCTTCTTTTAGACAGAACCTTGGAAAGTTTATCCCAAGATGAACGTGTTTTCATTTTTCCAAATGATTTGAAGAATTCTCCTGACTTAGGAAAGGACCAAAAAATCTTTGAAACAGTTAATCAGAAAATCAAGACAGGAAATGTGATTGGTTTTCTGGGTTGTGGTCAGGAAAGATTAACCATTTCCTCTCGTTTTTCTGATGAATATAACGACCACTTTTTGCATTATCTCTTACAAAAGGTTCTTCATATCAATCTCACTAGTTTAGATGTAGCTTTGTCGAGTGAAGATAAGCTCTATCAACTTTTGATGTATCTCTTCCCCAAGTATCTACAAGCTGCTATTAGAAAAGGTCTTTACAAGGAATACCATCGATTTTCTTATAATGACAGTCATGTTAAGGGAGTGATTGATGTAAGAAACCATCTCAAGAAAAATCTTCCTTTCACGGGAAATATTGTCTACACAACGAGAGAGTTCACCTATGATAATCCCCTCATGCAGTTGGTCCGTCACACTATTGAATACATTAAGAACCAGAAAGGCATTGGTCAAGGGGTACTAGATAATCTCTTAACTAGTCGTGAAAATGTAGCAGAAATCGTGCGGGTAACTCCTTCTTATAAACTAGCTGATCGTGCTAAGATTATTCGACGAAATCAATCTAAACTTTTGCGTCATGCATACTTTCACGAGTACAGAAAGTTACAAGAACTTTGTCTGATGATATTAAACCAAGAAAAGCACGGTTTAGGGTATCAAGATCAAAACATCCATGGTATTCTTTTTGATGTTGCCTGGCTTTGGGAAGAGTATGTTCATACTTTATTGCCAAAAGATTTCATCCATCCACGAAATAAAGAAAAACTAGGTGGTATTTCGGTATTTTCTGTTGGGAAACGGAAAGTATATCCAGATTTTTATCAAGAAGAGCTTAAAATAGTATTAGATGCTAAGTATAAAAAACTGGAGTTCACTGAAAAAGGGATCAACCGTGAGGACTTGTTCCAGTTGATTTCCTATTCTTATATTTTAGAAGCTGAGAAGGCTGGACTTGTTTTTCCGAGCGAGGATAAAGTTGTTGACAATGAGATAGGAAAGCTAGCAGGTTATGGAGCTTTATTGAAGAAATGGTCTATCCAAATTTCTCGGGAGTCTTCATCTTATAGTGAATTTTGTGAAATGATGGAAAACTCCGAAGAAAGTTTTAAAAGGAATATTACTAAAGAAGTGGGGAGACAATAATCTTTCCTCTTTCTTTTGTTTTATAATATAAGTAAAAACCGAACAATATAATTTAATTTATAAAATTATTTGACAAAAACTGTACTTTGATTTATAATTAATTAAGGAAACGTCGGAAAAGGCGTAGTGATGCGAGAGCATAGGTAGGTCATTACAAAAGAAACGAGACATCGATATGTTAAATGAATTTCCAATTTTTGATTACGAAGATATTCAATTGATTCCAAATAAATGTGTCATTAAAAGCCGTGCAGAAGCGGATACAAGTGTTACTCTAGGAAATCACACCTTTAAACTACCAGTTGTACCAGCTAATATGCAGACGATTTTGGATGAAAATGTAGCAGAGCAACTAGCTAAAGGTGGCTATTTCTACATTATGCACCGTTTTGATGAGGCAGGACGCATTCCTTTTATTAAGCGCATGCATGAGCAAGGGCTCATTGCTTCTATCTCTGTCGGTGTTAAGGATTATGAGTATGATTTTGTCAGCCAGCTCAAGGCTGATGCTCCTGAGTACATTACGATTGACATTGCCCATGGTCATGCGGATAGCGTGATTTCTATGATTCAACACATCAAGAAAGAATTGCCAGATACCTTTGTAATTGCTGGAAATGTGGGAACACCAGAAGCTGTGCGTGAATTGGAAAATGCTGGTGCGGATGCTACTAAGGTTGGAATCGGTCCTGGTAAGGTTTGTATCACCAAGGTCAAGACTGGTTTTGGTACAGGTGGTTGGCAGTTGGCTGCTCTACGCTGGTGTGCCAAGGCTGCACGTAAACCGATTATCGCTGATGGAGGAATTCGTACTCACGGAGATATTGCCAAGTCTATCCGCTTCGGTGCTAGCATGGTCATGATTGGTTCCCTCTTTGCAGGACACATCGAAAGTCCAGGGAAAACGATTGAAGTCGATGGTGAACAGTTCAAAGAATACTATGGTTCAGCTTCACAATATCAAAAAGGTGCTTACAAAAACGTCGAAGGCAAACGCATCTTGCTTCCTGCAAAAGGTCATTTGCAAGACACTTTGACTGAGATGGAACAGGACCTTCAAAGTGCTATTTCATACGCAGGTGGACGTCAGGTTGCTGACCTTAAACACGTTGATTATGTTATCGTGAAAAACTCTATCTGGAATGGGGATGCTTCCCACTAAGACGGCCTATCTCACTAGAAAAAAACTTGTTATTAGAGCAAATTTTTGTTATAATAAAACAAGTTTCCACCCTTAGTGTAATGGATATCACGTAAGATTCCGGTTCTTGAGATGGGGGTTCGATTCCCTCAGGGTGGATGTAAATATCCTAAAAAAGCCTTTAATAGGGCTTTTTTCTTTACACTGCTTTAAATTTGTCGCTAATACTCAATGAAAATCAAAGAGCAAACTAGGAAGCTAGCCGTAGGCTGCTCAAAGCACTGCTTTGAGGTTGTAGATAAGACTGACAAAGTCAGTCACATATATAATCCAAGGCGAAGCTGATGTGGTTTGAAGAAGTATAAAACTGAAAATCATATTCTATAGAATGCCCAAATCCCCTCCTGTCCCGTTTTAAAGTGACTCAGGGGGCTTTTTTTGATATAATAAAAAGGACTGTTATCAGTTAGAAAGAGGTTGGTATGAAAGAATTACAAACTGTACTAAAGAATCATTTTGCAATCGAATTTGCAGACAAAAATTTACTGGAAACTGCCTTTACTCATACGAGTTATGCCAATGAGCACCGCCTCTTAAAAATTTCACACAATGAACGCTTGGAATTTTTAGGAGACGCTGTTCTACAGTTATTGATTTCAGAATATCTGTATAAAAAATATCCTAAAAAACCTGAGGGTGACTTGTCTAAACTCCGTGCCATGATTGTCCGCGAGGAGAGTTTGGCTGGCTTTGCGCGTGATTGCCAGTTTGACCGGTTTATCAAGCTTGGTAAGGGGGAAGAAAAATCTGGTGGTCGCAATCGTGACACCATTCTTGGCGATGCTTTTGAAGCTTTTCTTGGTGCCCTCCTTTTGGATAAGGATGTGGCCAAGGTCAAGAAATTTATCTATCAAGTCATGATTCCTAAGGTTGAAGCAGGCGAGTTTGAGATGATTACAGACTACAAAACCCATCTCCAAGAGTTACTTCAGGTCAATGGGGATGTGGCTATTCGTTATCAGGTGATTTCTGAAACAGGGCCTGCCCACGATAAGGTTTTTGATGTAGAAGTTCTTGTTGAAGGTAAGAGCATTGGTCAAGGTCAAGGTCGTTCTAAGAAATTAGCAGAGCAGGAAGCTGCCAAAAATGCTGTTGAGAAAGGGCTCGATTCATGTATTTAAAGGAAATCGAAATTCAAGGATTCAAGTCTTTTGCTGATAAGACCAAGGTTGTCTTTGACCAAGGTGTGACGGCAGTCGTTGGACCCAATGGATCTGGAAAGTCGAATATTACAGAAAGTCTGCGTTGGGCCTTGGGGGAGTCAAGTGTTAAGAGTCTCCGTGGGGGCAAGATGCCGGATGTCATCTTTGCCGGAACTGAAAGTCGCAAACCGCTCAATTATGCTTCTGTAGTTGTGACTCTGGATAATCATGACGGATTTATCAAGGACGCAGGTCAAGAAATCAGGGTAGAACGCCATATCTATCGTAGTGGAGATAGCGAATACAAGATTGACGGCAAGAAAGTCCGTCTGCGTGATATTCATGATCTTTTCTTGGATACTGGATTGGGACGAGATTCCTTCTCTATTATTTCCCAAGGGAAGGTTGAGGAGATTTTTAATTCTAAGCCTGAGGAACGCCGAGCTATTTTCGAAGAGGCTGCTGGAGTTTTGAAATACAAGACTCGCAGAAAAGAGACTGAGAGTAAACTACAACAAACTCAGGATAATTTAGACCGACTTGAAGACATTATCTACGAATTGGATAATCAAATTAAACCTCTTGAGAAGCAAGCTGAGAATGCCCGTAAGTTTTTAGACTTGGAAGGTCAACGCAAGGCTATTTATTTAGACGTGCTGGTTGCTCAAATCAAGGAAAATAAGGCTGAACTAGAGTCGACAGAAGAAGAGTTGGCACAAGTTCAGGAACTCTTGACGAGCTACTACCAAAAGCGTGAAAAATTAGAAGAAGAAAATCAAACTCTTAAAAAGCAACGCCAAGATTTACAGGCTGAAATGGCCAAAGACCAAGGCAGTTTGATGGATTTGACCAGTCTGATTAGTGATTTAGAGAGAAAATTAGCCTTATCGAAATTAGAATCTGAGCAAGTAGCCCTGAATCAGCAGGAAGCACAAGCCCGTTTGGCTGCTTTGGAGGATAAGAGAAAGGCTCTAAGTCAGGAAAAGGCTGAAAAAGAAAGCTCTTTAGCACTTTTAGAAGAAAATCTAGTCCAAAATAATCAAAAACTCAATCGTTTAGAGGCTGAATTGCTAGCTTTTTCAGATGATCCTGATCAGATGATTGAGCTCTTACGTGAACGCTTTGTGGCCCTTCTACAAGAAGAAGCGGATGTCTCAAATCAACTGACCCGCATCGAGAATGAGTTGGAAAATAGCCGTCAGCTTTCTCAAAAGCAAGCAGATCAACTAGAAAAGCTGAAAGAACAACTGGCTACAGCTAGAGAGAAGGCTAGGCAGGAAAATGCTGAGCTTGAAACAGCCAAGGAGCAAGTTCAGAAATTATTGGCAGATTACCAGGTCTGTGCCAAGGAGCAAGAGGAACAGAAAACTTCCTATCAAACCCAACAAAGTCAACTCTTTGACCGTCTGGATAATCTCAAAAACAAGCAGGCTAGAGCCCAAAGTTTGGAAAATATCCTGAAAAATCACAGTAACTTTTATGCTGGTGTTAAGAGTGTTCTCCAAGAAAAAGACCGCCTTGGTGGAATTATTGGGGCAGTCAGTGAGCATCTGACCTTTGATGTTCATTATCAAACTGCCCTAGAAATTGCGCTTGGAGCAAGCAGTCAGCACATCATTGTAGAAGATGAGAACGCGGCAACTAAAGCTATTGATTTCCTTAAACGAAACAGATATGGTCGTGCGACCTTCCTTCCTTTGACAACGATCAAGGCCCGTACGATTTCTAGTCAGAACCAAGATACTATCGCTACAAGTCCAGGTTTCCTTGGCATGGCAGATGAGCTGGTTACTTTCGATAATAGGTTGGAAGCTATTTTCAAGAATTTGCTAGCTACGACGGCTATCTTTGATACCGTAGAACATGCGCGTGCAGCCGCGCGCCAAGTTCGTTATCAGGTTCGTATGGTGACACTGGATGGCACAGAGTTGCGCACAGGTGGTTCTTATGCAGGTGGTGCCAATCGCCAAAATAACAGTATCTTCATTAAGCCAGAACTGGAGCAATTACAAAAAGAAATTGCTGAAGAAGAAGCAAGTCTTCGTTCAGAAGAAGCGACTTTGAAGACCTTGCAAGATGAGATGGCTAGATTGACAGAAAGATTAGAAGCTATCAAATCTCAAGGGGAGCAGGCTCGTATTCAGGAGCAAGGCTTGTCTCTTGCTTATCAGCAGACCAGTCAACAAGTTGAAGAGCTAGAAACTCTTTGGAAACTTCAAGAAGAGGAATTAAACCGTCTTTCTGATGGAGATTGGCAAGCAGATAAGGAAAAATGCCAAGAGCGTCTTGCTACTATTGCCAGTGATAAGCAAAATCTGGAAGCTGAGATTGAAGAGATTAAGTCTAACAAAAATGCCATCCAAGAACGCTATCAAAATTTGCAGGAAGAGGTAGCGCAAGCTCGCCTGCTTAAGACAGAACTGCAAGGGCAAAAACGATATGAAGTGGCTGACATTGACCGTCTAGGTAAGGAATTAGATAATCTGGAACTTGAGCAAGAGGAAATCCAGCGCCTTCTCCAAGAAAAGGTTGATAATCTGGAGAAGGTTGATACAGAATTGCTCAGTCAACAGGCGGAAGAAGCCAAAATGCAGAAAACAAACCTCCAACAAGATTTGATTCGCAAGCAGTTTGAGTTGGATGATATTGAAGGTCAACTGGATGATATTGCTAGTCATTTGGATCAGGCTCGCCAGCAGAATGAAGAGTGGATTCGCAAGCAAACTCGTGCTGAAGCCAAGAAAGAAAAGGTTAGCGAGCGCTTGCGCCATCTACAAAGTCAATTAACAGACCAGTATCAGATTAGCTATACTGAAGCTTTAGAAAAGTCTCATGAGTTGGAAAATCTCAATCTGGCAGAGCAAGAGGTTAAAGATTTAGAGAAGGTTATTCGCTCACTGGGTCCTGTCAACTTGGATGCTATTGAACAGTACGAAGAAGTGCACAATCGTCTGGATTTCCTAAATAGCCAACGAGATGATATTTTGTCAGCGAAAAATCTGCTCCTTGAAACCATTACAGAGATGAATGATGAGGTCAAGGAACGCTTTAAATCCACCTTTGAAGCTATTCGTGAGTCTTTCAAAGTGACCTTTAAGCAGATGTTTGGAGGAGGTCAAGCGGACCTCATTTTGACTGAAGGAGATCTGCTGACAGCTGGGGTTGATATTTCTGTCCAACCACCAGGAAAGAAAATCCAGTCTCTCAATCTGATGAGTGGTGGGGAAAAAGCCCTATCGGCTCTAGCCTTGCTCTTCTCCATTATCCGTGTCAAGACCATTCCTTTTGTTATCTTGGATGAGGTGGAGGCTGCGCTGGACGAAGCCAATGTTAAACGCTTTGGAGATTACCTCAACCGCTTTGACAAGGACAGCCAATTTATCGTCGTAACACACCGTAAGGGAACCATGGCGGCGGCTGATTCCATCTATGGAGTGACCATGCAAGAATCAGGTGTCTCAAAAATTGTTTCGGTGAAGTTAAAAGATTTAGAAAGTATTGAAGGATGACAATTAAACTAGTAGCAACGGATATGGACGGAACCTTCCTAGATGGGAATGGGCGCTTTGATATGGACCGCCTCAAGTCTCTTTTAGCTTCCTACAAGGAAAAAGGGATTTACTTTGCGGTGGCTTCGGGTCGGGGATTTCTGTCTTTAGAAAAATTATTTGCTGATGTTCGTGATGACATTATTTTCATTGCAGAAAATGGCAGTTTGGTAGAGTATCAAGGTCAGGACTTGTATGAAGCGACCATGTCTCGTGACTTTTATCTATCCACTTTTGAAAAGCTGAAAACGTCACCTTATGTAGAGATCAATAAATTGCTCTTGACTGGTAAGAAGGGCTCTTATGTGCTAGATACGGTTGATGAGACCTATTTGAAAGAGAGTCAGCATTATAATGAAAATATCCAAAAAGTAGCCAGTCTGGAAGATATCACAGATGACATTTTCAAATTTACGACCAACTTCACAGAAGAAACTCTCGAAGCTGGAGAAGCTTGGGTCAATGAACATGTTCCTGGTGTTAAGGCCATGACAACTGGCTTTGAATCCATTGATATTGTTCTGGACTATGTCGATAAGGGTGTGGCCATTGTTGAATTAGCTAAAAAACTTGGTATCACGATGGATCAGGTTATGGCTTTTGGAGACAATCTAAATGACTTGCATATGATGCAGGTTGTGGGACATCCTGTGGCTCCTGAAAATGCACGACCAGAGATTTTAGAATTAGCAGAAACTGTGATTGGTCACCATAAGGACCAGTCGGTTATAGCTTATATGGAGGGCTTATAATGGCAGATATAAAATTGATTGCATTGGACTTGGATGGGACCTTGCTGACTACTGATAAAAAGCTGACGGATCGCACTAAGGCAACCTTGAAAGCTGCGCGTGATCGTGGTATCAAGGTCGTATTGACAACTGGTCGTCCCTTAAAAGCTATGGATTTCTTTCTCCATGAGCTAGGGACTGACGGCCATGAAGATGAGTATACCATTACTTTTAATGGTGGTTTGGTTCAGAAAAATACAGGTGAAATCCTTGATAAAACAGTCTTTTCATACGACGATGTGGCACGCTTGTATGAAGAAACAGAGAAATTATCACTTCCTCTTGACGCTATTTCAGAAGGAACTGTTTATCAAATCCAATCTGACCAAGAAAGTCTTTATGCCAAATTTAATCCAGCTTTGACCTTTGTTCCATTGGACTTTGAAGACCTATCTAGTCAAATGACTTATAATAAATGCGTGACTGCCTTTGCTCAAGAACCCTTGGACGCAGCCATTCAGAAGATTTCTCCAGAATTATTTGACCAATATGAAATCTTTAAATCACGTGAAATGTTGCTAGAGTGGTCACCAAAAAATGTTCATAAAGCAACAGGTTTGGCAAAACTAATCAGCCATCTTGGAATCGACCAAAGCCAAGTCATGGCTTGTGGTGACGAGGCCAATGACCTCTCTATGATTGAATGGGCAGGGCTCGGTGTTGCCATGCAAAACGCTGTTCCTGAAGTCAAGGCAGTCGCAAATGTAGTGACGCGAATGACCAACGATGAAGAGGCTGTCGCCTGGGCTATCGAAGAATATGTGCTAAAGGAGAACTAAGATATGGGATTATTTGACCGTCTATTCGGAAAAAAAGAAGAACCTAAAATCGAAGAAGTTGTAAAAGAAGCTCTGGAAAATCTTGATTTGTCTGAAGATAATGAGCCTTCTCTTGCAGAAGCTGAGGAAGTTTCTCAAGAAGAAGCAGAGGTTGAAATTGTTGAACAAGCTGTGTTCCAAGAAGAGGAAAATCAAGACACAGTTGAAGAAAGTCAGGGTTCGGAGCCAGTTGTAGAGGTTCCTCAAGAAGAAGTCTTAGAGGAAGAGAATCCTGAGCTCTCAGAGACTGTAGAAGAAAATAATTCTGAAATTCTTGAAGCAGAAAGACCTCAAGTAGAAGAAACTGTTCAGGAAAAATATGACCGTAGTCTTAAGAAAACTCGCACAGGTTTTGGTGCCCGCTTGAACGCCTTCTTTGCTAATTTCCGCTCTGTTGACGAAGAATTTTTCGAGGAACTGGAAGAACTGCTAATCATGAGTGACGTTGGTGTCCAAGTCGCTTATAACTTAACAGAGGAGTTACGTTACGAAGCCAAGCTTGAAAACGCCAAGAAACCAGACGCACTTCGCCGTGTCATCATTGAGAAATTGGTTGAGCTTTATGAAAAGGATGGTAACTACGATGAAAGCATCCACTTCCAAGATGGATTGACAGTCATGCTCTTCGTCGGTGTGAATGGTGTTGGGAAAACAACTTCTATCGGGAAACTAGCTCACCGCTACAAACAAGCAGGTAAGAAGGTCATGTTGGTTGCGGCAGATACCTTCCGTGCGGGGGCAGTAGCCCAGCTAGCTGAATGGGGTCGACGTGTAGATGTTCCAGTAGTGACTGGAGCTGAAAAAGCTGACCCAGCTAGTGTAGTCTTTGATGGCATGGAACGTGCTGTAGCTGAGGGTATCGATATTCTCATGATTGATACTGCTGGTCGTCTGCAAAATAAGGACAACCTCATGGCTGAGTTGGAGAAGATTGGTCGTATCATTAAACGTGTTGTGCCAGAGGCACCCCATGAAACCTTCTTGGCTCTGGATGCATCAACAGGTCAAAATGCCCTGGTACAGGCCAAAGAATTTTCAAAAATCACGCCATTAACTGGAATTGTCTTGACTAAGATTGATGGAACTGCTCGAGGTGGGGTTGTTTTAGCCATCCGAGAAGAACTCAATATTCCTGTAAAATTGATTGGTTTTGGTGAAAAAATCGATGATATTGGAGAGTTTAACTCAGAAAACTTTATGAAGGGACTCTTGGAAGGCTTAATCTAATCAGAAGTAAAAATCCTGCAAGCTACAAACTTGCAGGAAATTTTTTATTCTAAACGACCATCTTGACGATAGGCGATATCTGGTTGCCAAGTCCATTTGGCCCCGAATTTTTCAAGTAAGTCAAAGCTGGCTTGAGGTCCCATGCTTCCAGCTTTATAGTCATGAAGTGGGGCACCATTTTCAGCCCAGAGCTCTTCGATACGGTCAATCAATTTCCATGACGCACCAACTTCATCCCAGTGGCTAAAGTTAGTTGAGTTGTTGTTTAGGACATCATAAATCAATTTCTCGTATGGTTCTGGCGAAGCACCAGTTGCGGTCGCATCTGTACGGTAATCAAGTGAGTTAGGAGCCAGGTTGAATTCTTCTCCTACTTGCTTCCCATTTAGGCTAAGAGAGAAACCTTCTGTTGGTTGGATATAGATGGTCAAAATATTTGGAGCAAGTGGTTCTCCAAATATAGAGTCCATTTGTTTAAAGACGATGTTGACATGAGTTCCTTTTTCAGTCAGACGTTTACCAGTACGGAAGAAGAAAGGAACGCCACGGAATCGATCGCTGTCTACAAAGAAAGCACCAGATGCAAAGGTTTCTGTTGTAGATTCTGGATTTACATTTGGCTCACTACGATAAGAGATGTATTTCATGCCATCAATCTTACCTGAACGGTATTGACCACGGATAAAGTGTTCTTTAAGCTCTTCATCAGTTGGATGATAGAGGTTTTTAAAGACCTTAATCTTCTCAGCACGAATCTCGTCTTTTGTGAAGCTTGCTGGCTTGTCCATTGCAAGGAGAGAAAGCAGTTGCAAAGTATGGTTCTGTACCATGTCGCGGAGGGCACCAGATTCATCATAGTAGCCACCACGTTCTTCTACACCCAAGCGCTCCGCAAAGGTAATTTGAACATTGTCGATAAAGTCTTTGTTCCAAACGTTTTCAAAAATCAGGTTTGCAAAGCGAACTGCAAAGATGCTTTGGATCATTTCCTTACCAAGATAATGGTCAATACGGAAAATTTGTTCTTCGTCAAATGTTGCAAGGAGTTCGTCATTCAACTTGCTTGCAGTTGCGTAATCTGTACCAAATGGTTTTTCAACGATTAAGCGCTCAAAGCCTTTACCGTCTACAATGTTTTCAGACTTGAGGTGTTTAGCAATGGTTCCAAAGAATTGAGGCGCCATAGACAAGAAGAAGAGCTTGTTGTGTTCAGCTTGGTACTTGTCATTTAGCTCTGCCTGCAATTGACGTAAAGCAATGTAGTGCTCTGTATCATTGACATCATGACTTTGATAGTAGAAGTGGCTAGCGAACTCCTGAGCCTGTTCGGTACTATCTGCCAAATCAAGGATAGATTCGACTACAACAGATTCAAAATATTCCTTACTCCAAGGACGACGGGCAGTTCCAATAACGGCAAAGTGCTCGGAAAGATTGCCGGATTTATAAAGTCTAAATAGGGAAGGGTAGAGCTTGCGTTTAGCCAGGTCTCCACTCGCACCGAAAATTGTAACAATAACCTTAGATGACATCTAGCTACCTAATTTCTATTTTTATTCCTAGTCTTGCTAGGTATGAGGAAATCTCATTTCATAAATTTAATTCTAACATAATTTTCCGAAAAATCAAAAAATCCAATACGAGATAGAAAAAAACTGCAAGGAAATCCTTACAGTTTGAGTTTAGACGTTTAAGACCTTGTCCAAGAACTCTTTCAGACGTGGGTGTTGTGGGTTGTCAAAGATTTGATCAGGTGTTCCATCTTCAAGGAATTCACCATCTGCAGTAAAGATAACGCGGTTGGCAACCTGACGAGCAAATCCCATCTCATGGGTTACGATAATCATGGTCATACCTTGCTCAGCCAATTCCTTCATAACGTTCAGTACGTCTCCGACCATCTCAGGGTCAAGGGCAGAAGTTGGTTCATCAAAGAGCATGATGTCTGGATTCATTGCTAGTCCACGAGCGATAGCCACACGTTGTTTTTGACCACCTGATAGGCTATCTGGGTTAGCATTAGCTTTATCTGCTAGCCCAACCTTGTCAAGCAACTCCATTCCCAATTTCTCAGCTTCTTCCTTAGTCATTAACTTGTGCTCAATAGGAGCAAAGGTAATGTTGTCCAATACAGACATATGAGGGAAGAGGTTGAAGTGTTGGAAAACCATTCCGATATTTTCACGGACGTGGTCAACATTGGTTGTTTTTTCAGTTAAGTCATAACCGTTCACAGTGATGTGACCACTCGTAACTTCTTCTAGAAGATTAAGGCTACGAAGGAAGGTTGACTTACCAGAACCTGAAGGACCGATGATACAGACAACGTCTCCTTCGTAGAATTTAGTTGTAATCCCTTTTAGGACCTTATTTTTTCCATATTGCTTATGTAAGTCATTTACATCAATTTTTAATTTTGCCATTAACGAATCCTCTTTTCTAAGCGTTTCGCTAGTCTAGTCAAAAGTGTGATAATTACAAGATAGAAGATAGCAAGGATTGCATACATCTTGAAACTTTGGTAGTTACGGGCAATGATAATCTTACCAGTTTGGAAGAGTTCAACCAAACCGATAGCAGATACAATAGTTGTATCTTTAAGAGCGATAACGAATTGGTTAACAAAGTTTGGCAACATCAATTTAGTTGCTTGTGGCAAGATAATCTTACGCATGGTTTTTCCATAAGAGATACCCAAGCTTCGGCTGGCTTCCATTTGGCCAACTGGAACGGCCTGAATACCACCACGAACGATTTCAGCGATATAAGCCGCTGCATTGAGTGAGAGGGCAATAGTACCAGCTACAAAGTCGTTAATTGGACTTTGTTGTCCTGTGATAGACTCGATGAAGTTTGGAATTCCCCAGAAGATGAAGGCTGCAAGAATCATCAATGGAATACCACGGATAACGTCAACGAAAATCTCAGAGATCACACGAAGAGATTTATAGGGGCTGACACTAAACATACCAAATATAATCCCGATGACAATGGCAATAGCAAATGAGATAAGAGCTAGAGCAAGAGTGATACCAAGTCCGCTAAGGAGTTGTTTGTAGTTGTTTTGAAGCAAGCCCCAGATAGTTGTCTCATCAACAGTGCTTGTTGAAGCAGTTGAAGACTCACTAGCTAGGTATTTATCAAGAATCTTTTGGAATTCTCCGTTTGCTTTAAGGTTTGCAAGTCCGTTGTTGAACATTTCAATCAATTCTGGATTTGCTCCTTTTTTAACAGCAAAGGCTGTTTCACCGATTGGAGTTCCAGCGATTGGTGTTTTCAATTTTTGTCCTTGACTGATAGAATATTTGAGAACAGGCTCATCATCCATAACGGCATCAATGGCACCAGTGTTTAAACTGTCATACATTGACGAACCATCAGCGAAGGTTTTGATTTTGTAGCCGTATTTGCTTTGATTTTCTGTTAGGAAGGTTTGAGAAGCTGTTCCGTTTTTAACACCAACTGTCTTCCCTTTCAAATCTTCATAAGAAGCAATAGTGCTTGATTCTTTGACGCCGAGGATTGTGTTTGCAGTGTAGTATGAATCTGAGAAATCAAAAGTCGCCTTACGAGCATCTGTGACAGACATACCAGCAATGATACCATCTGCTTGACCAGCTTGGACAGCGTTAATAGCGGCATCGAAACCAGGGTTGATGATTTCAATTTCAAAGCCTTGGTCTTTAGCGATTGCCTTAATCAATTCCATATCAATACCAGTGTATTGGTTGCTTGAATTTTGGAAAACAAAAGGTGCAAAAGAAGAATCGCTGGCAATGATGTATTTAGTCTTAACAGGAATGGCTTTTAATCCTGCTAGGGTAGTTGTAGTTGGCACTGCTGAAGATGATGAAGCAGTCCATTTCTTGATGATTTTATCAAGACTACCATCTTTTTTCATTTCAGCCAAGGCTTGGTTAAATTCAGTAACCAGGTGCTCGTATTTACTTCCTTTTTTCACACCGAAAGCAAAGCTACCTACAGCTTCACCGTCCATTTCAATATGGAGGTCTTGACCTTGGTTAATGGCATATTCGATAACAGGTTTGTCATCCATCATGGCATCGATGGCACCAGCACTCAAGCTGTTGTTCATCAAATCACTAGTGTCAAATGTTTTAATAGTAAAGCCGTATTTATCTTTAATCGTTTCTAGGAAACGTTGAGCGGCAGTTCCGTTTTTAACACCAACGGTTTTGCCAGACAATTGGTCGTACTTGCTAATCTTGTGTGCCTTTGTAGTTGCAATGACAACTTTTGTATCATAGTAAGTATCAGACATGGTGAAGACTTTTTCACGTTCTTTAGTCTTTGTCATCCCTGCCATAATTGCGTCAGCTTGACCAGCTTGAACCGCATTTACCGCTGCATCAAATCCAGGATAGGACATCTGAATGTTCCACCCTTTAATCTCAGCGACTTTGTTGATAATGTCAACATCAATTCCTTTATAAGTTTGATCTGAATCTTTAAACTCAAAAGGTGCATAGGCGGTGTCAGATACAATCTTAATTGTTTCAGCTTTCGCAATACCTAATGAGAAAATTGGGAATAAAATTAGCAAAAATGCTAGAAATTTTTTCTTCATTTTTAGTCTCCTTTTCCGAATATTTTCCCATTATATCAGAAAAAGTAAAAAAAGGCAAATTTTTATATTTTTTGTGTCAGAAAATATAACATCATTTTTTGTTTTCTTTCTTGAATTGCTACCATAAAGTGCTATAATAATGGTATATAGTAGAAGAAAAGAGGACGGGAATATGAAGAACAAAAGAATATTTAAAGACTTCCAAGCTTCAAAAATGAGTTTAAATATTTACACAAGCCCCTTGTTAGCCTTTGTTTTTGTCTTTATAGGAGAGTTTGTGGCTTTTACTTTATATGGTATTAGTTTGTTAGCTCTTATCGGACTTGCTAGAAATTTTGGAGAGGCTGGTCAAGCTTTTGCTACATACTTGCAGACTTTGCAGCAGAGCTTGATGGATAAAACAAGTGACTTTCATTTAATTTTAGATTTACTGGCCTTTGGTTTTATACTCAACACTGTGTTCAGATGGACTAGAAAAGTTGAGAAAAGACCTATTCGAACTTTGGGATTTTATAGAGAGAATTTCCTCAGCAATCTTGTTAAAGGATTTGGGCTAGGTCTGGCACTTTTTCTTCTGACCTTGTTAGGTTTAGTGGCCGTGGGGCAATATCGTTTTGAGTCTATTCACTTAAATCCTTATTCGCTTGCCTTTGTTATTTTTACCATTCCGTTTTGGATTTTACAGGGGACAGCAGAAGAAGTGGTGTCCCGTGCTTGGCTCCTTCCTCAATTGGCCTCAAGAACCAATCTAAAAATTGCTGTTATCATATCTAGCGTACTTTTTACTCTGCTTCATGCTGGGAATTCTGGTCTTACACCTCTATCTCTAATGAATCTCTTTTTATTCGGAGTTGCCATGGCTCTTTACCTCCTCAAAACTGATACAGTTTGGGGTGTTGCAGGTATTCATGGCGCCTGGAATTTTGCTCAGGGCAATCTCTTTGGGATTTTAGTTAGTGGTCAACAATCAGGAACCTCAATCATGAAATTTACTCCACAAGGCAATCAAGACTGGCTATCAGGTGGTTCTTTTGGGATTGAAGGTTCTATCATGACAAGTCTAGTCTTGCTACTGCTGATTGTCTATCTTGCCTATCAATTAAAGAAAGAAAATGAAAGGATGTGACTTCGGTCTGTCCTTTTCTTCGTGAAAATGTTACAAGTATGGTAAAATAGGAATAGCACATGGAGAGAGGATTCTTATGATCAATCGCATTACAGATAATCAATTTAAACTAGTATCAAAGTACCAACCATCAGGAGATCAACCACAAGCTATCGAGCAGTTGGTTGATAATATCGAGGGTGGAGAAAAAGCTCAGATTCTGATGGGGGCGACTGGAACAGGGAAGACCTATACTATGAGTCAGGTCATTTCTAAAGTCAATAAACCAACTCTGGTCATCGCCCACAATAAAACTCTGGCGGGTCAGCTCTATGGGGAGTTTAAGGAATTTTTCCCTGAAAATGCTGTTGAGTACTTCGTATCCTACTATGATTATTACCAACCTGAGGCCTATGTCCCTTCTAGCGATACCTATATTGAAAAGGATAGCTCTGTCAACGACGAGATTGACAAGCTTCGTCACTCAGCGACTTCGGCTCTTTTGGAGCGTAATGATGTTATTGTCGTGGCCTCTGTCTCTTGTATTTATGGTCTGGGTTCGCCCAAGGAATACGCTGATAGTGTCGTTAGTCTCCGTCCAGGTCTTGAAATTTCTCGTGATAAACTCTTAAATGACTTGGTTGATATCCAGTTTGAACGTAATGATATTGATTTCCAACGGGGGAGATTTCGTGTTCGTGGGGATGTGGTGGAGATTTTCCCTGCTTCCCGTGATGAACACGCTTTTCGAGTGGAGTTCTTTGGTGATGAGATTGACCGTATTCGTGAAGTTGAGGCTCTGACAGGTCAGGTCTTGGGAGAAGTGGATCATTTGGCGATTTTCCCTGCGACTCACTTTGTGACCAATGACGACCACATGGAAGTTGCCATTGCAAAGATTCAAGCAGAATTAGAAGAGCAACTAGCTGTCTTTGAGAAGGAAGGCAAACTGCTTGAAGCCCAACGATTGAAACAGCGGACAGAGTATGATATTGAGATGTTGCGTGAGATGGGCTATACCAATGGGGTTGAAAATTATTCTCGCCACATGGATGGACGTAGCGAAGGTGAGCCTCCTTATACGCTTCTCGACTTCTTCCCAGATGATTTCTTGATCATGATTGATGAGAGCCACATGACTATGGGACAAATCAAAGGAATGTACAATGGAGACCGTTCGCGTAAGGAAATGCTGGTTAATTATGGTTTCCGTTTGCCGTCTGCTTTGGACAATCGACCTCTCCGTCGGGAGGAGTTTGAGAGTCACGTTCATCAGATTGTTTACGTTTCAGCGACACCTGGTGACTATGAAAATGAACAGACCGAGACAGTGATTGAGCAAATTATTCGCCCGACTGGGCTTTTAGACCCAGAGGTGGAAGTTCGTCCGACTATGGGACAGATTGATGACCTCTTAGGTGAAATCAATGCCCGTGTTGAGAAGAATGAGCGTACCTTTATCACCACCTTAACCAAGAAAATGGCGGAGGACTTAACCGACTACTTCAAAGAAATGGGCATCAAGGTTAAGTACATGCACTCGGATATCAAGACTTTAGAACGGACGGAGATTATCCGTGACCTGCGCTTGGGTGTCTTTGATGTCTTGGTCGGAATCAACCTGCTCCGTGAAGGGATTGATGTTCCTGAGGTAAGTTTGGTTGCCATTCTCGATGCTGACAAAGAAGGTTTCCTCCGTAACGAACGTGGTCTCATCCAGACCATTGGTCGTGCTGCTCGTAACAGTGAAGGTCATGTTATCATGTATGCGGACACGGTTACCCAGTCTATGCAACGTGCCATCGATGAAACCGCTCGCCGTCGGAAAATCCAGATGGCCTATAATGAAGAACATGGTATCGTTCCACAAACCATTAAGAAAGAAATCCGTGACCTGATCGCTGTGACTAAGGCTGTTGCCAAGGAAGAGGACAAGGAAGTCGACATCAACAGCCTCAACAAACAAGAGCGCAAAGAACTAGTCAAGAAACTGGAAAAACAAATGCAAGAAGCCGTCGAAGTGCTTGACTTTGAACTAGCAGCACAGATTCGTGATATGATGCTGGAAGTCAAGGCCTTGGATTAGGGGAATTTTATGAATATTTTAGTTATTAATGGACATCCTGATAAAGAAAGTTACTGCCAAGCCATTTTTCAAACGATTGTAGAAAATATAGACTCAAAGAGACATGAACTTGAAATGATTAAGCTTAATGAGGAAGAGTTTGATCCTGTTTTACGTTATGGTTATCGACAAAGGATGGAGGACGATCCGTTTATTCTACGCTCTCAAGAATTAATCCAGTGGGCAGATCATTTCATTTTTGTTTATCCTATTTGGTGGAGTAGTATGCCTAGTCTATTGAAGGGCTGGATTGATCGTGTTTTTACGCCAGGCATTGCATACTCCGCAAATAACCGAGGAAGCTTTATTTTGAACTACTTGAGAGGTAGACAGTTCAAAAAGTTACTAAAAGGAAAAACAGCTAGTATCTATGCAACTTCTATGGCACCAACTTGGTGGTACAAAGTATTTTCAGGTCCGATTAACATTCCAGACAGTTATGGAATATCAGTATTAAAGAATGCTGTACTGAATCACTGTGGCATAAAAACAAAGAGGGTTTCAATCTTAGGAGAGTTAGGCCGTGAAGTGAATACAAGTTCAACAAGACAAAAATTTCTACAAAAAGTAGCAAAGGAAGTCAGGATGTTGGATTAAGGAGAAGAAAATAAATGACGGTTATTATCAAATCAATGGAAACTCCTGAAGAGATAGAAGGTAAATCCCTCGTTCACTGGCAAACGTGGAGAGAGGCTTATGACGACCTTTTGCCTGCAGAATTTCAGGAGACAATGACATTAGAAAGATGTCGATTCTTTAGTCAAAAGTATCCAGAAAATACATTGATTGCGATAGATGGCCTTAAGGTAATTGGTTTTATCAGTTATGGCAACTTTCGTGATAAGACTATGCAAGCTGGTGAAATTATTGCTTTATATGTTTTAAAAGACTATTATGGAAAAGGCATTGCACAAAAGTTAGTGAAAGCAGCTTTGACTGCTCTTGATTCTTTTTCTGAAATTTTCTTATGGGTATTGAAAGATAATAAGCGCGCCATTGCTTTCTATCAAAAAATGGGCTTTACTTTTGATGGACAAGAAAAGATGCTTGAACTTGGAAAGCCTATAAAGGAAAAACGGATGGTATTCTATTCTAAATAATTCTAAAAAGTAAAAGCTAATATTTCTGGTACCAAGTCTGAAAATTTAATAAATTAGAAAGTGAGTCTATGTATGTCTCGAGCACAATTAACAATTTTAACAAATATTTGTCTGATTGAAGACCTAGAAACCCAGCGCGTGGTGATGCAGTATCGCTCTCCTGAAAACAATCGCTGGTCTGGTTATGCCTTTCCAGGAGGCCATGTAGAAAATGGCGAGTCTTTCGCAGAGTCTGTCATTCGTGAAATCTATGAAGAAACAGGGTTGACTATCCAAAATCCTCAACTTGTCGGCATTAAAAATTGGCCACTAGATACAGGTGGCCGCTATATTGTCGTTTGTTATAAGGCAACTGAGTTCTCTGGTACCCTTCGCTCTTCAGATGAAGGAGAAGTTTCTTGGGTGCAAAAAGACCAGATTCCAAACTTGGATCTGGCCTATGATATGCTACCTCTGATGGAGATGATGGAAGCTCCTGACAAGTCAGAGTTTTTCTACCCTCGCCGTACAGAAGACGATTTGGAAAAGAAAATCTTCTAGTCTTTTACTAAATAACCGAGCTGATCCAAGGCCTCCTCGATATAGTGGAGGTCTTGTTGTGTTTCGGCTTCGACTAGGTGGTAATGGATACCATCTGTCAATTCAGATAAAGGTCTAAAATCAGAATGCTCGACTTGTTCTAGAAAATGTTGCACATCTCTGCGACAAGACAGTTTCAGCAAGGTTTCAATTTCTCCATAAACGGGATGGTCAATCAAGGTGTTTTGAACACGTCCACCATTATCTACGATAGCAAGGAGTTCTTGACCGATTTCTTCAACTTCATGTTTCACTTTAAAAAGTTTATGAACATAAGGGTTAGTATCAATTTGCTTATAGACGTAGCCACGATTAGTAGATAGAATAGGCGCTCCATCGGCTCTTAAAATTGCAATGTCCTGCACAATGACCTGACGTGTGACATGAAAATGTTCCGCCAAACTTTGGCCATTGAGGGCTTTAGGAGCTTCTTTCAAGAGTTGGAGCAGGGCTTGTCTGCGATCTTTTATCATAGTTTTTCCTCTTAACGGCGTTTTCGAAGCACTTTATAGACAGCTAGTGCTAATGTATAGTCTACCATACTATGGATAATTGTGCCAAATCCAACTAGTACAAATAGAACATAAAACATATTTTCTACATTGGTACCAGAAGTTGCGTAAAAAAGGACACAGGCTAATACTTCAGCAAGGGCATGAATGACAGCCAAAACAAAGTTGAAAATCCAAGAAGATTTTGGTTTATCTAGGGTATCGGGAAATTTTTGTAGGTAAAGAGCTCCTAGAGTTCCAAAAAAGATATGGGAAAAAGCTCGAAATACGATAACCATGGGATATCCAGCCATCAAAAATCCAAAACTAGAGGCTAGTATGACAAAAATTGCCATTAAGGGCGACAAGAACATGGCTATAAAAATAGCAATGTGACTTCCTAAAGTGTAAGAAGCAGGTGGAATGACAATCTTGAAAGGCATAACAATTGGAATCAAAATTGCAATAGCCGTTAAGAGGGCAGTCATTGTCATAAATTGTGTCTTTTTCCGTGTATTCATAAGAATCTCCTTTTTATCTGTATATACACTAGTATAGTACAATAAAGAAGACAATAAAGCAAGGATTTACTTAGGTTTATAGGTCATTTTTAGTTAGATATTGGTAAAGATTTCACTAATAATAGTAACTATATCAAACAAAATCTCCACCTTCAGGTTTGAAAGTGGAGATTGTTTTTATTTTTTCAAAGTCTGTAGTCGTGGAACAATGGCTAAGGTTAGAACTGAGGAAATGACTAATTCAGCAATCGAATTTGTTGAGATAACAGTTGCTAGGAGTTTTTGGATATTACCATCAAAAACATTTCCAAAAAGGTAGAAAATTCCACCAAGGACAAAGACAGTATTTGTCAAGGAACCAAGGGCACCAGCTAGAATCAGACCAGTTTTATTTTTCATCAGTTTATAGACTAGATACGGAGTTAAACCAATCAAAATACGTGGGACGATGGCAATGATAGCTGAGTAGATGTTTCCGTTTGGTACAAATGGTGAGAAGAGGTAGCTTGTCGGCAGAATGGTAATAGTGTTAACCGTCAAGCTAAGAAGTCCCATCAAAAATCCAAGTGTAACCCCAACGCGTGGACCGTAGATAATGCTGGCAATAATGACAGGAATATGAACGATGGTCGGTTTGATTGGAAATGGAAAAAGGTTAAAGATAAGTGAGCTCAAAAAGTGTATCACGAGCATGGTTGCAAAAAAGATAGCAATAGGTGCAATATTAGAGCGTTTTTTCATCGAGAGTTTCCTTTATTCTTTCTAAAATAATTGTGAGGTCGGCTAAAGCTCCTCGTCCGTGGTCTCCACAAGCTAGTAGGGATTCCTTTGGAGCAATCAGCTGATAGCCGTAGTTTTCTAATGTTTTCAGATTAGCCTGAGTTGCTGGATGGTCATACATCTTTGTATTCATAGCAGGTGCGATGAGTTTGGGAATATGACTTGGCAAGGCTAGAGCCATACAAGTTACCATGTTGTCAGCAAAGCCGTGGGCTAGTTTTGCAATAGTGTTAGCAGTTGCAGGTACCACGATAAATAAATCTGCTTTTTTTCCAAGTTCGATATGATTGACTTGATCAGGATAGGGTTCTTTCATGACATCCAAGTGGACGGAATTCTGTGAGAGTACCTGTAGTGTCAAAGGTTGGATAAACTCTGTAGCAGCCTGAGTCATTAAGACAGTGACTTGATGACCTTGTTTTTTTAGAGAACCGACTAAATCTGCCGATTTGTAAGAGGCGATTGATCCCGTTACAGCCAAGAGAATATGTGCCATAGCTTTCCTTTCTATGAATGATAGGCTTGAATTTTTTCAAGGAGGAGTTCTGCAATTTCTTCTTTAGTGTTAACAGATTGAAGCTGATTTTTTTCAACAAAGATAGCTCGGTGCTGATCTGCTGAGATTTGAGTCAGGTCATTTGCAATGATTAAGTCTGCTTTGTTTTTGATAAGACTTTTTCTAGCAATGTCAACCAGATGCTCTTTGGTAACATCAACCAGCAGTTTAAAGCCAATCAGATGAATAGCAGGATTCCATTCCTTGACTAGAGAGATGATTTTTGGAGTTTTTTTAAGGAATAAAACCTGAACTTCATTAGTTGAAGAAATCTTAGTCTGATGATTCTGCTTGCTTAAAAATTCTTCTAGATTGGAACTAGATTGAACTTCCTCAAGTCCTGTCATATAAACAGGAGTGTAGTCAGAAACAGCCATTGAGTGAATCAAGATCTGATAATCCTGAACTCGTTCTTGCATTTCTAGTAGAAGGTCCTTGGTATTGTTAATTTCTCGAATGCTTAGGTTGGGATGGGCTTCTGGCTTCACAGCTTGTTTTGTTGTTATCAAACAAACTTCATGCCCTGCAGCAAGCAGGGTTTCTGTGATGATTTTCCCCAAGCGACCTGTGGAATGGTTAGTGATAGAGCGGACGCTATCGATAGCTTCACTGGTACCGCCCGATGTAACTAAAATTTTCATAGCACTATTGTACACAAAAATAAACGGTAAGTAAAATGAAAGTGATAAAAATTTGGTAAAAGAAAAGAATATAGTTTCAAACTATAAAGCCATATAAAATTTAAGAAAGGAGTCTAAAAACCTTAAAAACAGGGAAAATTACGAACGTTTAGATAGTTTAAGGATGTTAAAAATCTCGTTTTGTGTTATAATGAATTATCATATAAGAGGTTAGAGGAGTTTTGAATGAAAACAGATATTGAAATCGCACAGAGTATTGAGTTGAAGCCAATCGTTGATGTTGTAGAGAAACTTGGTATTTCTTACGACGATTTAGAGTTGTACGGAAAATACAAGGCTAAACTCAGCTTTGATAAAATTCGTGCAGTTGAGAGCAATCCAGTTGGGAAATTGATTTTGGTTACTGCCATCAATCCAACACCTGCAGGTGAAGGAAAATCAACCATTACCATTGGTCTTGCGGACGCCTTGAACAAGATTGGCAAGAAAACCATGATTGCTATCCGCGAACCATCTCTTGGTCCAGTAATGGGGATTAAGGGCGGTGCTGCTGGTGGTGGTTATGCTCAAGTGTTACCAATGGAAGACATCAACCTTCACTTTACTGGGGACATGCATGCCATTACAACTGCTAACAACGCGCTTTCTGCCTTGATTGACAACCACTTACATCAAGGAAATGAGTTGGGAATTGACCAACGTCGTATCCTTTGGAAACGTGTTGTGGACTTGAACGACCGTGCTCTTCGCCATGTGACCGTTGGACTTGGTGGTCCTCTAAATGGTATTCCACGTGAGGATGGCTTTGATATTACAGTTGCTTCCGAAATCATGGCAATTCTTTGCTTGGCAACAGACATCGAGGACTTGAAACGCCGTTTGGCTAATATCGTTATCGGTTATCGCTATGACCGTACACCTGTTTCTGTAGGTGATTTGCAGGTTGAAGGTGCCTTAGCATTGATCTTGAAGGATGCGATTAAGCCGAACCTGGTTCAGACAATTTACGGAACACCTGCCTTTGTGCACGGTGGTCCATTTGCCAATATCGCTCACGGATGTAACTCAGTCTTAGCAACGACAACAGCCCTTCACTTGGCTGATTACACAGTTACTGAAGCTGGTTTTGGTGCAGACCTTGGTGCTGAGAAATTCCTTGATATTAAGACACCAAACTTGCCAACTTCTCCAGATGCAGTAGTCATTGTCGCAACCCTTCGTGCCCTTAAGATGAATGGTGGCGTGGCTAAAGATGCTCTGACAGAGGAAAATGTGGAGGCGGTTCGTGCAGGTTTTGCTAACTTGAAACGCCACGTAGAAAATATTCGTAAGTTTGGTATTCCAGCAGTAGTAGCTATCAACGAATTTGTTTCTGATACAGAAGCTGAAATCGCAGTCTTGAAAGAACTCTGTGCCTCAATCGATGTTCCAGTTGAGTTGGCTAGTGTCTGGGCTGATGGTGCAGAAGGTGGAGTAGCTCTTGCTGAAACTGTTGTCAAGACTATCGCTGAAAACCCATCTAACTATAGACGTTTGTATGACAATGACCTTTCTGTCCAAGAAAAGATTGAAAAGATTGTTACTGAAATCTACCGTGGTAGCAAAGTGAACTTTGAGAAGAAAGCTCAAACACAGATCGCTCAAATCGTTCAAAATGGTTGGGACAAATTGCCAATCTGTATGGCAAAAACTCAATATAGTTTCTCAGATAATCCGAATGCACTTGGAGCACCTGAAAACTTTGAAATTACCATTCGTGAGTTGGTACCAAAATTAGGTGCAGGCTTCATCGTTGCCTTAACTGGTGATGTCATGACCATGCCAGGACTTCCAAAACGACCAGCAGCTCTCAACATGGATGTTGAAAGTGATGGAACAGTATTAGGTTTGTTCTAGTATATTGAAATTTACTTTATACTCTTCGAAAATTCCTTCAAATCACGTCAGCTTCACCTTACCGTAGATATGGTTACTGACTTCGTCAGTTCTATCCACAACCTCAAAACAGTGTTTTGAGCTGACTTCATCAGTCTTATCTACAACCTCAAAGCAGTCTTTTGAGCAACCTGCGGCTAGCTTCCTAGTTTGCACTTCGATTTTCATTGAGTAATAAATGAGTTTGGAAATAATATCCAAGCTCATTTTTATCTAGATATAAGGAGTTACCTTCTACACGTAACCAGTCTAGGTAAAGATATTTTCCCTGAATTCTGATATAATAGAAATAGTGACTTCAAGAGTAAGGAAGAGAAGATGAACGCATTATTAAATGGAATGAATGACCGTCAGGCTGAGGCGGTGCAAACGACAGAAGGTCCCTTGTTAATCATGGCAGGGGCTGGCTCTGGAAAGACTCGAGTTTTGACCCACCGCATTGCTTATCTGATTGATGAAAAGATGGTCAATCCTTGGAATATCTTGGCCATTACCTTTACTAACAAGGCTGCGCGTGAGATGAAGGAACGTGCTTACGGACTCAATCCAGCTACTCAGGACTGTTTGATTGCGACTTTTCACTCCATGTGTGTTCGTATCCTGCGTCGCGATGCGGACCATATTGGCTACAACCGAAATTTCACTATTGTAGATCCTGGTGAACAGCGAACTCTCATGAAACGCATTCTCAAGCAGTTGAACTTGGATCCTAAAAAATGGAATGAACGGAGCATCTTAGGGACTATTTCCAATGCTAAGAATGATTTGATTGATGATGTGGCTTATGCTGCCCAAGCTGGCGATATGTACACGCAAATCGTGGCTCAGTGTTACACGGCTTACCAAAAAGAGCTTCGTCAGTCAGAGTCGGTTGACTTTGATGATTTGATTATGTTGACCTTGCGTCTCTTTGATCAAAATTCTGATGTTTTGACTTATTACCAGCAAAAATTCCAATACATCCATGTTGATGAGTACCAAGATACCAACCATGCCCAGTACCAACTGGTCAAACTCTTAGCTTCACGCTTTAAAAATATCTGTGTGGTTGGGGATGCGGACCAGTCTATCTACGGTTGGCGTGGTGCTGATATGCAGAATATCTTGGACTTCGAAAAGGATTATCCTCAAGCCAAGGTTGTCTTGTTGGAGGAAAATTACCGCTCAACCAAAACCATTCTCCAAGCAGCCAATGAGGTTATTAAAAACAATAAAAACCGCCGTCCTAAAAATCTCTGGACTCAAAACGCTGATGGGGAGCAAATCGTTTACTATCGTGCCAATGATGAACTGGACGAGGCTGTATTTGTAGCCAGAACCATCGATGAGCTTAGTCGCAGTCAAAACTTCCTTCACAAGGATTTTGCAGTTCTCTATCGAACTAATGCCCAGTCCCGTACTATTGAGGAAGCCCTGCTCAAGTCTAACATCCCTTATACAATGGTTGGAGGAACCAAGTTCTATAGCCGTAAGGAAATTCGTGATATTATCGCTTATCTCAACCTCATTGCCAATTTGAGTGACAATATTAGTTTTGAGCGTATTATCAATGAGCCTAAACGTGGAATTGGCCCAGGTACTGTTGAGAAAATCCGTGATTTTGCCAATATGCAAAACATGTCTATGCTAGATGCTTCTGCAAATATCATGTTGTCTGGTATCAAAGGAAAAGCAGCCCAGTCTATCTGGGATTTTGCCAATATGATTCTAGATTTGCGAGAGCAGCTGGATCAGTTAAGTATTACTGAGTTGGTTGAGGCTATCCTTGAAAAAACAGGTTATGTTGATATTCTTAATGCCCAAGCGACTCTAGAAAGCAAGGCTCGGGTTGAAAATATCGAAGAGTTCCTTTCTGTAACGAAAAACTTTGATGACACCTCTGATGGGCCAGAAGAAGAAACTGGTCTGGACAAACTGAGTCGTTTCTTAAATGACTTGGCCTTGATTGCCGACACAGATTCAGGTAGTCAGGAGACATCAGAAGTGACCTTGATGACCCTGCATGCTGCCAAAGGTCTCGAGTTTCCAGTTGTCTTTTTGATTGGGATGGAAGAAAATGTCTTTCCACTTAGTCGTGCGGCTGAAGATCTAGATGAACTAGAAGAAGAACGCCGTCTGGCCTATGTAGGAATTACGCGTGCAGAGAAAATTCTCTATCTGACAAATGCCAACTCACGCCTGCTTTTCGGTCGTACCAACTACAACCGTCCGACTCGTTTTATTAACGAAATCAGTTCAAAATTGCTTGAGTATCAAGGATTGGCTCGTCCAGCAAATTCAAGCTTTAAGGCATCTTATAGCAGTGGTGGGGTTGCCTTCGGTCAAGGTATGAGTCTTGCGCAAGCTCTTCAAGACCGTAAACGCAGTGCTGCTCCAAAAACTATCCAGTCAAGCGGTCTTCCATTTGGTCAATTTACAGCTGGCACAAAAGCAGCGTCTAGTGAGACAAATTGGTCCATTGGTGACATTGCCCTCCACAAGAAGTGGGGAGAGGGAACCGTTCTGGAAGTTTCAGGTAACGGAGCTACTCAAGAATTAAAAATCAATTTCCCAGAAGTAGGTTTGAAAAAACTTTTAGCTAGTGTAGCCCCAATTGAGAAAAAAATCTAATTTTCCATCCTTCTCACGAATAATAAAGTGAGGAGGATTTTTATGTACAGTATTTCATTCCAAGAAGATTCATTATTACCAAGAGAAAGACTTGCCCAAGAAGGAGTGGAAGCGCTCAGTAATCAAGAGTTGCTAGCTATTTTACTCAGGACAGGAACACGTCAAGCTAGTGTTTTTGAAATTGCCCAGAAAGTCTTGAGCAATCTTTCAAGTCTAACGGATTTGAAAAAAATGACCCTGCAGGAGTTGCAGAGTCTATCTGGTATCGGTCGTGTTAAGGCTATAGAGTTACAAGCTATGATCGAACTGGGGCATCGTATTCACAAACACGAGACCCTTGAAATGGAAAGTATTCTCAGTAGTCAAAAGTTGGCCAAGAAGATGCAACAGGAATTGGGGGACAAAAAACAAGAGCACCTGGTGGCGCTCTATCTCAATACTCAAAATCAAATCATCCATCAACAGACCATTTTTATCGGTTCTGCCACTCGCAGTATTGCTGAACCGCGAGAGATTCTTCACTATGCCATCAAGCATATGGCGACCTCTCTCATCTTGGTTCACAATCATCCTTCGGGAGCGGTAGCCCCTAGCCGAAATGATGATCATGTCACTAAACTTGTTAAAGAAGCCTGCGACCTGATGGGAATTGTCCTTTTGGACCATTTGATCGTCTCTCACTCTAGTTACTTTAGTTACCGTGAAAAGACGGATTTAATCTAAAGGTCATTAACGACATAGTCAAAGAGGTTTTTATCTTTGGGACGATTTTCAAATAGAAATTCTGGATGCCATTGGACACCGAGAAAGGCAACATCATCTGTACTCATAACAGCTTCAATGATACCATCCTTAGGATCATAAGCCGCAATCTTTAAATTTGGTGCTAAATCCTTGATGCTCTGATGGTGGAAGGAGTTGATATGGGAAATTTCTCCATAGATTTCTCGAAGAACAGTATTTGGTTCTGTCACCAAGCGTTGAGTTGTGTACTCGGCAGAACAATCCTGCCAGTGGTCTTCGATATCTTGGTACAGAGTTCCACCCATGGCAACGTTAAAGAGTTGAGTCCCACGACAGACGGAGAAAATAGGCTTTTTCTGTTTAATAGCTTCCTTGATGAGGGCCAGTTCAAAGATGTCTCTTTGAAGGTGGTAGTCATCGCTATCAATGGTTTTTGGTTCACCATAGAATTTTGGATCAACATTTTGCCCACCTGTCAAGATGAGCTTGTCAATCATACTGATATAGTGGCAGACCATTTCTTGATCACCAATCGGTAGGATGATGGGAATCCCTCCAGCGTTTTTAACGCCTTCAACAAAGCCTTTTGCTGCGTAGCTCATCATGATGTCATCATCTGGATGAGTTTTTTCGTTTCCTGTAATCCCAATAACTGGTTTTTTCATAAAATGATTTTCGCTTTCTAATCCTCTCTTCTCATGAAATAGAGGAGGGTTTGGAGTTCACTTGTCAAATCGACATATTGAACGACCACGTCTTTTGGTAAATGCAGATGGACAGGTGAAAAGCTGAGAATTCCTTTCACGCCAGCATCCACCAAGAGATTGGCAACCTCTTGTGACTTGACGCTGGGAACAGTTAGGATCGCAGTTTTGACATCGGCATTCTTGATTTTATCCTTGATTTGAGAAATTCCGTAAATGGGAATCCCATCAGGAGTTTGGGTCCCGACCTCAGGGTGGTCATCTAGATCAAAGGCCATGATAATCTTCATCTTGTTACGCTCGTGGAAGCGATAGTGGAGAAGGGCATGGCCCATATTTCCAATTCCCACAAGCATGACATTGGTGATGGAGTTATCATTGAGCAAATCGGCAAAAAACGTCATCAGTTTTTTGACATCGTAGCCAAAACCACGACGACCTAGTTCACCAAAATAGGAAAAATCACGACGAACTGTCGCTGAATCAATACCGATGGCCTCTGCAATTTGTTTAGAGTTGGCACGTTCAATCTTTTCTGCATGAAATCTCTTAAAAATTCGATAGTAGAGAGAGAGTCTTTTCGCTGTAGCTTTTGGAATAGCAGACTGTTTATCTTTCACAAAATCACAACCTTTCTATTCTTCTATTTTATAGAAACATTGTGAAAAAATCAACAAAAATAAGAAAAAACTAAGAAAAATCTTAGTTTTGATGTAAAAATTCTGCTTGTGATAGAAAACGGTAGAGGTCTCCGATCAGACCTTGATAAACTTTCTGGCTCTTAAAGGTCAAAGAAGTCACATAAAGTGTATCTGGTAGGGTCACGCATCCTGACAGAGCCAGCATGAGAGCTTCATGATCTTCATATTTGAGTGTACGCTCTACTTGGTAGCTATCCTTATAGGTTAGTTCAAACATTTTGGCTCTATCTTTCTGATTTTGTAAAGACACCACGTTCTACCAAGCTATCCATGAGGAAATAGAATTTTTCCTGATGAATGTGGTGGTCTTCTGATTTGAAAATATCAACCAGACGTAGTCCGAACTTGTCAGTGATATTGATTTTAGCACCTGTAAGTTCCTTGTTAATGATGATTTTGAGTTGGAATCCTTCACCGCTGTTTGGCACTTTTTCCAAAAGGCGAGTCAGTTCATAGTTACCAACCTTAGTCTCAAAAAAGGTGTTGTCCTTGAGGGTGAATTTTTTAACAGAAGGGCTAAGAGTGTAGTCGTAACGACAATTTTTTAACTGAATGGTTTTTTCAAATGCCATATGGCTAACCTCCGATAATTTCTTTTAAGTTTTTTGCGAGGGTTTGTAGGTCTTCAACAGTATTTTGTGGCGAGAGACTGAGGCGAACGGATTGCTTCAAGCGTTCTGAATTTGCCCCGTACATGGCTTCAAGAACATGGCTGGATTGGACAATGCCTGCCGTACAGGCTGATCCAGTAGAGATAGAAATGCCAGCTAAATCTAGCCGAAGGAGTAAGAGGTCGTTTTTCTGCCCAGGAAATCCAATATTGAGGACATAAGGGAGATGGTGTTGTCCTCTATTCAAGTAATATTGAATGCCCTCTAACTCTGCCAAAAAGACAGTTTCTAGATTTTGTACATGTTGAAAATGTTCTTCTTGCTTTTCTAGGTCTTCTTTTAGGGCAGCAACCATGCCTACGATGGCAGCCAGATTTTCAGTTCCTGCACGTTTCTTCTGTTCCTGATCTCCGCCATGTAGATAGGAGTCAAAGTCCATGCTAGAAGCGTAGAGAAAACCGATTCCCTTAGGCCCATGGAACTTGTGGGCAGAAGCAGTGAGAAAATCAATACCCAATTCTTCTGGATGAATAGGGAGTTTGCCAATAGCCTGAACTGCGTCGACATGATAGGCAGCAGGGTGTTGTTTGAGTATTTGGCCAATTTCAGCAATGGGCAGTAGGTTTCCAGTCTCATTATTGGCAAACATGGTAGAAACCAAAATCGTATCGTCACGTAAGGCCTCTTGAATTTGCTGGGCAGTGATTTCTTGCTTTTCTGGTTGGATAATGGTTACTTCAAACCCAAAGTTCTGAACCAAGTAATCAATGGTTTCAAGAACGGCATGGTGCTCAATAGCAGTTGTGATGATATGTTTTCCTTGTTCTTGGTGACGAAGGCAGTAACCAATGATAGCAGTATTGTTGCCTTCAGTCCCACCAGAAGTGAAAAAGATATGTTGAGGTTTTGTCCCCAGTAACTGGGCTAGTTCCTGACGGGCTTCTCGCAAGAGTTTGCCAGCTTGACGACCATGAGCATGAATACTAGAAGGATTTCCATAGATTTCTTGCATAACCTCGGTCATAGCTGAAATAGCAACTGCTGACATGGGAGTCGTTGCAGCATTGTCCAAATAAATCAAAGAATCACCTTATTTCTTTTTGTTGTAGGCAAAGAGTGGGCTGACTGGTTTTCTTTCGTGAATACGGACGATGGCATCACCAATTAACTCACTAGCAGTGATGTAGCATACGTTTTTAGGAGTTTTTTCTTTTGTTGCTACTGAATCAGTCACAAGAATTTCTTTAATATTAGTATTATCAAGAAGTTCAGCAGCACCTTCAACGAAGAGACCGTGGCTAGAAACAGCATAAATTTCTGTAGCCCCTTCATGTTCAACGATTTTAGCTGCTTCAGAGAAGGTACGTCCTGTATTTAAAATATCATCAATCAAGATGGCTTTTTTACCTTCAACATCACCGATGATATAGCCTTCGTTACGAGTTGCGTCGTCTTGAGGGTAGTCGATAATGGCGATAGGAGCATCAAGATATTCAGCCAGGCTACGAGCACGTTTCACACCTGAATTTTTAGGGCTAACGACAACAACATCTGAACCTCTTAATCCTTTATCACAGTAGTGTTTAGCAAAGAGAGGAACAGTGTAAAGATTATCTACAGGAATATCAAAGAAGCCTTGAACTTGAACGGCATGCAAATCAAGAGTAAGGACACGGTCAACACCAGCCTTAACCAGCATGTTAGCAACTAGTTTAGCTGTTAGTGGTTCTCTAGATGATGCAATTCTATCTTGACGTGCATAGCCAAAATATGGAAGGACAACGTTGATACTGTGAGCACTTGCACGCACACAAGCGTCGACCATGATTAACAATTCCATTAGGTGGTTGTTAACAGGAAAACTTGTAGATTGGATGATGTAAACATCATAACCACGGACACTCTCTTCGATATTAACTTGTATCTCTCCATCAGAAAATTGACGTGATGACAGTTTTCCAAGTGGGACACCAACAGCTTGAGCAATTTTTTGTGCAATCTCTTGGTTAGAGTTGAGTGCGAAAAGTTTCATGTTTTTTCTATCTGACATTATAGACCGTCCTCTGTAAACTTTATAAATCCTAGTTATATCTGCCTTACATATATGAACTAGGATGTGTGTATTTTTATCTTTTCTATTTTACCAAAAAATGGAGATTATTTCAGCTATTTTTCATGCTTTTGACAAATCGAACCAATTTTGAAGGAGCTTTTTGGTAGGAAATCTGATTTTCCTCTAAAAATTGTTGGAAATCTTGTTTCCCTTGCTCGTGATTTTCCACTTCAAGCTCCAACTCGTAATCTGTAATATCAAAGTACTGACTCTCATCTAGTGCCATGAGACCAATAGCTGTTTGCATTTCATAGCGAAGTGTTGTGAGACAACCAAGCACCTGCCATTTCTTGCTTTGGATACCATGTTTTGCTAATTCATCTAGCACAAGCCCTTGAGGAAGCTCTTTTTTGTTCAGATAGTTTTCAGCATCTTTTAGTTGCAATTTTTGGTTGTATTCCATGTTTCCAACACTTTGCGGGACTTTGAGTGTCAATTCTGCCCAGTCTTCAAAGGTTCGAATGCGCATAGCAACTTTCTTTTCTCGCAGTTCAAAATCAGGCGTGTCGATGTAGTAATTTTTTTGAAGGACAGGAGTGACACCTGTGAACTGGTCTTTTAGACGGTTGTATTCATCTTTTTTCAAGAGTGTTTTCAATTCAATTTCTAAATGTTTCATTTTTCTTACCTTTTCTTTATCTATGAAAGCGGATTATATGATATAATAGCATTGTATTTATTGTATATGAATCTGGAGAAAAAATCAAAGATATTTTTGAAGGATAATATGAGAATAAGGGAGAATATATGACCTTAGAATGGGAAGAATTTCTAGATCCTTACATTCAAGCTGTTGGTGAGTTAAAGATTAAACTACGTGGTATTCGTAAGCAATATCGTAAACAAAATAAGCATTCTCCGATTGAGTTTGTGACTGGTCGAGTCAAGCCAATTGAAAGTATCAAGGAAAAAATGGCTCGACGTGGTATTACTTATGCGACCTTAGAACACGATTTACAGGATATTGCTGGTTTGCGTGTGATGGTCCAGTTTGTAGATGATGTCCAAGAAGTTGTGGCTATTTTGCGCAAGCGTCAGGATATGCGTATCATACAGGAGCGAGATTACATTACTCATCGAAAGGCTTCAGGCTACCGTTCCTATCATGTGGTAGTAGAATATATGGTGGACACCATCAATGGAGCCAAGACCATTTTAGCAGAAATTCAAATTCGTACTTTGGCCATGAATTTCTGGGCAACAATAGAACATTCTCTCAACTACAAGTACCAAGGGGATTTCCCAGAGGAGATTAAGAAGCGACTGGAAATTACATCCAAGATTGCCCATCAGTTAGATGAAGAAATGGGTAAAATTCGAGATGATATCCAAGAAGCCCAGGCCCTTTTTGATCCTTTGAGTAGAAAATTAAATGATGGTGTAGGAAACAGTGACGATACAGATGAAGAATACAGGTAAACGAATTGACCTGATAGCCAATAGAAAACCACAGAGTCAAAGGGTTTTGTATGAATTGCGAGATCGTTTGAAGAGAAATCAGTTTATACTCAATGATACCAATCCAGATATCGTTATTTCCATTGGTGGGGATGGCATGCTCTTGTCGGCCTTTCATAAGTATGAAAACCAACTTGACAAGGTACGCTTTATTGGTGTTCATACGGGACATCTGGGCTTCTATACGGACTACCGTGATTTTGAGTTGGATAAGCTAGTGACTAATTTGCAGCTAGATACGGGAGCAAGAGTCTCTTACCCTGTTCTGAATGTGAAGGTCTTTCTTGAAAATGGTGAAGTGAAGATTTTCAGGGCACTAAATGAAGCCAGTATCCGCAGGTCGGATCGAACAATGGTAACAGATATTGTAATCAATGGTGTCCCTTTTGAACGTTTTCGTGGAGACGGGCTAACAGTTTCGACACCGACTGGTAGTACAGCCTATAACAAGTCGCTTGGTGGAGCTGTTTTACACCCTACCATTGAAGCTTTGCAATTAACGGAAATTGCCAGCCTTAACAATCGTGTCTATCGAACGCTGGGTTCTTCCATTATTGTTCCAAAGAAGGATAAGATTGAACTTATTCCAACAAGAAACGATTACCATACCATTTCTGTTGATAATAGCGTTTATTCTTTCCGTAATATTGAGCGTATTGAGTATCAAATCGACCATCATAAGATTCATTTTGTCGCATCACCTAGCCATACCAGTTTCTGGAATCGTGTTAAGGATGCTTTCATCGGCGAGGTGGACGAATGAGGTTTGAATTTATCGCAGATGAACATGTCAAGGTTAAGACCTTCTTAAAAAAGCACGAGGTTTCTAAAGGACTGCTGGCCAAGATTAAGTTTCGAGGCGGAGCTATTCTGGTCAATGATCAACCACAAAATGCGACGTATCTATTGGATATTGGAGACCGCGTTATCATCGATATTCCTGCTGAGGAAGGCTTTGAAACTCTAGAAGCTATCGAGCGCCCACAGGATATTCTCTATGAGGATGACCATTTTCTAGTCTTGAATAAACCCTATGGAGTGGCTTCTATTCCTAGTGTCAACCACTCCAATACCATTGCTAATTTTATCAAGGGTTACTATGTCAAGCAAAATTATGAGAATCAGCAGGTTCACATTGTAACTAGACTTGATAGAGATACTTCTGGCTTGATGCTCTTTGCTAAGCACGGCTATGCCCATGCACGATTAGACAAGCAGTTGCAGAAGAAATCTATCGAGAAACGCTACTTTGCTTTGGTTAAAGGTGATGGATATTTGGAACCAGAGGGTGAAATTATTGCTCCTATTGCGCGTGATGAAGACTCCATTATCACTAGACGGGTGGCTAAAGGTGGAAAATATGCCCATACTTCTTACAAGATTGTAGCTTCTTATGGAAATATTCACTTAGTCGATATTCGCCTGCACACTGGGCGAACCCACCAAATCCGAGTCCACTTTTCTCATATTGGTTTTCCTTTGTTGGGAGATGACTTGTACGGTGGTAGTCTAGATGATGGAATTCAGCGCCAAGCCCTACATTGCCATTACCTATCCTTTTATCATCCTTTTCTAGAGCAAGACTTGCAGTTAGAAAGTCCCTTGCCGGATGATTTCAGTAACCTTATTACCCAGTTATCAACTAATACTCTATAAACATTGTTTCAGAGTATAATTATTATCTTAAAGGAGAAAACTCATGGAAGTTTTTGAAAGTCTCAAAGCCAACTTAGTTGGTAAAAATGCTCGTATCGTTCTCCCTGAAGGGGAAGAACCTCGTATTCTTCAAGCGACTAAACGCCTGGTAAAAGAAACAGAAGTGATTCCTGTTTTGCTTGGAAATCCTGAAAAAATTAAAATTTATCTTGAAATCGAAGGGATCATGGATGGTTATGAGGTCATCGACCCTCAAAATTATCCTCAATTTGAAGAAATGGTTGCTGCTTTAGTAGAGCGTCGCAAGGGCAAAATGTCTGAAGAAGATGCACGTAAGGTTTTGGTTGAAGATGTCAACTACTTTGGTGTCATGTTGGTTTACCTGGGCTTGGTTGATGGAATGGTATCAGGTGCGATTCACTCAACTGCTTCAACAGTTCGCCCAGCCCTTCAAATCATCAAAACTCGTCCAAATGTGACTCGTACATCAGGTGCCTTCCTCATGGTTCGTGGTACGGAACGTTACCTATTTGGAGACTGTGCTATCAACATCAATCCAGATGCAGAAGCCTTGGCTGAAATTGCGATTAACTCAGCAATCACAGCTAAGATGTTTGGCATCGAGCCTAAAATTGCTATGCTAAGCTATTCTACTAAAGGTTCAGGATTTGGAGAAAGCGTTGATAAGGTTGTTGAAGCAACTAAAATTGCTCACGACTTGCGTCCTGACCTTGAAATCGATGGTGAGTTGCAATTTGATGCGGCCTTTGTTCCAGAAACTGCAGCTCTGAAAGCTCCTGGAAGTACGGTAGCTGGTCAAGCAAATGTCTTCATCTTCCCAGGTATCGAGGCAGGAAATATCGGCTACAAGATGGCAGAACGTCTTGGTGGCTTTGCGGCCGTAGGTCCTGTTTTGCAAGGTTTGAACAAGCCAGTTAACGACCTTTCTCGTGGATGTAATGCTGATGATGTTTACAAGTTGACCCTCATCACAGCAGCTCAAGCTGTTCATCAATAAGATTTAGTCCTCTTTCCTTTGGGAAGAGGCTTTTTATACTCAATGAAAATCAAAGAGCAAACTAGGAAACTAGCCGCAGGTTGCTCAAAGCACTGCTTTGAGGTTGCAGATAAGACTGACGAAGTCAGGAACCATACCTACGGCAAGGCGACGTTGACGTGGTTTGAAGAGTATTAATACTAGGAAAAGGACAGTTAGAATCTTCTGTGTTATACTAGAGATATGTTAGATTTGAAAGAATACGGTATCGTCATGTGGCAGGAGGAGAAGATTGTTTCTTTTCGTGAGAAACTTCTCAACTGGTATGATGAAAATAAAAGAGATTTACCTTGGCGTAGAAGTAAAAATCCTTATCATATCTGGGTGTCTGAAATTATGCTTCAGCAGACTAGGGTAGATACGGTTATTCCTTATTACGAACGATTCTTGGACTGGTTTCCAACAGTGGAAAGTTTGGCAACTGCGCCTGAGGAGCGTTTACTGAAGGCTTGGGAAGGTTTGGGTTATTATTCTCGAGTACGCAATATGCAGGCTGCTGCCCAGCAGATTATGACTGACTTTGGTGGTCAATTTCCAAACACCTATGAAGGAATTTCCAGTTTGAAAGGAATTGGACCTTATACTGCAGGAGCCATTTCCAGTATTGCTTTTAACTTGCCTGAGCCAGCTGTAGATGGTAATGTTATGCGTGTTTTGGCCCGCTTGTTTGAGGTTAATCATGATATTGGCATTCCAATTAATCGCAAAATTTTTCAGGCAATGATGGAAATCCTGATTGACCCAGAACGGCCAGGTGACTTTAACCAAGCCTTGATGGACTTGGGTTCGGATATTGAGTCTCCTGTAAATCCCAGACCAGAAGAAAGCCCAGTCAAGGACTTTAGTGCGGCGTATCAGAATGGCACAATGGACCGTTATCCAATCAAGGCGCCTAAGAAAAAGCCAGTTCCCATTTATCTCAAAGCCTTAGTTGTGAAAAATACTCAGGGACAATTTTTACTTGAAAAAAATGCAAGTGAAAAACTCTTGGCAGGTTTTTGGCATTTCCCCTTGATAGAAGTTGATAACTTTTCGCAAGAAGAGCAGTTTGACCTCTTCCATCAGGTTGCAGAAGAAAGTGTGAACTTTGGCCCAAGTCCAGAAGAGAGTTTCCAGCAGGACTATGACCTAGATGTTGATTGGCTTAATCTGCATTTTGAGACTGTCAAGCATGTCTTTAGCCATCGTAAGTGGCATGTACAGATTGTAGCAGGTCAGATGAGTGACTTCCATAATTTTTCAGATAGGGAAGTTCGCTGGCTTTCACCAGAAGAGTTCAAGGATGTTCCACTTGCCAAACCCCAACAAAAAATCTGGCAGGCCTATGCACAAGCCAACTTAGACAGTAGTAAAGACTAGCTATTGTGTTTTCTTGTTATTTTTTTGATATAATAGTAGAGAAAAAGGTGAACAAATGAAAAAAATATTAATTGTAGATGATGAAAAACCAATCTCGGATATTATCAAGTTTAATATGACCAAGGAAGGTTACGAGGTTGTAACTGCTTTTAATGGTCGTGAAGCGTTAGAGCAATATGAAGCAGAGCAACCAGATATTATTATTCTGGATTTGATGCTTCCAGAAATTGATGGTTTAGAAGTTGCTAAGACCATTCGCAAGACTAGTAGTGTGCCTATTATCATGCTGTCAGCTAAGGATAGCGAATTTGATAAGGTTATTGGTTTGGAGCTTGGAGCGGATGACTATGTGACAAAACCCTTCTCAAATCGTGAGTTGCAGGCGCGTGTTAAAGCTCTTCTTCGTCGCACGGACTTGGTTTCTGTAGATAATCAAGAGTCAGACGAAAAGAAAACCCAACCCTTGCAAATTGGGGATTTGGAGATTGTGCCAGATGCTTATGTAGCTAAAAAATACGGTGAAGAACTAGACTTAACCCACCGTGAATTTGAGCTCTTGTACCACTTGGCTTCTCATATTGGTCAAGTGATTACACGTGAACACTTGCTTGAAACGGTCTGGGGTTATGATTATTTTGGAGATGTTCGAACAGTCGACGTAACTATCAGACGTTTGCGTGAGAAGATTGAAGACACACCAAGCCGTCCAGAGTATATCCTAACACGTCGTGGTGTTGGTTATTATATGAGAAATAATGATTAAACTAATTAAAGACATAGTTTTAACCAGTGATTTTATCTTTAGCCTCATTTTACTTGGCTTTATTTTAGTGGTGACCTTGCTATTACTAGAAAATCGTCGGGATAATATTCGGCTGAAACAAATCAATCAAAAGGTAAAAGACCTGATTGCAGGAGATTATTCTCAGGTATTGGACATGCAGGGAAGCTCTGAAATCACTAATATTACCAATAATCTCAATGATTTATCAGAAGTAATTCGCTTGACTCAAGAAAATCTGGAACAAGAGAGTAAACGATTGCATAGTATCCTCTCATACATGACGGATGGAGTCCTTGCGACCAATCGTCGTGGCAAGATTACCATGATTAATGACATGGCTAAGAAACAGTTAGGTGTTCAGAAGGAAGAAGTTCTCAATAAAAGTATTCTAGAATTGCTAAAGATTGAAGATGAGTATGAACTTCGTGATTTGATTACCCAAGTTCCTGAGCTTATGATTGATTCTCAGGATGCCAATGGTGAGTATCTGAGCCTTCGTGTACGTTTTGCCTTGGTTCGTCGTGAGTCTGGCTTTATTTCTGGTCTGGTTGCTGTTTTACACGATACGACAGAGCAGGAGAAGGAAGAACGGGAACGGAGACTCTTTGTTTCCAACGTTAGTCATGAGTTGAGGACGCCTCTGACTAGTGTAAAATCCTATCTTGAAGCTTTGGATGAAGGGGCCTTGTCAGAACCTGTCGCACCAGACTTTATCAAGGTGTCTCTAGACGAAACCAACCGTATGATGCGGATGGTAACAGACCTTCTTCATCTTTCTCGAATTGATAATGCAACTAGTCATCTGGATGTGGAATTGATTAATTTTACTGCCTTTATAACCTTTATTCTCAACCGTTTTGATCAGATAAGAGGGCAGGATGAAGAGAAGAAATACGAATTGGTGAGAGATTACCCAATTACCTCGGTATGGATTGAAATTGATACAGACAAGATGACACAGGTGATTGATAATATTCTTAACAATGCCATCAAGTATTCTCCAGATGGTGGGAAAATCACAGTGACCATGAAGACAACTGATGATCAGATGATTTTATCCATTTCAGACCAAGGATTGGGGATACCAAAGCAAGATTTACCACGTATCTTTGACCGTTTTTATCGTGTGGATCGTGCTAGAAGTCGTGCCCAAGGTGGTACGGGTCTGGGGCTCGCTATTGCCAAAGAAATTATCAAACAACATAAGGGCTTTATTTGGGCCAAGAGTGAATACGGTAAGGGATCGACCTTTACCATTGTGCTCCCTTATGATAGGGATGCAGTGAAAGAAGAAGTATGGGAGGATGAAGTAGAAGACTAGAATGAGTGAAACAGGCTTTAAATACAGTATTTTAGCATCGGGTTCCAGTGGAAATTCCTTTTATCTGGAAACCCCAAAAAAGAAGCTTTTAGTAGATGCTGGCTTGTCTGGTAAGAAAATTACCAGCCTACTTGCTGAAATTAACCGTAAACCCGAGGACCTGGATGCCATCTTGATTACACATGAGCATTCAGACCATATCCACGGAGTGGGAGTTTTGGCTCGCAAGTATGGTATGGATCTTTATGCCAATGAAAAGACCTGGCAAGCAATGGAAAATAGCAAGTACCTTGGAAAGGTAGATTCTTCGCAAAAGCATATCTTTGAAATGGGTAAAACCAAAACCTTTGGAGATATCGACATCGAGAGTTTTGGTGTTAGCCACGATGCGGTTGCACCGCAGTTTTATCGCTTTATGAAGGATGATAAGAGTTTTGTCATGCTGACTGATACAGGTTATGTGAGTGACCGTATGGCAGGGATTGTCGAAAATGCAGATGGCTACCTTATCGAGTCCAATCATGATGTAGAGATTTTGCGAGCAGGTTCTTACGCTTGGCGACTCAAACAACGAATCCTATCTGATCTGGGGCATCTTTCTAACGAGGATGGTGCTGAAGCAATGATTCGGACACTTGGGAATCGCACTAAGAAAATCTACCTTGGACATTTATCTAAGGAAAATAATATCAAGGAACTGGCTCATATGACCATGGTCAATCAGCTAGCACAAGCTGATCTAGGTGTAGGAGTAGACTTTAAGGTTTACGATACCTCGCCAGATACCGCAACACCATTGACAGATATATAAAAAGAACGCTAAGAAGGTGTTCTTTTTATATTGACTGAACACCTAAAAAGTAATACAATGGTGTTACCATTAAAAAAGGGAGCACAAAAGATGACTACTATTACATTAAAAGTTTCTGAAGCTGATAAAACATTTATGAAAGCAATGGCTAAGTTTGAAGGAGTTTCCCTGTCGGAACTTATCCGCACCAAAACTCTTGAAGCTCTAGAAGACGAATATGACGCTCGTGTGGCAGATTTAGCCTATCAAGAGTATTTAGAAGACTTGGAAAAAGGAGTTGAACCCATTACTTGGGAAGAAATGATGCATGATTTAGGCTTGGAGGATGAATAATTTGTATAAATTAGTTCCAACAAGACGTTTCATCAAGCAATTGAAAAAATTGGACCGTTATACGCAGAAGCTAATTACAAACTATTTACAAACCAATGTTTTGGAAGACCCAAGACGACACGGAAAGGCTTTGGTTGGTAATCGTGTTGGTCAATGGCGCTATAGAATTGGTAATTATCGAGTTATCGTACAAATTGTAGATGATGAATTAGTCATTGCTACTCTAGAAGTTGGTCATCGGAGAGATATTTATTGAATTAAAGCTGAGTAATAACAGTATAGAAAGTAAGGAGAGTAAAATTTGAAGAAAAAATGGTTTTTTGTAGATTATTATGATACAACAATTATTTTACTGGCTTTAATCTCTGTTGTTCTGGTATTACTTGGATTTGCTGAGATGATTGATTTGGACAATCCGCCTTATAGTATTATTGATTTAGTAATCTGGGGTGTTTTTGTAGTTGATTATAGTTGGCGCTTTTTTACTACTAAAAGAAAATGGCATTTTATTCTAGAAAATATTTTTGATTTATTGGCTATTCTCCCTTTAAATGCTATTTTCACAGTTTTTCGATTAGGGCGTATCTTTCGTTTAGCTAAACTAACAAAATTACTGAAACTGACTCGTTTACTTAGAATAATTGGACTTACAGGTAAAATAGAAAGAAAAATTAGTAGATTCTTACGGACAAATGGCCTGATTTATATCTTGTATGTTAATATCTTTATCGTGCTAGTAGGAAGTTCAATTTTATCTGTAGTTGAAGAAAAAACCTTCTCTGATAGTCTTTGGTGGGCTCTTGTGACAGTGACCACTGTTGGTTATGGTGATATTGTTCCAGTTTCACTTTTTGGGAAATGGCTAGCAGTTTTATTAATGTTGGTAGGGATTGGTACAATAGGAATGTTAACAAGTACCTTGACGAACTTTTTTGTAAAAGATAATCCAGATGAACAGATAAAACTTGATAAACTCCAAGATGAATTATCGAGTCAAAGATTATTAATAGAGAAACAATCTGAAAAGATAGAAGAACTACATCGAATGATAAAAGACCTGGTTGAAAAAATATAATAAAGGTGAGACAAAACAAAACTTGATTCGAGGATAAATCAAGTAGGTTTTGACACAATAAAACGCATAATATTAAGGTATCTAGCACCTTATATTATGCGTTTTTGTGATTTTAAGACTTGTTAGCTGATTTTTTACAACCCTGCGAAATCTTTGATTTCTTGCGCTGACATTGAAGAGTCGCAACGGACATTGATTTGTCCATCCGCAATGTGAACGAAGCCTGGTACAGTTGGAATTCCGTAGCGTGAGCGGAATGCTTGCAACTCATTGAGCTGACTTGGTTCTTCACTGTTGATGAAGTAGATGTGAGCTTTAGTTTCAGCTACGACACCTGACAATGTACCTGCAAATTTACGGCAGTAAGGGCAAGTTTTACGACCGATAAAGAAGGTTGCAGTTTCTTTTTTATCAAGAGCTTCTTGCGCACGCGCAACTGTAGTGGCTTCAAGGTCTTTGATATTATCTAAAAATTGTTCCATGAGATTACCTCGCTTTCATTGATATGTCTAGTATGCCATAAAGTTTCTAAAATTGCTTAGATTTGATACGAAAAAAAGATGAGATTGGTTGGTCTCATCTTTTCTAGTGTTTTATTTTACAAAAGCATTGATTTCTGCTTCGATATTAGCAATCTTAGCTTGTGATTCTTCGTTGGTTTCACCTACAACTGCAATATAGAACTTGATTTTTGGTTCTGTACCTGAAGGGCGAACGGCAATCCATGAACCGTCAGCGAGTGTGTATTTCAACACATCACTTGGAGGAGTTGTCAAGTTTGTAACAGTACCGTCAGCAGCAGTAGCAGTTTGAGCCTTGAAGTCTTCTACGACAGTGATAGCTGTTGCATTCCATTCTTTTGGAGCATTGTTACGGAATTTAGCCATAATTGCTTTGATTTGTTCAGCACCATCAACACCTGAAAGGGTAACAGAGATTGTTTTTTCTGCGTAGTAGCCATACTCTTTGTAGATTTCTTCGATACCGTCAGCAAGTGTCAAACCACGTGAACGGTAGTAGGCAGCAAGTTCAGCAACGACAAGAACGGCTTGGATAGCGTCTTTATCACGTACAAATGGTTTAATCAAGTAACCGAAGCTTTCTTCAAATCCCATCATGTATGTGTGATTGTGTTTTTCTTCGAATTCTTGGATTTTTTCAGCGATAAATTTGAAACCTGTCAAAACGTTGAACATGGTTGCACCGTAGCTTTCAGCAATCTTCGTTACCAAGTCAGTTGATACGATAGATTTGCAGAGGGCTGCATTTTCAGGAAGAGTTCCTGCGTTTTTGTGGGCTTCCAAGATGTATTTAGCCATGATAGCACCGATTTGGTTACCTGAAAGGTTGAGGTAGCTACCATCTTTTTGAAGAACTTCAACACCAACACGGTCTGCGTCTGGGTCAGTTGCCACAAGGACATCTGCACCAACTTGACGACCAAGTTCTTCAGCAAGAGCAAAGGCTGCTTGGCTTTCTGGGTTTGGAGATTTTACAGTTGAGAAGTCTGGATCAGCAGTTGCTTGCGCTTCAACGACTTGAACAGAGTCAAATCCTGCTTGGGCAAGAGCACGACGAGCCAACATTTCACCAGTACCATGAAGTGGTGTGTAGACAATCTTCATGTCTTTACCAAATTCTTCAATCAAGGCTGGGTTGATGTTTACGTCCTTAACCTCTTTAAGGTATTCTACGTCAACAGCTTCGCCGATAACTTCAATCAAGCCAGAAGCTTTTTCAACTTCCACGTCAGCAACTTCTACCGCAAATGGATTTTCGATTGCACGTATATAAGTAGTCAAAGCGTCTGCGTCGTGTGGAGGCATTTGTCCACCGTCTTCACCGTAAACCTTGTAACCGTTAAATGGAGCAGGGTTGTGGCTGGCTGTGACCATGATACCCGCGAAACAGTTGAGGTGACGAACTGCAAATGATAGTTCTGGAGTTGGACGAAGGCTTTCAAATACATAAGATTTGATACCATGTTTAGCAAGAACTGCTGCAGATTCAAAGGCAAACTCAGGTGAGAAGTGACGGCTATCGTAGGCAATTGCTACACCTCGTTCTTTTTCGTTTCCACCTTTTGACTCAATCAAACGAGCCAATCCTTCAGTAGCTTGGCGAACAACGTAGATATTGATGCGGTTGGTACCCGCACCAATCAAGCCACGCATACCTGCAGTACCAAATTCAAGATTTGTATAGAAGGCATCTTCCTTTGTTTTTTCATCCATATTTTCCAAATCTTGACGAAGGTAGTCAGGAAGTTCCGCAAAATCAACCCATTTCTGGTAATTTTCTTGGTAAGACATTGAAATTCTCCTTTTTGTAAATTGTTTTAACCGTTCACATTATAGCACTTTTTAGCGTTTTAGTAAAACGGTAGCATAATTTTCATAATAGTGGTGACATATGTATGTTTATCAAGTCTTGAATGCCTTAGGGAAACATGCTATACTACTTGTATGATTATTTTACAAGCTAATAAAATTGAACGTTCTTTTGCAGGAGAGGTTCTTTTTGATAATATCAACTTGCAGGTTGATGAACGAGACAGGATTGCCCTTGTTGGGAAAAATGGAGCAGGTAAGTCTACCCTTTTGAAGATTTTGGTTGGAGAAGAGGAGCCAACTAGTGGTGAAATCAATAAGAAAAAAGATATTTCTCTGTCTTACCTAGCCCAAGATAGTCGTTTTGAGTCTGAAAATACCATCTACGACGAGATGCTTCATGTCTTTGATGACTTACGTCGGACTGAGAAGCAACTTCGTCAGATGGAGCTAGAGATGGGAGAAAAGTCTGGTGCTGATTTGGATAAACTGATGTCAGATTACGATCGCTTATCTGAGAATTTCCGCCAAGCAGGTGGCTTTACCTATGAAGCTGATATTCGAGCGATTTTAAATGGATTTAAGTTTGACGAATCTATGTGGCAGATGAAAATTGCCGAGCTTTCTGGTGGTCAAAACACTCGCTTGGCTCTAGCCAAAATGCTCCTTGAAAAGCCCAATCTCTTGGTCTTGGACGAGCCAACCAACCACTTGGATATTGAAACTATTGCTTGGCTAGAGCATTACTTGGTAAACTATAGCGGTGCCCTCATTATTGTTAGTCACGACCGTTATTTCTTGGATAAGGTTGCGACGATTACGCTGGATTTGACCAAGCATTCCTTGGATCGCTATGTGGGCAATTACTCTCGTTTTGTTGTGCTGAAGGAGCAAAAGCTAGCTACTGAGGTAAAAAACTATGAAAAGCAACAGAAGGAAATCGCAGCTCTGGAAGACTTTGTCAATCGCAATCTAGTCCGAGCTTCAACGACCAAACGTGCCCAATCTCGTCGCAAACAACTGGAAAAAATGGAGCGTTTAGACAAGCCTGAAGCTGGCAAGAAAGCAGCCAACATGACCTTCCAGTCTGAGAAAACGTCGGGCAATATTGTCTTGACTGTTGAAAATGCAGCCATTGGTTATGATGAGGAAGTACTGTCAGAGCCTATCAACTTAGACCTTCGTAAGATGAATGCTGTCGCCATCGTTGGTCCAAATGGTATTGGCAAGTCAACCTTTATCAAGTCTATTGTGGACCAGATTCCGTTTATTAAAGGAGAAAAGCGATTTGGCGCTAATGTTGAGGTTGGTTACTATGACCAAATCCAAAGCAAGCTGACACCAAGTAATACTGTATTGGATGAACTCTGGAATGATTTTAAACTGACACCAGAAGTTGAAATCCGCAACCGTCTAGGTGCCTTCCTTTTCTCAGGAGATGACGTTAAAAAATCAGTCGGCATGCTGTCAGGTGGCGAGAAAGCTCGTTTACTTCTTGCTAAATTGTCTATGGAAAACAACAACTTTTTGATTCTGGATGAGCCGACCAACCACTTGGATATTGATAGCAAGGAAGTGCTAGAAAATGCCTTGATTGACTTCGATGGAACTCTTCTATTCGTCAGCCATGACCGTTACTTTATCAATCGTGTGGCAACTCATGTACTGGAATTGTCTGAGAATGGTTCAACTCTCTACTTGGGAGATTACGACTACTATGTTGAGAAGAAAGCAGAAGTAGAAACAAGTCAGACTGAGGGAACTTCAACTAGTAATCAAGCAAACGAAGTAAGTACACTCAATGACTATCAGGCTCAAAAAGAAAGTCAAAAAGAAGTTCGCAAACTCATGCGACAAATTGAAAGTCTAGAAGCTGAAATCGAAGAGTTAGAAAGTCAAAGTCAAGCCATTTCTGAACAAATGTTGGAAACAAACGATGCTGAAAAACTGATGGAATTGCAGGCTGAACTGGACAAAATCAGCCACCGTCAGGAAGAAGCGATGCTTGAGTGGGAAGAATTATCAGAGCAGGTGTAAAGATGGAACATCTTGGAAAAGTATTTCGTGAATTTCGGACAAGTGGAAATTATTCTTTAAAGGAAGCGGCAGGGGAGTCCTGTTCAACTTCCCAGTTATCTCGCTTTGAGCTTGGGGAGTCTGACCTAGCAGTCTCACGTTTCTTTGAGATTTTGGATAATATTCATGTCACAATCGAAAATTTCATGGATAAGGCAAGGAATTTTCATAATCATGAACATGTTGCCATGATGGGACAAATTGTGCCTCTTTACTATTCAAATGATATTGCAGGTTTTCAAAAGCTTCAAAGGGAACAACTTGAAAAAGCTAAGAGTTCGACGACTCCCCTTTATTTTGAGCTGAACTGGATTTTGTTGCAAGGTCTGATTTGTCAAAGAGATGCGAGCTATGATATGAAGCAGGATGATTTGGATAAGGTGGCAGATTATCTCTTCAAAACAGAAGAATGGACCATGTATGAGTTGATTCTTTTCGGTAACCTCTATAGTTTCTACGATGTGGACTATGTCACTCGGATTGGCAGAGAAGTTATGGAGAGGGAGGAATTTTACCAAGAAATTGGTCGCCATAAGAGATTGGTGTTGATTTTGGCCCTCAATTGTTACCAGCATTGCTTAGAGCATCTTTCTTTTGACAATGCAAGCTATTTTGAGACTTATACAGAGAAGATTATTGGTAAAGGGATCAAACTGTATGAGCGTAATATTTTCCATTATCTAAAAGGTTTTGCCTTCTACCAAAAAGGGCAGTGTAAAGAAGGGTGTAAGCAGATGCAAGAAGCCATGCATATTTTTGACCTACTAGGTCTTCCAGAGCAAGTAGCCTACTATCAGGAACACTACGAGAAATTTGTCAAAAATTAATTTTCCCAAATAAGGGAAAAAATAAAAAGCTCCTTTCAGTTTTGATACAATAGTTTCAAAATTTGAGAGGAGTTTTTATATGAATCGCTATGCAGTACAGTTGATTAGTCGTGGAGCTGTTAACAAGATAGGGAATATGCTCTATGATTATGGAAATAGTGTTTGGTTGGCGTCCATGGGGGCTATCGGACAAACAGTTTTAGGAATGTATCAGATTTCTGAACTCGTTACTTCCATTCTCGTAAATCCTTTTGGCGGAGTCATTTCAGACCGTTTTTCTCGTCGTAAGATTTTAATGACGACAGACCTTGTTTGCGGGATTCTTTGTCTGGCTATTTCTTTTATAAGGAATGACAGCTGGATGATTGGGGCTTTGATTTTTGCCAATATTGTTCAGGCGGTTGCATTTGCATTTTCTCGTACAGCCAATAAAGCTATCATAACTGAGGTTGTTGAGAAAGACGAGATTGTGACCTACAATGCTCGTTTAGAGTTAGCCTTGCAGGTTGTAGCTGTAAGTTCTCCTGTACTTTCCTTCCTTGTTTTACAATTTGCCAGTCTCCATACGACGCTTGTTTTAGATGCCATTAGTTTTTTCATCGCATTTACCTTGGTAGCTTTTCTCCCTAAAAAAGAGACTCAGGAACAAGAGAAAAAGACTTTCAGCTGGAAAGCCATTTTTGCTGATATGAAAGATGGACTTGGCTATATTTGGCGCCAGAAAGAAATCTTTTTCCTTTTGTTAGTAGCTTCCAGTGTTAATTTCTTTTTTGCCGCTTTTGAATTTCTCCTCCCCTTTTCAAATAGGCTTTACGGAGTAGAAGGAGCTTACGCAAGTATTTTGACTATGGGGGCTATTGGTTCCATCATTGGGGCTCTTCTAGCTAGTAAAATTAAAGCTAATGTTTATAATCTTTTGATTTTACTGGCTTTGACAGGTGTCGGAGTTCTTATGATGGGATTACCACTTCCAAATTTGCTTTCCTTTTCTGGAAATTTAGTTTGTGAATTGTTTATGACAATTTTTAATATTCACTTTTTTACTCAGGTGCAAACCAAGGTTGAGGGGGAATATTTGGGGAGAGTATTAAGCACAATTTTTACCTTAGCCATTCTATTTATGCCTATTGCCAAAGGCTTTATGACAGTGCTACCAAGTGTACATCTCTTTTCTTTCTTGATAATTGGAAGCGGGGTTATCATCCTGTCTTGTCTATCCCTCGTGTATGTTCGAACTCATTTTGAAAAAGAGACATAAGTTTGCTTGGACTTCAAAAATAATTCCAATCTGAGTGTTTTTTCCGCCCTTCTCGTTTGTGAGGAGGGCTTACTTTGTGGTAAAATGGTCTTATGAATAAAAGAATGAATGAGTTAGTCGCCTTGCTCAATCGCTATGCGACTGAGTACTATACCAGCGATAATCCGTCGGTTTCTGACAGTGAGTATGACCGCCTTTACCGAGAGTTGGTTGAGTTAGAAACTGCCTATCCAGATCAAGTGTTAGCAGACAGTCCGACCCATCGTGTTGGTGGTAAGGTTTTAGATGGTTTTGAAAAATACAGTCATCAGTATCCTCTTTATAGTTTGCAGGATGCTTTTTCACGTGAGGAGCTTGAAGCTTTTGACGCGCGTGTTCGTAAGGAAGTAGCCCATCCAACCTATATTTGTGAGCTGAAAATCGATGGCTTGTCTATCTCGCTGACTTATGAAAAGGGGATTTTAGTTGTTGGTGCAACACGTGGAGACGGTTCTGTTGGGGAAAATATCACAGAAAACCTCAAGCGTGTTAAGGACATTCCTTTGACCTTGCCAGAAGAACTAGATATCACAGTTCGTGGGGAGTGTTACATGCCACGCGCTTCTTTTGATCAGGTCAACCAAGCTCGCCAAGAAAATGGAGAGCCTGAATTTGCCAATCCTCGTAATGCGGCAGCAGGAACCCTGCGTCAGCTGGATACAGCAGTAGTAGCCAAGCGCAATCTTGCAACCTTTCTCTATCAAGAAGCCAGCCCTTCAACTCGAGATAGTCAAGAAAAGGTTTTGAAGCACCTAGAACAACTAGGTTTTGTAGTCAATCCTAAGCGAATCTTGGCTGAAAACATAGATGAAATCTGGGATTTTATCCAAGAAGTAGGAGAGGAACGGGACAATCTGCCTTATGATATCGATGGGGTGGTGATCAAGGTCAACGACCTAGCAGGTCAAGAAGAACTTGGCTTTACCGTTAAGGCTCCAAAGTGGGCAGTGGCCTACAAGTTCCCAGCTGAAGAAAAAGAAGCTCAACTCTTATCAGTTGACTGGACAGTTGGCCGTACGGGTGTTGTAACCCCAACTGCCAATCTAACACCAGTACAACTAGCTGGTACAACTGTTAGCCGTGCGACTCTGCACAATGTGGATTATATTGCTGAAAAAGATATCCGTAAAGACGACACGGTTATCGTCTGTAAGTCTGGAGATATTATCCCTGCCGTCTTGCGTGTGGTAGAATCCAAACGGATTTCTGAAGAAAAACTAGATATTCCATCAAATTGCCCAAGTTGTGATAGTCAGTTGCTTCATTTTGAAGATGAAGTTGCCTTACGTTGTGTTAACCCCGATTGCCCAGCACAAATCATGGGAAGTTTGATTCACTTTGCATCGCGAGATGCCATGAATATTACAGGACTGGGTCCATCAGTAGTTGAGAAGCTATTTTCTGCAGATCTAGTCAAGGATGTGGCAGATATTTACCGTTTGAAAGAAGAAGATTTCCTCCTTTTAGAAGGGGTCAAGGAAAAGTCCGCTTCTAAACTGTATCAGGCCATCCAAGTATCTAAGGAAAATTCTGCCGAGAAACTCTTGTTTGGTTTGGGAATTCGTCATGTCGGAAGTAAGGCCAGTCAGCTGTTACTCCAACATTTCCATTCGATTGAAAATCTGGCTCAGGCAGATCCAGAGGAAGTGGCTAGTATTGAGAGTCTGGGTGGTGTGATTGCCAAGAGTCTTCAGACTTATTTTGCGACAGAGGGCTCTGAAATTCTCCTCAGAGAATTGAAAGAAGCTGGGGTTAACCTGGACTATAAAGGTCAGACAGTAGTAGCGGATGCGGCCTTGTCAGGTTTGACCGTGGTATTGACTGGAAAATTAGAACGTCTCAAGCGCTCAGAAGCTAAAAGTAAACTCGAAAGTTTGGGTGCCAAAGTAACAGGCAGTGTTTCTAAAAAGACCGACCTCGTCGTGGCAGGTGCAGACGCTGGAAGTAAACTGCAAAAAGCACAAGAACTTGGTATCGAAGTTCGAGATGAAGCTTGGCTAGAAAGTTTGTAATGATCGTTTAAAAACAGAGTTTAGATAATATAACTATGTTTGTTAGTCGTGACAAAATTGGTCAATAATTTATTAGTGAAATAGAAACAAATCAAGAATTAAAAAGGAAAAATAAAAAATGTATAACTACCCTATGCGCATTCATTACCATCGTAAGAATGGAGAATACGATACTTGCTCTTTTGTAAAAAGTCAGGATCAGCGAATTGATTTGCTGACCTACAAAGAAGATTATTTTGGCGCTTTATTTAGTTTTGAACACCCAAGTTCTCATGCCTTAGAAAGCTTGAATTTTGTGGTTCATACAGGCCAAACCAGTAAAGAGTATGCTATCCGTTTCAATCACTATCCTCTTTTAACAGAGGTCTGGATTTTGGAAGGGGATGACAGAATTTATTACTCTGAAAATCCTGCAATTGCCAGTCCTTTCTATAAAAATCAAAATCCTTTTGCCTTTGATAAGGCCATTAACAGTGCTAGTTTTGACCATCATTGGGGTTACCAAGGGGAATTGGGTTGCCATGTAGAGCAAAATCAGGCTCATTTTGCTCTTTGGGCTCCAACAGCGACAGAAGTGCAGGTTGTCGTTTATGAATCAGCTACTAACGATGCTCCTGTTTGGAAGACTTTTGAGATGGAAAGAGGCAACAGCTACTCTTATAATCATAAAGACAATACAATTGGTGTCTGGAGTTTGGATGTTGAGGAAGATTTGACTGGTAAGGCTTATCAGTATCAAGTTCAATTCCCTCACCACCAAACACTGACACGCGACCCATACACAATTGCGACCAGTCCTGATGGCAAACGTTCAGCTATCCTGAGTCATGATGAAAAGCAAGTTGAAAACTTCGAAGTTAAGCATGGTTCTGAGGCTACTTGGCGCTTGTCAAATCCATGTAAAGCAGTTATTTGTGAAATGCACATTCGTGATTTGACTAAATCACCGACCTCGGGTGTGGATGAACATCTTCGAGGAACTTTCTTGGGTGCTGCTCAGACTGGAACGGTTAACCAGTACGGTCAGTCAACTGCTTTTGATTACATCAAGAAGATAGGCTATAATTATGTTCAGTTGCAACCAATTGCAGACCGTCACAAAGAATATGATGAGGACGGTAATGTAACCTACAACTGGGGTTATGACCCACAAAACTATAACGCACCAGAGACGAGCCTTTCAACCAATCCAGAGGATCCAGCTCAGGTCATTCGTGATTTGAAGACCATGGTTCAAGCCTATCACGATGCGGGTATTGGTGTCATTATGGATGTGGTTTATAACCATACCTTCTCAGTTGTTGATGCACCTTTCCAAACAACTGTCCCTGATTACTATTATCGTATGAATCCAGACGGTACTTTCCAGAATGGAACGGGTGTGGGAAATGAGACAGCCAGTGAACACGAAATGTTCCGCAAGTATATGATTGATTCCCTCCTATACTGGGTGCAAGAATACAACATTGACGGCTTCCGTTTTGACTTGATGGGGATTCATGATGTCAAGACCATGCAGATGATTCGTCAGAGTTTGGATGAAATCGACCCTAACATTATCCTCTATGGAGAAGGCTGGGATATGGGAACAGGTCTTGCGCCTTATGATAAGGCCAAGAAAGACAATGCCTACCAGATGCCAAATATTGGTTTCTTTAATGACAATCAGCGTGATGCTGTCAAAGGTGGAGAAGTTTACGGTGCTATTAAATCAGGTTTTGTCAGTGGTGCTGCGACAGAGCCAATTCTAGCCAAAGCAATCTTGGGCAGTCGTGAATTAGGAACCTATACACATCCAAATCAAGTGCTTAACTATGTAGAGGCCCATGACAATTACAATCTTCACGATTTGTTGGCAACCCTACATCCAGACCAAAGTTCAGAGCAAATCATGCGCAAGGTCGAAACTGCCACAGCCATGAATCTACTCATGCAGGGGATGGCCTTTATGGAAATCGGTCAAGAATTTGGTCGTACTAAACTAGTTGCTACTGGTGAAAATGGCGAGTTAACCCATGATGATAGAGAGCGTGCTATGAATAGCTATAATGCTCCTGACAGTGTGAATCAAGTGAACTGGGATTTGATTAATGAGCGTCAAGACAGTATTGAGTTTATCCGTCAGATGATTCGATTGAAGACAGAAACCAGTGCCTTTTCTTACCCTACTTATGAAGAAATTTACCATCATGTCTTTGTTCATTCAGCCCACGAACATAGTGGTTGGATTGTCTATGAGATTCATGGGGAAGAACATCTATTGGTTGTATTTAATGCTAAAGGGCAAGACTTCCAGTTTGAAAATGCAGGAAATCTAGAACTATTAGTGACCAATAGCTATTTAGCTGATAAAGACACGGTTGGTGGCGTTAGTGCCAGCGTCTATAAAGTTTTGTAGAATAGATTTACAATTTTATTTTTTGTATGATTATATCAGAATATTTTTAAAAAATTAAAGGCTTTTCTATGGATAGTGATGTTTTTTTTGATTATTTTTTGAAATCACTTAGGTTTCATCTTGGTGATAGATGTAAGGATATTGGATTTATAAAGTTTGTTAAAGATGAAAATAATAGTTTTATTATTATAGAGGATTATATTTTAGAATCATTAGTGGTGTTGTCAAATATTTTGAGTAAGGAGAGGATTGTGTTTTCTTGTGGGGTTATTCATAGTAAGGGGGGAGTTACTGGAGTAGAAGTATGTATGAATGTATTAGAGTTAGAAAGATTAAATAATTTGTATAAGATATAATTTTGAAGAATATTAAAAAACATAATGGCAACTGTCTATGTTGGATGTGTAGAGTTTATAGTATCAATGTTTCCTGACGAAGTAAAGTATAGTGCGTTATACTTTACTTGGAAGTGGTGCCGAAAATAAGCAAAACTACTATAAAAACAATAAAATCAGGAGATTCGTTTCCTGATTTATTTTTTTACTTTAAATTATATTTTTGTTAGCTAAATAACGAACTTTATGATAATATTATTAAAAACAATTCGTTTTCAAAGCATTTCTGAAAATTTCTTGATTTACAAGTGAATAGATCAGTGAATTTGTTGAAGACTTTCAAAAGATTTTTTTGCAAATTCCGTAATTTACTTGAATCTTCCCTAAAAAGGTAGTATAATAAATCTATAGAAAACGCTTACAGAAATAGGAGGGTGTATGGATAAGAAAAAAGATTTAGAAACCTTTATGACAGGTGAAAATTTTCACCTCCAGCACTATCTGGGAGCTCATAGGGAAGAAAAAAATGGTGAGTATGGCTACACTTTTCGTGTGTGGGCACCCAATGCTCAGGCGGTTCATTTGGTAGGTGATTTCACCAATTGGGTTGAAAATCAAATTCCAATGGAACGGAATGAATTTGGAGTTTGGGAAGTTTTCACTAGTCTTGCACAAGAAGGCCAAATTTACAAGTACAATATTACACGTGCAAATGGTCATCAGCTTATGAAGATTGATCCTTTGGCTGTTCGATATGAGGCACGTCCGGGCACTGGAGCGATTTTAACAGAGATTCCAGATAAAAAATGGAAGGATGGGCTTTGGTTAGCTCGCAGAAAACGTTGGACTTTCTTTGAACGTCCTGTCAATATCTACGAAGTTCATGCTGGATCGTGGAAGAGAAATCCAGATGGAAGTCCTTATAGTTTTGCTCAATTGAAAGATGAACTCATTCCTTACCTAGTTGAGATGAACTATACTCACATTGAGTTTATGCCTTTGATGTCTCACCCTCTCGGTTTGAGTTGGGGTTACCAGCTTATGGGTTACTTCGCTTTAGAGCATGCCTATGGTCGCCCTGAAGAGTTTCAAGATTTTGTTGAGGAATGTCACTTAAACAATATTGGAGTTATTGTAGACTGGGTACCTGGTCACTTTACTATCAATGATGATGCCTTGGCTTATTATGATGGGACTCCGACTTTTGAATACCAAGACCATAATAAAGCCCACAACTATGGTTGGGGAGCACTAAATTTTGACTTAGGAAAAAATGAAGTTCAGTCATTCTTGATTTCAAGTATCAAACATTGGATTGAATTTTATCACTTGGATGGTATACGTGTTGATGCCGTTAGTAATATGCTCTACCTAGATTATGACAATGCGCCATGGACGCCTAATAAAGATGGCGGAAATCTCAACTATGAGGGCTATTATTTCCTTCAACGCTTGAATGATGTGATTAAACAAGTTCATCCAGACGTTATGATGATAGCTGAGGAAAGTTCATCAGCTACTCAGATTACTGACACTAAGGATTCAGATGGTCTTGGCTTCGACTACAAATGGAATATGGGTTGGATGAATGACATCCTCCGTTTCTATGAAGAAGATCCGATTTATCGTAAATACGACTTTAACCTGGTGACTTTCAGCTTTATGTATGTCTTCAAGGAGAATTATCTCTTACCATTCTCGCACGATGAAGTGGTTCATGGTAAGAAGAGTATGATGCACAAGATGTGGGGAGATCGATATAATCAATTCGCAGGCTTGCGCAATCTCTACACTTACCAAATTTGTCACCCAGGTAAAAAATTGCTCTTCATGGGTAGCGAATATGGGCAATTCCTAGAATGGAAATCTGAAGAACAGCTGGAATGGTCTAACCTAGAAGATCCAATGAATGCTAAGATGAAGTATTTCACTTCTCAGCTAAACCAGTTTTACAAAGATCACCGCTGTCTGTGGGAAATTGATACTAGCTATGATGGTATTGAAATCATCGATGCGGATAATCAAGACCAGAGTGTTCTGTCCTTCATCCGTAAGGGTAAAAAGGGCGACATGTTAGTCTGTGTCTTTAATATGGCACCTGTTGAACGAAAAGATTTTACAATCGGCCTTCCTGTTGCAGGGATTTACGAAGAAGTCTGGAATACTGAGTTAGAAGAGTGGGGAGGCGTTTGGAAAGAACATAATCAAACTGTTCAAACGCAAGAAGGACTATGGAAGGATTATGAGCATACCTTGACCTTTACCCTGCCTGCTATGGGAGCTAGTATATGGAAAATCAAGCGTCGCTTGAAACCTACTAAAACTGTCACAAGTAAAAACCAAAAAGGAGTAGAAAATGAAGAATGAAATGTTAGCTTTGATTCTTGCTGGTGGGCAAGGAACTCGTCTCGGTAAACTCACTCAAAGCATCGCAAAACCAGCTGTGCAATTTGGTGGGCGCTACCGTATCATTGACTTTGCTCTCTCAAACTGCGCCAACTCAGGCATTCACAATGTTGGAGTCATTACCCAGTATCAACCACTTGCTCTCAACAACCATATCGGGAATGGTTCAAGTTGGGGTCTAGATGGGATTAATTCTGGTGTCTCTATCCTTCAACCTTATTCAGCGAGTGAAGGAAATCGTTGGTTTGAAGGAACTAGTCACGCTATTTATCAAAATATCGACTATATCGATAGTGTCAATCCTGAGTATGTTTTGATTCTTTCGGGTGACCATATCTATAAGATGGACTACGATGCTATGCTCCAGTCTCACAAGGATAATAATGCCAGCTTGACAGTCGCAGTTCTTGATGTTCCTCTGAAAGAAGCAAGTCGTTTTGGTATCATGAACACAGATGCAAATAACCGTATTGTTGAATTTGAAGAGAAACCAGCCCAACCTAAATCTACCAAAGCCTCTATGGGGATTTACATCTTTGATTGGCAACGTCTCCGCAATATGTTAGTCGCTGCAGAAAAGAGCAATGTCGATATGTCAGACTTCGGTAAGAACGTCATTCCAAATTACCTTGAGTCAGGTGAAAGTGTCTATGCCTACGAATTTAATGGTTATTGGAAAGACGTCGGTACGATTGAGTCTCTTTGGGAAGCGAACTTGGAGTACATTTCACCAGAAAATGCCTTGGATAGCCGTAACCGTCAATGGAAGATTTACTCAAGAAACTTGATTTCACCACCAAACTTCCTTGGGGCAAATGCTCATGTGGAAGACTCATTAGTTGTAGACGGATGTTTCGTTGATGGAACTGTTAAACATTCTATCCTTTCAACAGGTGCGCAAGTTCGCGAAGGGGCAGAAGTAGTAGATTCAGTTATCATGAGTGGAGCCATTATTGGACACGGAGCTAAAATCAAACGTGCTATTATTGGTGAAGGTGCAGTTATTTCTGATGGTGTCGAAATTGATGGAACAGAAGAAGTACAAGTTGTAGGATATAATGAAGTAGTGGGGGTAGCAACAGATGAAGATTGATAAATATTCTGCCATTTTAGGAAACACAGTTGGTTTTCATGATATGTCAACATTGACAGACCACCGTCCAGTAGCTAGTTTGCCATTTGGCGGTAAATATCGCTTGATTGACTTCCCGCTTTCAAGTCTTGCTAACGCTGGTGTGCGTAGTATTTTTGGTATTTTCCAACAAGATAATATTAGCTCAGTCTTTGACCATATCCGTTCTGGTCGTGAGTGGGGATTGTCAACTCTTCTAAGTCACTATTATCTAGGAATTTATAATACACGCGTTGAGAGTAGCACAGTAGGAAAAGAATATTACCAACAGCTACTCACTTATTTAAAACGCTCTGGCTCAAACCAAACAGTGTCACTTAACTGTGATGTTTTGATTAATATCGATCTGAACCAAGTGTTCCATCTTCATAACACAACGAAGAGGCCTATTACAGTTGTTTATAAGAAACTTCCTAAGAAAGATATTTCAGAAGTGAACGCAATCTTGGAAGTGGATGAAACAGACCATGTTCATTCTCACACACTATTTGATAGAAAATCAACAGAAGAAATGTTCAATATGTCTACAGATATTTTTGTCGTTGATACACCTTGGTTGATTGAACGCTTAGAAGAAGAAGCTAAGAAAGAACATCCAGAGAAGTTACGCTATGTTTTACGGGATTTGGCTGCAAAAGAAGGTGCTTTTGCCTACGAGTACACAGGTTATCTAGCAAATATTCATTCTGTAGAGTCTTATTACCAAGCTAATAAAGATATGCTTGAATCTCAAAAATTCTACTCTCTCTTTACTCCAAACCAAAAAATTTATACAAAGGTTAAGAATGAAGAACCAACTTACTATGCTAACACATCTAAGGTAAGTACTTCTCAGTTTGCCTCTGGTAGTATCATTGAAGGTCAAGTAGCTAATTCCGTTCTATCACGTAATATTCATGTACATAAGGATAGCTTGGTTAAAGATAGCTTACTTTTCCCTCGTGTTGTTATTGGAGAAGGAGCTCAGGTAGAATACGCTATCTTGGACAAGGGTGTTGAAGTTGCGGATGGTGTTGTGATTCGAGGAACTGCAGAACATCCAGTTGTCGTTAAGAAAGGTAGCAAAGTAATAGAGGATATTCATTCATGAAAATTTTATTTGTAGCAGCTGAGGGTGCACCCTTTTCAAAAACAGGTGGTCTGGGAGACGTCATTGGCGCTCTTCCTAAATCACTAGTAAAAGCGGGACATGAAGTTGCAGTAATTTTACCCTACTATGACATGGTAGAGGCTAAATTTGGAAATCAGATTGAAGATGTTCTTCATTTTGAGGTGAGTGTTGGTTGGCGCAGACAGTATTGTGGAATTAAGAAAACAGTCTTAAACGGTGTGACTTTTTACTTTATTGACAACCAATATTATTTCTTCCGTGGTCATGTTTACGGTGATTTTGATGACGGAGAACGCTTTGCTTTCTTCCAACTTGCTGCCATTGAGGTTATGGAAAGAATTGACTTTATTCCTGACCTTCTCCATGTTCATGACTATCATACAGCTATGATTCCTTTCTTGTTAAAGGAAAAATACCGTTGGATTCAAGCCTATGAGGGCATTAAAACTGTTTTAACCATTCATAATCTGGAATTTCAAGGACAATTCTCAGAAGGAATGTTATGGGATTTGTTTGGAGTTGGCTTTGAACGTTATGCAGATGGGACACTTCGCTGGAACAACTGTCTGAACTGGATGAAGGCTGGTATTCTTTACGCAGACCGTGTATCAACTGTTTCACCTAGCTATGCTCATGAAATTATGACTAGCCAATTCGGATGTAACTTGGATCAGATTCTTAGGATGGAGTCTGGTAAAGTTTCTGGTATCGTGAATGGAATTGATGCTGACCTTTATAATCCTCAGACGGATGCCCTTTTAGACTATCATTTCAATCAGGAAGATTTGTTTGGAAAAGCCCAGAATAAGGCAAAATTACAAGAGAGAGTTGGCTTGCCAGTTAGAGCAGATGTTCCACTGGTGGGAATTGTTTCTCGTTTGACACGCCAAAAAGGTTTTGATGTGGTGGTGGAAAGTCTGCACCATATCTTGCAAGAAGATGTTCAGATTGTTCTTTTGGGAACTGGTGATCCAGCCTTTGAAGGAGCTTTCTCATGGTTTGCTCAGATTTACCCAGACAAGCTATCAGCAAATATCACTTTTGATGTCGAACTTGCTCAAGAAATCTATGCTGCTTGTGACCTCTTCCTCATGCCGAGTCGTTTTGAACCTTGCGGCTTATCTCAAATGATGGCTATGCGCTACGGAACCTTGCCATTGGTCCATGAAGTTGGTGGCTTGCGAGATACCGTTCGTGCTTTCAACCCAATCGAGGGAAGCGGTACTGGCTTTAGCTTTGACAATCTATCTCCTTATTGGTTAAATTGGACTTTCCAAACAGCTTTGGACCTGTATAGAAACAACCCTGACGTTTGGAGAAACCTACAAAAACAAGCTATGGAGTGTGATTTCTCATGGGATACAGCCTGCAAGTCATACCTTGACTTGTACCATAGTTTAGTTAATTAATAGATAAAATCGTATGATGACTTCATACGATTTTTAGGCTATTTTAGAGAGGAGAACTGATGTCTCAAGTAAAAGGCTTGTGTGTTATGGATGTTGATGGAACCTTAATCCTAGAAGAAGTGATAGATTTGTTGGGAAGAGAGGCAGGTTTTGAGGAGGAAATTTCGCAGATTACATGTAGGGCAATGCGAGGAGAGTTGGATTTTGAAAGCAGTTTAAGAAAAAGAGTGTCCTTACTGGAAGGACTTCCTGTTTCTGTATTTGATAAAGTCTTCAACTCAATTCATCGATCTCCAAATGCCCACGAATTCATCTCTATTCTCCAAAAGAATGGCATCCTAGTTGGTTTTGTGTCTGGTGGATTTACACCAATAGTTGATAAATTAGCAAAATCTCTCGACATTGCCTATTTCTCTGCCAATCAACTTGAAGTCAAAGACGATCATCTAACAGGAAAATTAGTTGGACAAATTATCAGTCCTGAGGTCAAAAAAGAGACTCTGGAAAAATGGAGAGATAAACTAAAACTTCCTAAAGAAAGAACGATTGCAATCGGTGACGGGGCCAATGATCTATTAATGTTGAAGTCAGCAGGACTAGGAATCGCCTTTTGTGCCAAAGAAGTGCTCAAAAAAGAAATACCGAATTATGTTGATAAGAGAGATTTTTTAGAAGTTCTTCCTTTGATTGACTGGTTAGAATGAGGGAAAATATGAAGATTGTAATTGCACCAGATTCATTTAAGGAAAGCTTGACTGCTGAAGAGGTGGCTGAAGCTATTAAAAGAGGCTTCCAACAATCAATAGCAGATGTAGAATGTCTTCTCTGCCCTATTGGTGATGGGGGAGAAGGTACCGTTGATGCTATTAGACATTCTATTGACTTTGAAGAAAAATGGATCCAAGTTACAGGACCTTTTGGACCAAAAGAAGCCATGCGCTATTTTCAAAAAGGGGAACTGGCACTATTTGAAGTAGCTGACTTGGTTGGTCTTGGAAAGATTCCGATAGAGAAACGAAATCCACTGCAAATCCAAACTCGTGGTATCGGAGAGTTGATTCGCCATCTCATTGCTAAAGGGATTAAAGATATCTATATCGGTGTTGGTGGCACGGCCAGTAATGATGGAGGACTGGGGATTGCTGCTGGTTTAGGTTATCAATTTTATGATAAGAATGGAAATGTCTTGCCCTCTTGTGGTCAATCCTTATTGAACTTAGCTTCTGTTTCAATAGAAAATCGCTATGAAATTCCTGAAGATGTGCAAATTCGTATTTTAGCAGATGTCGTGAGTCCCTTATGTGGTCCTCAAGGTGCGACCTATATTTTTGGCAAACAAAAAGGCCTAGATCCTACTATGTTTGAGACCGTAGATCAGGCAATCCAAGATTTTTATGAAAAAGTTTCACCTGCAACATTAGAAATTAAAGGAACAGGAGCTGGTGGGGGCATTGCTGCCGGTTTGTGTGCCTTTGCTCAGGCAAGAATCGTATCTGGAATAGATACCTGCTTGGATCTAATCAACTTTGATAAGAAAGTTGCAGATGCTGACTTGGTAGTTGTAGGAGAAGGAAGGCTAGATCGTCAAAGTTTAGCAGGTAAAGCGCCGATAGGTGTTGCAAAAAGAACCCCTGTCGGAGTTCCTGTTATTGCTATTTGTGGTAGTCTTGCTGAAGATTTACCTTCCCTACCATTTGAGAATATCCAAGCGGTTTTTTCAATTTTGGAGAAAAGTGAACCTCTAGAAGATAGTCTGAAAAATGCCAGTCTCTATTTGGAGCACAAGGCTGCCAATATAGGGCGTTTATTAAATATGCGCAAGATTTAGCCAAACCATTTCTTCCATAAGGATGTTTTGGCAGGTTCTTCCTTTTCACCTTCCCAAAGTTTTGCAAAAGCAAGTCGAAGATCCTTTTCTTCTACTTGAACTGGTGCATTGCTATGGATAATCAGGCCAAAAGGAGAAGAAGTATGCTCTTCAGATACAATGGTAGCTTGACTATCAGTTTCTTTAGCTTCTTTTAAGTAGAAAACTTGTTTGTCGAATTCGATAGTTGGTGAAATCTTCACAAATAGTGGCTCTGCTTTTTCCTGAAGGTTTTCTAAAATGGATAAAAAGCCTTTTTCTAACTGCGGGCTATTTGCTGTGTCAATATCTGCATATCCAAGAACTCTTTCCTCAAAAGTACCAAGATAGCGTCTTTGCTCATCCGGATTTAATTTTGCTCCACCATGAGCTTTTTCAAGTAATTGTTTTGATAAATCTGTCATGAAAACAGTATATCATAAAAGTTAGAATAAAACAGACAAAAGAAAGCGATTACTTTATAAAGTTAAGGAAAATTTGCACAAAGATAACGTTTTTTCTTGAAAAAGGAGGGGTTTTAAGGTATTATAGAGGTGTAAAAAATTTAACTCATAAGGAGAGTAAAAAATGTCAATTATTACTGATGTTTACGCTCGCGAAGTCCTAGACTCACGCGGTAACCCAACACTTGAAGTAGAAGTTTACACTGA